>CAZTSB010000056.1:0-9659 GCA_964616435.1 uncultured Puniceicoccaceae bacterium | reverse complement strand
GCTAGGTTGACACCCTCTACCTAGGCTAGGTTGACACCCTCTACCTAGGCTAGGTTGACACCCTCTACCTAGGCTAGGTTGACACCCTCTACCTAGGCTAGGTTGACATGGTCTACCTTCTAAGGCAGACACGACCTATCTTAGAAGGTAGACCATATAATACATGCAAGACACTTACCGCATAACCTTTTAGATTCGGTGTTAAAACATTCATGGAGCGGCGGTGAACACGAGTGCAAAGTCCTGAAAATAGGCATCAACGTACCCATCAAACCCAAGAAAATAAACTAACCCGCCAACTGCCAGCATTGGGCCAAAGGGCACCTGCGAACCCAGTGCAATCGGCTCATCTTCTGTTTCCTCAGAATCCTCGGCGTCTTTGGTTTCCGACCCCCGGCTGTTTAACAAACGTCCAACCAGTAAAATCGGCAATAGAACGACAGACCCAATAAACGCTCCGCCAAACATGGAAAAAACGGCTCCCTGCCAGCCACAAAATGCTCCGATGAAACCGACAAATTTCACATCACCCTCGCCCATTGCCGGTTTACGAAAAGCAATCTCGCCGAGCACCGAAATCCAATAAACCAGCCCGGCACCGATCAACGCTCCCGTGATCGAAATCACAACGGATCTGATGTTGCTCACTAGCGTCATGTCCTCCAGGCCGTGTAGCGCTGGGAAGAAAGCAGAAATCAACACACCGATAACCATCCCTCCAATCGAAAAACGATCCGGGATGATCATGTGATCAAAGTCAATGAACGTAGCACAGATCAGGAAAGCGATAAACAGAAATCCGATAATCGCTACCACTGGTGAATGAATAACCCATGACAGATAAAACAATACACCCGTCAGCAATTCGATCAGCGCATAACGCATACTGAATCTTTCTCCACAGCACCGCGCCCTTCCACGCAACAGGAACCAGGAAAAAATCGGAATGTTGTCGTACCAAGCAATTGGCTTGCCACAGGAACAAGTCGACCCCGGATGCACCACCGACCGGCCTTCCGGAATACGGTAAATGCACACATTCAGAAAACTGCCAACAACCGCTCCAAACACAAAGCTCAGGAATTGGAAGAACCAGGGGAACTCATCATTGATAAAAGCAAGCGTTTCGATCATTATCTCAGGAAAGTTTTAAAGTACTACGGGCAGCCATCATCATAACATCCGCATTCACTGTCGCATGAGTCCAGGCTTCGAGCGCCCGCGCACCCTGGTGAACGAGCATGGAGAGGCCATTTGCAACACTCAGACCGCGTGCTTCTGCCTGTTTCATCAGCAGTGTCTTCGATGGATTATAAATCATGTCATAAACCTTCCACTCTTCGGAAAGTGGGGCAACATCAATCGGCGCCGGATCCTCGGAATTCAGGCCCAGCGCTGTCGCATTGATCACAATGCCGGACTCAGGCAAATCCCGGGGCAAGTTGGTCAACGGAAATGTTTGTATTTCAACCTTATTGGCAGACGACTCTAGTCCGCTAATTAAAGCCTGCAGCCGATCCACGGAACGATTGCCCATGTACAACTGTGTACAACCGGACAAAATCGCTTGAACCGCAGCCGCACGTGCAGCGCCACCGGCACCTAGAATCATTACAGCAGTCCCTTTGAATGTGACCTTCAAATCCATTTCAAGCCCTCGTTCCAGTCCATACCCGTCGGTATTTAACCCGGAATAGCCAGTCTCATTCCAGACCAGAGTATTGACCGCTCCCATGGATTTTGCCTCCGGTGAAATTTCCCGAATCAGATCAAGCGCCTGAACTTTGTGCGGAATCGTCAGATTCAAACCGCGAAACCTCTGTTCGTGAAACAACGGCAGCGCTTCAGCTAACTGCTCGGGATGGATATCAAAACGATAGTAAGTCCAGTCTTTGAAACGTTCGTCGGCATCACTCAATTTCGCCAGTGCAGCATTGTGAATCGCAGGACTGATTGAGTGCTTGATCGGATGTCCGACTACAGCGAGCGAAGCGCCGGTAAATTCCGATGCTTGAAGGTCTTTAAGGCTGTATGTCTGTTGCCAGTTCACGATAGTTTAATAATCAATGACAGTACCTGGGATCGCCAATCTCCGCATTGGCAAACATTACACACTGGCAAGCGCCTGTTCCAAGTCGGCGATAAGGTCTTCCGCATCTTCAATGCCAACAGAGAGACGAAGCACTTCAGGCCCAGCGCCGGCAGCAACCAGTTCTGCTGCATCCAGCTGACTATGTGTGGTCGAAGCCGGATGGATGATCAGCGAACGTGTATCACCAATGTTGGCCAGGTGACTAAAGAGTTTAACATTTTCAACGACTCTTTTACCAACTTCAAAGCCTCCCTTGACACCAAAGGTAAAGACCGCACCCACACCCTTGGGTAAATATTTCTCCCGCAGCTTGCGGTAAGGACTGCTTTTCAGACCTGCATAATTGACCCACTCCACACCATCGTGTTTCTCAAGATACTCAGCCACTTTGAGCGCATTATCGCTGTGTTTTTGCATCCGCAATGAAAGCGTTTCCATCCCCAGTGAAGTCAGCCAGGCATTGGTCGGCTGCTGATTCGGCCCCAGATCGCGAAGTCCGACGGCATGTGCATAAAAAGTAAATGCCAGTTCTCCGAAGGTTTCGTGAAATTTAAGCCCGTGATAACCCGGCTCCGGCTCACTCAAAGCCGGATATTTGCCATTGGCAGACCAGTCGAAACGACCGCTGTCAATCACCGCACCGCCCAATGAATTACCGTGGCCGGCCATGAACTTGGTCGTTGAATAGACTACCAGACTGGCACCGTATTCAAAAGGACGGCAAAGATATGAAGTCGCCATGGTATTGTCGACGATCAAGGGAATTCCAGCCTTCTCAGCAACCTTTGCAATCGCTTCAAGATCGACAATGACGCCGCCCGGATTAGCAAGACTCTCCACAAAGATTGCTTTGGTTTTTGGCGTAATCGCCTTTTCGAACGCATCAATCGAGTCCGGATCGACGAACGTACACTTCCAGCCAAAAGAGCGTGGAAAGCTGTTGGTAAACTGATTGATGGATCCACCATACAATTTATTAGCGGCAACAAACTCATCCCCTGGCCGCATCAGTGTGAAAAAGGTCAGCAACTGTGCAGCATGTCCGCAGGAAGTACAGGTAGCGCCCGCTCCACCCTCCAGTGCAGCCAGCTTGTTTTCAAGCGTGCCAACGGTCGGATTGGTCAACCGAGAGTAGATATAGCCCAGTTCCTTCAGCGCAAAAAGGTTGGCCGCATGTTCCGTGTCTCTGAACACATAGGAAGCGGTCTGGTAAATCGGCGTCACTCGGGCGCCGGTCGAAGGGTCAGGCTCGGTGCCTGCATGAATGGATTGGGTTGAGAAACCGTGTGTATCTTTGTCCATTTGATAGTACGCTGTTAGAATGTTGAAACCCGCCAGGGGGCTTCTTAATTGAGAGTAAAATCAAAGAATGAATATCCATGCATAAAAATACAGACAAAACTACGCTTAATAACGAGTAATCATGACTTACTTGACAAAGCATTTAATGCATAGTTTAAGTATACAAATGAAAGCTTCCATAGTAGATCTCAGATACAAAATGAACGACGTTCTAAAGGCATTGGATCGAAATGAGGAAGTCTCGATTTTGTATCGCGGTAAAGAAAAAGGTAAAATCGTGCCTCCGAAAAAAAGAACCACCACCCTGAAAGTTGAAGACCATCCTTTTTTTGGATCAAAGAGTCACAGCAGTCATTCCGTGGATAATGTAATCGAAGAGTTGCGATCCGGCAGATATCAATGATTTTTGACACAGACATTTTGATCTGGGTCCAACGCGGCAATCGAAAAGCGGCAAAGCTTATTGACGATGTTATACCATTTCTCAAAAGGTTTGATGGTTTCACTCGTTTGTCGAAATCCTCATCGAAATCCAAATCGATTGCGATTTCGATGAGGATTTGGATTTGGATAATGAGTAAATATTTCAGACCTTCTTAGATTTGGTATTACTGAAAGATACCTGTCAATCCAGTCCTACATGGAACTATTACAGTGCGCTAGAAATAAAGAAGAGCATCGATACATTAAAAACTTTCTGAAGAAATTCAGTTTTGAAACCTTACCGGTCTCCCAAAATATAGGACATCGCGCAGCTATCTACATTGAAGAGTATTCGTTGTCGCATGGTGTGCGTGCAGGTGATGCAATTATCGCTGCGACAGCAGTCGAAAACGACCTAACCCTGTGCACTGGAAATCGGAAGCATTTCAAATGTATCAACGAATTGAGTCTAAAAATATTTAAGAACTGATCCATTGGACTATTTTAACGTTAAGCAAACACTCCTTTATGCAAACAAACGCAGTCATTCAAAGTTCATCCAGCCCCAACCGCAACGCAGGTTTAATGCTGATCGCCGACGTGCAGGTTGACGCAGGGTCCACATGTGCGGCAAAGGCGATCATCGCGGCATTGTCGCCGGTGTGCTTTGGCTCTGCAATGTAATAGGGAATTTCATAGCGATCTGCCAACTCGTTTATGGCGGCTCGAAGCACCTTGTTGTTGGCGACTCCACCGGAAAGACCAAGACTGCTGTAAGATTTCACCTCCAGAATATGCTTCGTCTTTCCGCATAGCTGATCAACCACCGCACCCTGGTACGAAGCACAGATATCGGGCAATGCCTGCTCTAGAGCAGCATCATCCATCTTCTCGATTCGGTAGCGCAGGCTGGTCTTCAAACCGGAAAAACTGAAACGCCGCTCATTGCGTGGCGCAATAGCTCGGGGAAAATCAAATACTCCAGGGTCGCCGTTTACGGCAAGCTGTTCAACTCGCGGTCCGCCCGGATAGGGCAATCCGAGAAGCTTGGCGCCTTTGTCAAGAGCCTCACCGGCAGCATCATCAACGGTCTCAGCCAGAACCTTAATTTGCTTTCCCCGATCGATTTCAAACAGAATTGTGTTCCCTCCGGAAACGATCAGTCCAAGGTGCGGTAACAACGCTTCAAAAGCATCCGGAAATTCCTCCGGCGCTGACTCGTGCAACCTGATAAACGGTGAGTAGGCATGACCGTTCAAATGATTTACACCGCAGACAGGTATCTCCCAGGCAAACGCCAGGCTCTTGGCGAAGGCAATTCCCAGCGCCAGACAACCGGCAAGCCCGGGGCCCTGGGTCACTGCAATCTGTTGGATTTCCGACCTCTGTTCGAGTATTCCGGATACTTCAAGCAGTGGAAGAAAGTTTTGCAAATGCTCACGACTGGCAAGATCCGGCACAACACCTCCATATTCTTCATGCAAGCGAATCTGACTATGCACCCATTCCCCCACAATGCCCCTACCAGCAGCAAAGAGCGCCAGCGCTGACTCGTCACAAGAACTTTCAATTCCCAAGATCATTATTGGGAACTTTGAACATCGAACTTCCAACTTCCAACATTGATTTTTAAATATACTGATTCGATGGCGCAGTTCAAAATAAGCTCGACCCACAGGCAATGACTCAATTGATCAAACGACATGAATGCAGTTGCCGAAAAATTGTTGGACCGTATCAAAGAAGCCTGCTCCAACGGCCCGATCAGCTACCGCGACTATACCGACCTGGTCTTGTACGCGGATGGCTGTGGCTATTACAAACGCGATCAACAGCGTGTTGGACGCAACAAAAATACAGATTTCTACACTGCGGAGAGTCTCGGCCAGGTCTTTTCTCAACTGGTCACAACAGCAGCATGTGACCTCCTCGGCAAAGACATCGCAGCAAAATCAACCTTTATCGAAATTGCCGCTGAGCCGGACGCTGAATTGCTTCGCCATTTGGAGACACATCCGTTCTCGACCAGCCGCGTAATTAGACACGGAGAATCGATCCAGGCCGACGGCCCGATTGTCATTTTTGCCAATGAATGGCTGGATGCATTACCCTTTCACCGCCTGGTCTTTAAAAACGGACACTGGCGTGAACGCGGTGTCCATATGGATACCGCCCTGAAACTGAACGAAACTCTTATGGATACCCTGACTCCTGAAGTGGCAGCAATCAGCGACCGCTTACCGGAGCAGGCACCCGAAGACTACCAGATCGACCTTCCGCTACTTGCAGAAACCGCAGTTAAGAATCTACTGGCTCAGGACTGGACAGGACTGATCCTGCTTTTTGACTACGGTAAATCCTGGCAGACGCTGACAACTGCCTGCCCGGCCGGAACCGCACGCACATATCACCAACACACACAGGGCAATGACCTGCTCGACTCACCGGGAGCAAAGGACATCACCTGCGACCTTTGCTGGGACCCGCTGGTTGAACTCTTTAACCAGGCCGGTCTTCAATCAGTAACACTGGAATCACAGGAAGCCTTCTTTGTAAAGCGTGCCCAGCCTGCCGCCGAAGCAATTGTCCAGAATGCCGCAGGGAGTTTCAGCCCTGCAAAGCAAATGCTGATGGAACTGATACACCCTACGCACATGGGCCAACGCTTCCAGGTGCTATGGGGACTGCGTACCGGTTAAAAGATCGAAAGACGGATAAAACCGCCTAAGTCTTCTTCATCGACCTCTGTGTAAACGACGTACTCGACACCAGCGGAAATACCGATTGTTAGCTTTGCCTGAGAGACAACATACTGTCCACTACAGGTAATGCCACCGCTAGCAGCATCAAAGGGTCCATCGTCTTTATCAAACTGCACCGGAAAACCTACGGTTACAAACTCCCAGCCGTCTACAAAATCATTCTCGTACAGATCAAATACGGGCACAAAAATTGGCTCAACGCTGAAAGTATGAACGGAGTACGAGCCATCGCCATAATTTACGTCCGAAAGAATACGCTCACGATAGGTGTAAGTAGTGTAGAGATCCCATTTGCCATCTGCAAGACCCAGTTCTTCATTGGAAACAAAGAAACGCCAGTTCTCTTCAGCTGCATCCGGTGAACCTTCTCGTCGTTCATCTCGAATAACACCTATTGCCTGACTACGAGTACGACGGCCTCTGAAACGTTCCCTAGTAGCATTATTAGCAGGTTCTTCAATGAAACTGAAATTACGAAGGGTAATTGCCTGTTGATTTGTCGGATAAGCTTCAAAATCGTACAAGTTCTTGCCGTAAGTGCCTCCAACATTCAAAGTCACGACTCCATCACTGGTTCCCCATTCCTTTCTGAAATTTAAACCCGCTACAAGATCTAGGGCATGATCTTCAATATCACCGAACGGAGAGCTATTACGGAGTTGCCGATTTAGGTATTCTAGTGCGACATCTGCTTCCAGAAACAGGTCATTCGCGAGAACGATCGTTTTTTCCAATTCCGCAGTTAAGCTATCATCTACCCTGTCATAAGGATCGTCCAGTCCGTCGAAATTCAGCGTACTCTCAAATGCATACAGATTGGAATAACTTAGCCGAAGAACAGGAAGACTGGCATTGGATGTTCTAAAAAGAAAACTGGCAAGTGTTTCCGAAACCTCGACTTGTCTATCCAGCTTTCTATCAAGCGCGCTCAGATCGTTATTAGGGAGATCTCCAAGATAACCTTGCGAATTGTAAAAACTCACTGCCCTGTAGTAATCCGTAGTCATATCCAACGGATCTTTAGCCAATTTTCCATAAATTGTATCCAGCCCACCAGTGATTGTTAAATTCTCACCTTCATAAATAAGCGCGCCATCCGAACGGTTGCGTTCAAATGTAAGCACTCCGTCCCGTGTATCCCTACGGAAAATATGAATGGATCGATTGAGTGTTTTAGCAAAATCGCCATCCACTCTATCCGGATACTGCTCTGCCAGTTTCCGGGCTTTATACAACTGTGCCCATGCCTGTTCCTCAAGTCCTCGATAGCCAATCAGGTAATCACCATAGACCCGTCGATAGTGCGGATCTTCAGGACTTAATTCGATGACTAAGTCGAAAAGTGTAATCGCATGCTTTACATCATTTAAATCACGGCAATATTCAGCTGCCTTAAAAAGAATTCGTGCAGCAGCTTCAGGATCTTTGTTCATCATTGTGGTGGTCGCCTGAGCTAATGCCTCGTCATGAATCTGCTTACCTGCTTTTTGTGTCCGCGTCTTGGCCAGTTCTTTCCAACTGTCGAGTAACATCATCGTTTCCAGATCTTCCGCATACGTAACATGCGTTACAAATAAGGCCAGGATTACTAATAAGTAGTTTGTTAGGTTTAAGCTTTTTTCCATAAGTATATTGTTGAGGTTGTAAATAAGGTAATAATTTCAAAAAAAGACTTGATAAACACTTCAAATCCTCTTCTTTGCAAGTTTTTACTTTAATTAAAATATCATGTCTCGTATTTGTGCAATCACCGGAAAACGACCAGTAAAAGGAGGTCGTATCACACGAAAAGGTCTCACGAAGAAAAGCGGTGGCATCGGCACCAGCCTTGTCAAAAACACACGTCGGCGTTTTCGCCCGAACTTGCAGCGCATCCGCGTCCGAATGAAAAGCGGTCAGGTAAAACGCATGTGGGTATCCGTAAAGGCAATCAAAGCCGGCCTGGTTGAAAAAGCATAATAGCCCGCTGAGCCAGACGTATTTCAATTTAGTCGGGTGAATGTATCGTTTCCAGTAGGGAGCGATGTGACATTCCTACTTAGTCGGGAAGAATTTATTCGGTCAGGATTTGCATGATTTTCAATCTTTGGCTGCTGTTACGTACTACTTGAGTATTGCTGGACGTCGGCGCTCCCAGCAGAAAATAGTAGACTCAAGCAGTGTAAACAAAAATACCGTGGCTACATTGTTTATGAGGTCTAGGTCGTGCAGCCGATTGCTCGGCTGCACTCCTACAGGCCCTTGCGAGTGCGATTAACGCACACGGTTCCTCAGATTATGGATTCGCTGAGAGTTTTATAGCTGTGAACAATCTTCGGATAGACCAACGGGAAGTTGCGCAGGAGTGCGTTAAACGCAGTCCAGTTTGCCCGCCCCTTTCGGGTTCGACGACCCAGCCATCTGCGCCAGTGTTTTTGCACTTCCCAACGCAGTCGGTTTAGGCTGCGGATATTTCCGGTTATTCCGTAGTATCCATAGTGTCCAGTCAGTTTCCCGTTGATCTGTTCCTGTTGCTTCCTCAATGGCAGGTGTCGGTGTTTCCGGCCCCATTCTTTGATCGCTTTTAACGATCGACGCAACCCTTTACCGCAGGTTTTACGCTGCACCACATTGTTGCCTTTGAGTGATTTGCCCCAGTAATGCCTGAATCCCAGGAAGTCAAAGCTCGCGGCTTTGGGCTCTTGGTCTTTCGCGTACTTGCTCGGCCGTTTGAACCTTACCAGTCGCGTTTTCTGTGGATGGATTTCCAGTCCATAGGATGCAAAGCGTGCTTTCAATGCTTCCAGCGTTCGCTCTGCATCGCTTTGGCTGGAGAATCCCATTACGAAGTCATCGCAGTAACGCACCAGAAAGGATTTGCCTTCCATATGCGGTTCGATGTCGTTGACATACCAGTCGTCCAGTACGCTGTGCAGGTACACATTGCTGAGCAGGGGGCTGATAACGCCACCCTGCGGACTGCCGGTTTCGGGTACGTGTACACGCCCCTCTTCCCAGACTCCGGCTTTTAGCCATTTATTTATCAGGCGTGTGAGCACGCCATCTCCCACCCTACGGTGGAGTATCTCGCGGAGATGTTC
>CAZTSB010000055.1:0-32565 GCA_964616435.1 uncultured Puniceicoccaceae bacterium | reverse complement strand
GAAGCTGTTTCGCCATCCTTCCACTCAACAAGGAGCTTCCGGTTACGATCGTTAAAGGCGATCCACCTACTTTCAATGGCTTAGCTAACTTCATCGCAAGACTCGATACATACTGTTTGGTTTTAACTTTATATGACCGGGACTTTCACCCGGCAAGAGACGCCACCCTTTGCTTGGCGCACAACGGTGAGAATAATCATCCTAGATTCGGCAGTAGAGATCACGATCTTTCATAATCTTTTGTTTCACAAGGCATTGAGAAGCTGACTCAACGCGCCAAAGGGCGCGCCTTCGTAGCCCTACAATACCTTGTGAAACAAAACTTTACAAAATCTCATCGACCTCTACTACCAAAACTAGGATCATGCGAGCCGGTGGGCGACAAGGTGCAAATGCTTTTCAGAAGTCTTGGCGCGTGATCTTGCATTGACTAGCTCGGTCTCTTCCATCTCCTTCAACTCTTCTTTCAGCTGTTGCAATTTATCCTGTGGCAAACTGTCCGCCAGGCGAAAAGTGATAAATTGCAGTAGTCCCATCTGATCACAATGTGGCAGGGTGCGCTGTGCCGAGCTGGGGCTGTGCCGCGCGGAGCAGCTGTGCCGAGCTGGGGCTCGGCGTTCCCGGGGATGGATGAAACTGGGTAACGCATAGAACTTATCAAGGATGGCTACGATGCGAGATTGGTCTGCTGACAGGACTGAATTACTTAAGCAAAACTTAACCTCAGTAGTGTTTTCCCAAAAATTTAAGAACCTCTCGAACCGATGATACGGATGCACCTCTACTAATGTTAATCAGTCCGATTTTATGTGCTCTCTTCCACTGTTTGATAACCGTTTTCAAGGCTATTCCAAGGGATGTATGCGGATGGTAGATATGGATCGGTTCGGACGTAATTCCATTCAAGTCCAATACACTTAAATGAACACCACGTTTCAGATCCGACTCCGATGGACAGCGGATATCAAATCGGCCCAGGTAAAAACCATCAAACTGTCTTGCAATTCGGTCGACCTCTGCCTCCAGTTCGGGAGTGATTAAATCCCTGCCATCTAAAAACAATGCTCCGCGGCAGTGGTTTCCAAGCTTGGCGAGTACCACACGCTTGCCAGCCTCGGGAATCTCGAAAAGTCGATTTTTAAACTCTCGAAAAAAGTATCGGTAAGACAAAACTGCCCGGGAGTCATCCAGGATTAACTCTTCGAGCGTACTGCTCCCGTCACCTTCAACCGAGATCATCAATTTCCGGCTCAACGAAACAATTGAGCCCTTTGTGTCATTCGGATGCCGCAAGTAAAAAATACCAAATTCAAGGCCACTCATATACTTCTGCACAATCGTATCGCACTTACGTTTTTGCAGCTCAGCCTCCATTGTGACTTCATCACTCAAAATCTTCACATCCTTACCACGTTTACCCTGATCGGGCTTCATGACCACCGGGAACGACAAAGCTGCTGCATGCATCCAATCTTGAACGCATTTTAGCCGCCCGTCTGCCCCTCCCGGAATCAGCAAATACTCCGGGACACAACCGGAAGGCTTCAAATGATCTAAAATAGCCGTCTTGGATTCACCCATCAACCCACTGTGAGACATACCCGGGTTGCACGCAGTGAATGCCAACGGATTACCGCTTCGGAGAAATTTCCATGCCAGCACAAAAATCACCGGAATGTAAAAGACATAGCGTGGCCAAAACTCCCAACGCTTCAACCGTTGAAAATCGGCAAACAGTTTACGCCTGCCTTCAAAGGTCAACAAAGCCTCAATCATCCTCGACAGAAAAAAGGAGAGGATGAAAAAGAACATCACGCCCGGCAGCATCCACTTACCATTTTTGATCAGCCATTCGGAGAACCCCTGCCCGAAATAAGCAGCCAGCGTCACGATCGGCAACGTCCAAAGCAAACCGGCAAACGTGACCCAGAACATCATTTTCAACACATTCATCCGAACCAGCCCGGCAGTGAGATACAGTGGCAACCGCGTGCCCGGCATAAAACGGGAGATCATGACGGCCAGACCTCCATGATGGTTCAGCCAGACTCGAGTCGATTCGAGAGTTGTTGATGCAATCATTTTTTTGAAAGGCCAACGAGCAAGTAATTTCCCGCTACTATAACGACCTGTCGCGTAAAGTAACATATCACCAATCCAAGTCCCCAGAAAACATGCAGCCACCGCCAAATACAGTGACAAAAGTCCCCGCGCTGCCAGCAACCCCGCAACGATGCAGGTTAAATCTTCATTGATCAAGGTTCCCAGGCCGAGTGCTATCAGCGTAATCCATAAAGTTGTCGGTGCACGTTCGACCGTTTGCGGGTCTCTCATCGCTTCCAGTAAACGGGCAGCATCTGCCTGAGCACGTTTTGGGGCATTGCCATTCTCGACTGAAGCAAAAAAGTCCGTCAGTCGATCGCCTGCCTGTTCAGGATGCGACATCAGCATCATGTGCCCACCCTTGCCCCAATCAATCGAACTTTGCGGCAGTATCCTGAAATGCTCAAGGGCTGCTGATTTCGGGACCAGCCAATCCGATTGACTGTGCAAAATGAGCACCGGCGCTTCGACTCTTTCCATAATCGACCGGAGAGGACGCATGTCGCTGTAATAAAAATTTTCCGCATAACGCGGATTGAGCAAACACTTATCAAGCAGGCCAAAATGAGGCGTCCCCCAATCAATTAACTTAAAAAAAAGCAATTGCCCGCCGTAAAGCAGTCGATTCAGAAAGTAATCACCGGTCAATTCATGCTCCAGTACTCCGATACTAGAAAAAAGCGTCAGCGACAAGATTTGGTCAGATGCCGAAGACAGCAATTTAAGCGCCGGTCCGCCACCCTGGCCGTAAGCCACCAAATGAATCGATTTCAATCCCTCGGCTCTGAGCAACTGTTTTAACGCATCGGCATGCCCATCGAATGAATAATCGGCAAAACCGTATTTTGAATGTCCGAAACCCGGCAAATCAGGGATCAGGTAAGTTCGATCGAGGGGCAACTCCTGTAAAAGCCGAGCAAAACTATCGGATGCCATCGGACTTCCGTGAATCAGCAGAACCGGAGACAAGCGATTGTCCACACCCGGACGCTTTCGGTAACGCAATGGAACCTCTTTGGCTCCATCCTCAGTTGAAAGTCCGATCCAAACTTCCTTCCAACCATCTTCGCGTGGAAGTGGTGACGATAGATCCTTTTCAAGCAACCATGAAGCAACTAACAATAACAGATAAATGCCAAATGCCCGGCGCAAAACCTTTCCTTTCATTTTTAAAAAATGCCAACGGTTAAGAATTTCTTGTGGTGGAAGATATCCGCATGCATAGCAAAGCTTCAAAACTATTTTCTCGCACACAAAATAATACCAAGTCAAAACGAGATTTGTAACGTTTACGTAAAGGCACAACGCTTCTTTACTTATTGCTGATAAAGTTTTTTTAATACGATTCAATCAATTAAATGGATCCTGCCCAACAACTAAGACAAACTAAATTTTCCCTTATGCTTAAGATACCTCACTTTATATTCACTCCTGTAATTACATTTTTCGCGATAACTGCCGGTGGCATTCATGAAGCAAACGCCTCTATAACTGCGGCTCCTTCGGCTTTTGCAGTAAAAGATCAAAACCAAGTTTTACTCACACCTGACGAAGGAAGCAATAACACCTACACGGTACCCGCAGATACTACGCTCATTTTTGAAGTCAGCGCCTTAATTTCGCTGGACGCGGACGATGACAAGCTTGTATCCGAATGGTATAACAGCGAGGTTCCCAACAATGATCAACCCATTGCTGTTTTAGTATGGTGGTGGTGGACGGGTGATGGTAAAAATCCGGCAGCGCCCCCGGAAGCCCCGGAGCAAACAAATACTCCCATTTCCGATGCCCCTGCAAACACGACAGAAGGAGGCCTTTTTGCATTCGAGCAGACCTTTGATGAAGTAACGCCTGAAAATAATCCGATCAAAATTACAGCCACGTTTTATGCTGCTGAGCCTGGCCCAACTCCGTGCCCGGCTGTCACAGTTGACTTCTTTGTCAATGTAACCGGAACGCCTGATCAGACTCCACCGGATTTGACACCTGAACCTGCAAACGCTGAAATAAATGTAGGCATTGGTGACCGCGTCTTGCTAAATCTTAATACAACCGACCCCGAGGACAATTTACAAGCAATCGAATGGTATGTAGAGGGATTTGAAACACCTTTGCGCGCTCATGGAGTCAACACCTTAAATGTGGCTTTCGGCTCTCCAAACGAAGATCACTTTGCATATCGTTTCGAAAGCGCCGGAAGATTTGATTTAACTGTATTGGCTTACGATGATTTCTTGAATGACAGTACATTTACCTGGAGCGTCCTTGTTCAGGAGCCACTATTGACCCGCGCTGCGCCATATTCCGCAGAAATGTCCGTAAATCCCGCGAATACGAAGTCATTTAAAGTCCTGGCGAATACAGAAGACGTCGCAATTGATGGAGTCTGTTGGCAAAACAATGAAGGCACTCCGGTCTACATGCCCATCACAGAAGCCACATCCCAGGGCGACTTTTTTGCCTTTGAGTGGGATACGTCTTTTGATTTTGGAACCATTGATGGTTTTGTCGAAACCGTTCAGGTAACTGCAACGGGATACACTGAAGAACCCGACGGCACAAAAACTCCAACAGGAAACACGGTCACCTGGGCCATCCATGCTGACAGATATGTGAATCACAACAAAGATCTGACTTTTTCCGGACTCCAGTGGAAGGTCAAAGAGTCGAACCCGTTGACAACGGCGATCCCCCCCGGAAACAACTATTTTTACAGTGACAACGTATCGGTCGATGCCGAAGGAGGATTACATTTAAAAATCCAGCAGACAAATGGCATCTGGTCGAGTGCAGAGCTATTAACCGTCAATTCAATGCCCAGAGGCATCTACCGCTTTTATTTGGAAGGAGGTAGCGGCACCCGGCTTGATCAACTGGATCCCCAGGTCGTCTTTTCCCCGTTCTTCTACTCCGATGATACACGAGAAATAGATATTGAATTTTCAAATTGGCCAGCAAACGCCCCCTATGGACTGGGACGATTTCAGTATGTTGTCCAACCTGCCAACAATGAAAGTCTAAATCGGTTTGAACTCAACCTGGATAATCCGGCAGATGCCAGCGGTAAGATTACCTGTCAAATCGATTGGCAGAATGACCGCATCATTTTCAAAAGCTGGCGTGGGCACTCAGTGAGCCCGCCCGATGAAGCGGCACTGCTTTCAGAAATCTGGACTTATCAGGGAAGCTCCATCCCCGAATCCGGTGATGAACTCAAGCTACACATCAACCTCTATCTGAGAAATAATTTTTTGCCGGACCAGAACAATAAGCCCGACAACGATTCGCAGGCTCATGTCATTGTCAGAGCGATCGATCATCCCGCATCCTGGGAAAGATGGCGAGTTGAAAATTTTGGCGAAAGACAAACACTTCCTGATAATACCATTAGTAAGTTTCAGGATGACCCGGATTTAGACGATTGCCCTAACCTACTTGAATATGCCTTGGGCAGCGACCCCTGGAAAGGCAATCAGGGACGCCAGCCACAAGTTGACACCTATCAAGATTCCGATTCTCAGGAAAATTACTTAAACTACAGTTTCACCCGTCGAAAAGCATCGCCGCATCCTTTATCTGAAATTCTGGGTGGGGTACACCACACGCCTTTTCTTGACTATCATCTAAGAAGTAAAACCGATCTGGCAAACACAGCAACCGATTGGATGGATGAACCGGTCAATCAGGTGGGTGATTCCAACGACCTTAACGATGGCACAGAAAGAGCTACCTACCGCACGGAGACTACTGTAGACGAAGTTCCACAAAAATTCTTCCAGCTTCAGGTGAAACCAAGAGACCCGTAAGTGATAATCCCATTCTTAACTGCTCAATCGCAAAACATCCGGCAAGTAATCCAGTAATTGCGTAGTATGCACGCATACTTGCCCTTTTTCCTGTGCAAGCCTCTCTGCCGCAAGTCCATGCAGGACAACGCCAAATGAAAGCGCCGCAGGTACGTCAAAACGTCTCTGCGCAATCATACCGCCAATCAAACCGGCCAGAAGATCGCCACTGCCACCGCGTGAGAGAACGGGGCCACCAAAAGTACTGTAACGAACCGTATCGCCGTCACAAATGCGCGTAAGGGGTCCTTTGAGAACGGTTGTTACTTGGAATTCCTGACAAAACGCTCTCAATGTTTCGTTCGACAACTCTTTTTTTGCGAGCTTTGCCATGCGCGTAAATTCCCCCGTGTGCGGTGTCAGAATTACAGGGTCTGATCCGGACTTTTGCCGTTTGGCGACAGACTCGATCACTTCAGAGCGCAGCGCATCTGCATCCAGCACGATCGGTAGTTTGACCTGTTCAATGATCGCTCGAGCAACCAGTTCGGCG
This sequence comes from uncultured Puniceicoccaceae bacterium, assembly GCA_964616435.1. GTDB lineage: Bacteria > Verrucomicrobiota > Verrucomicrobiia > Opitutales > Coraliomargaritaceae > Lentimonas. The sequence goes on along the minus strand of CAZTSB010000055.1, from coordinate 26,124 downwards.
CTTTCCTCCTTTCCCATGCCCGGACCAATCAAGACGGCAGTTGCGCGTTCTACGCGCCCGAGCAGCAGTTGAATCGCCGCTGCGTCCAGTGTGCCGTCATCCTTTTCCGGCCAAGGCACCCACATTGCTTCCGGCACCTGAGCTGCAAGCGATGCAGATACGGATGACGGAGCAAACGCGGTGACCAGACCAACACCTGATCGCACGGCAGCCTGTACCGCCATCAACAAAGCGCCTGGCATAGAGGCAGAACCACCAACGATAAAAACATGCCCGTATGTATATTTATTGGCATTTGACGGACGCAGCGCTCTCAGCGGCCGGAGTGCATCGTCTGCAAGTACTGTCTCTTTAGCGCTAAAGGCAGCACACTCAGACGTTCTTTGAAACCCCAGATCGATCACTCGTATACGTCCGCAATCAACGCTTTCATTGAACAAAGCTTTCTTCGGAATACCGGTTGCATAAGTGAAATCCGCCCGAAAAAAAAGCTTATCTGAATGGTCGCCCCTGCCACTGGGCAGATCCACCGCCGCCCGCAGTTTGATCCGGTCAAACGAATTCACGGCTTTGATCAACGTATCCATTGGTTCACGAACGGGCGGACGAAACGACATGCCCAGTAAACCGTCAATACACAGATCAAATCCATGCTCGCTCGCTGCTTCCCGATCAAGAATACGATCAATGGCTGCCTCATCCATTCCTGCTTCGATCCGATGATGCGTAACACGGCCTTTGAGAGGCTCATACGCTCGCGATAGAAGTGGTCTTAATTTGTTGGCATCAGCAGTAAAAAGCAGTGTTATTCGCGAACCGGGGAACTCGTCCAGAAGCTGATTACAGGCAATAAGTGCATCCCCGCCATTGTTGCCTTTACCGATTAAAGCCAATATGTTTAAGGTTTCCGGCAACGGAGACAACTCTCGATAATCACGGCACAATTCCCTTGCGATGCCAGCGCCTGCCTTTTGCATGGCAGCCCATTCCGCAGCTTCGTCCCTGAGAATAGCAGCTTCGAACTCAGCAGCTTCTTTACAACTGAGAATTGAATACCCTGAAGGTGTTTCTTTCATGTCTTGAGGACGTTGGTACCGTATCGGACAAACATTAGATCAGAGTGTCGAACGAAAACCGGGAATAATATCCTGTCCGTCCCTAAGAATCTTTTACCGACAGAGTGATAGCCCGGTATCGCGATGAGATCGTCGAACAGGGCAGCTGTTGAGACAAAAACCTATTTGCGCTATTGCGCATTCCCCATTACGAAAGGAGCGCCTTCCAGTTTCTTATGGGAACTCACTGCCATCAACATTGATTCGAATAAGGCACGCGCGTTAGCCGTCTTTTGATGCAATTCTAAATGAAGCGTTGTATCCTCTTCTGAACTATCGGAAAGGTTGTTAAAGTAATCCTCCAGACTGTCAATTTCGGATAAGATAAAAGAAATGTTTTTCAGGTAATCACAATCAATTTGGGTGGAAACCTGACATAGCTTCATCAATTGCGCACTGGAAAACAACCGTTTGGAAATATCGTGAGATGCTCCTGTATCGATTGCTTTGTTTAATGTCTTCATTCCATTCAAACGATAGAGTCTGGAATAATCCATGATCATCTGTGAGAGAACCGCGAGATCGACCGGCCATTTTACCATTTTTGCGCCTAACTTCATCAACTCTACAAAAAGGGCGCTGTTGCTAAGGTCATAAAACACGATGGTCGGAGCATATTGCGTTTTCTCATTCCATTGCTTCAGAAATGCAATCGGATCCTTGCCTAATGCTTGGACATGCACCAGTAGAATATCGGCATCTTCGGAGTCCAATTGTGCTAAAGCATCTTCAGGTATGGATGCTTTGCAGTGCACTCGCCATGAAAGCCCCTTAAAAACATCATTATCAAAATACTCTGCCAAAGTATCACTCAAGACCATCGCTTGAATCACTTTGCTGGAATCATCCGCTGATTTTTCGGAAGGTTTTGATTCTCTATAAGGTGCTGCTTCAGCAGTGGATTGGGAATGAACCTCTGAGTCAGAACTTGGGCCATAATACTTTAGCCGTTCTCTTAATTCTTCCTCTGATAAACCGGCAAGTTCACCAATAGCGTCTCCTTTTCTTGTCAAATCCCTGAGTAGGGAGAGCAAAACAATATCCTTATCGGTATAAAGCCGGGTACCTCCCTTGGAACGCTTGGCAAGTTTCAAATCGTATCGATTTTCCCATGCACGAATAGAGTGGGTAGTTAAACCGGTGATGCTGGAGACTGCTCCGATTTTATATAGGTGTTGAGTATTAGTAGATGGTTTTCTCATTAAGATCATGCATATCAGGGTTTCCCCGGAATGCATAAAGTCAACAAGTTTTATGAAGAGAATCTAATGCTTTAATTGAACATTATGACTTATATTAACCCACCTTACTCACATAAGGCGAAAATTAAATCATCGATGGAGTGTTATAAATCCTGTGAGATAACTGTGATTTCAAATCTCAAATCCCGGATACTTTTTATCGGTGTCCGCACAAGAATCACACTAGGTGGGCCTTCATCTCGCGAACAGCGTTTTCAATTCCGACAAACAGAGCCCGGCTTACGATGGAATGGCCAATGTTCAATTCGTGCAGATGCGGTATCTTCAGAACTTCAACGATATTTGTGTAATTGATGCCATGGCCGGCATTTACAACCATGCCCGATTTGTGAGCCAGCTCGGCTCCCTGCTGCAGGCTTGACAGTTCGCTGACTCCGCGATCACCGGAATAATAAGCATTTGCAAAGGCTCCCGTATGCAACTCGATCCAGGGTGCCTTCAATTCGGCAGATGCCTCGATTTGCGCAGGATTCGGATCGATAAACAGACTTACCATAATATCGGCTTCTGCCATTGCTGAAACAACTTCGCTGACACGGCTTTTCTGACCGACAATATCCAGCCCGCCTTCTGTCGTCACCTCTTCACGATTTTCAGGCACCAGACAAACCGAGTCCGGCTTGATCTTCAGGGCAAACTCAATCATTTCCGGCGTACAGGCCATTTCCAGATTCAGACGCGTATGGATCTGTTCCCGCACTCGGTACACATCACTCTCCTGGACATGTCGACGATCTTCACGCAGGTGAATGGTAATACCATCAGCGCCGGCAGCTTCGCAACGCAGTGCAAAATCAACTGGATCGGGCTCGACTTCATTTCCATAATCTAGGGCATGATCACGGTACCGCGCCTGACGCACTGTCGCACAATGATCCACATTTACGCCCAGGAGAATTTTCTTGGTTGAAACAGACATGCTATTCAAATCAGACAAATTTACCGAATTGTCGAACACGATTTGAATTCACGCAATCACTCCAAGCGTCGAGCAATCACGGATTGATACGAATCCATCATTTCCTGGAAGTAGGTTTCCGTTTCGTACGGCCACACTGCAGAAGACTCAATCTTCCATTTTGGATGTGATTCCAGATGCTCCACGGTCCACTCATAGTAGGAAACATCGTCCGAGCGGAAGCAAAAGCACCCTCCCGGATCCGTGCGATCTGCTACCACGTCCAGAAAAGAAGTCTGCACCATCCGCCGGCGATGGTGCCTCGCCTTTGGCCATGGGTCCGGAAACAGAAGCATCGTTGTATCAAAGCGCATGGTCTCCGGCAGTATTTCCAGAAACTCAGTTAGTTCCGCTTTGAAGAAGTGTAAATTACCCAGTCTGCGCTTATCCCGCTTTTGAATGGCCTTACGGATTCGACCTGCGATCAAATCAATCCCAACACAGGTCGTATCCGGATTTTGTTCGGCATAACTTGTCAGCCAGTGACCGTGACCACAACCTGCCTCAAATAAGATGCGGTCAACACTTTCCAGCGCAGCGCTGCATTCTGCCTTCAGCGCTGCTTTGCGCTGCTGCTGCTTTTCCAGTTCACGAGCATAGGCTTCTGAAATCTCCATCTGTCTTAATCGTTTACTTTGGTAAATTTGTATATGAGTGAATCCATATACATTTAGTAATCATCTAGTTCTAAAGTTAATTTATGTTGATTAGTAGTGATAACTGCCGAATCAAGATCATGATCAGAACGCAATACAGCAAGCCTCAATTCTTGGGTGAGGTACACGTTTGACATCAGCAATTACATCCGAATGAAGGAGATAAACCAAACTGTGTGTTGCTAATCAGTAATTAACTGCCAACTTTTAGCTTCCAACTTCTCTTTTAAATGGCAGCCAACGACCTTCAACTACTTCTCGATTTAGGATTTATCGTTATTACTGCCGCCGTTTTTGCCTTTGCAGGCAAGCTGGTTCGCATGCCGACAATCGTCTGCTACATTTTGGCAGGTGTTGCTCTCGGCCCGATTCTCAATTTTGTGGAGCTGGATCATTCCCTTGAGTTGATTTCCGAGTTGGGAATTGCCCTGCTTCTCTTTCTGGTCGGACTGGAGCTGAGCCTTGAAAAGGTACGAGATTTGGGCCGAGTCGCGCTAATACTTGGCGGCCTGCAGGTAATCCTTACTGCGGCAGGTGGGTATCTGGTAGCGCAGCTCATGGGGTTTGGCCCTCTGGAAGCGCTCTTTCTCGGCGCAACAGTTACCTTCAGCAGCACTGTTGTCGTTATAAAACTGCTCGACCAGAAAGGTGTCATGCAACGCCTGTATGCACGCATCTCGGTCGCGCTTTTTCTCGCCCAGGACATTGTTGTCATTGCGGCGCTGACCGTGCTGAGTAGTTTCGATGGCGTTGAATCAGTCGCTCCGCTGGAGATGCTGCGCAACCTCAGTCAGGCCTTTGGCGGCATGGCTGTGCTGCTCGCAAGTGTCCTGATTGCCGCCCGCTATCTGTTGCCGCGTCCTTTTGCCTGGGCTGCACGCTCACCCGATACGGTTTTCATCTGGACGCTGTGCTGGTGTTTTGTCATCGTTTTAATCGCGCATCAGTTTCACCTTTCGGTCGAGATCGGTGCCTTTCTCGCAGGTATTGCCATTGCCCAGCTACCCATCCACGAAGACCTGCATCGTCGCCTGCATCCGTTGATGACTTTTTTTATCGCAGTTTTTCTAGTCACACTGGGAATCAAAATGGATCTGGGTAATCTGGCAGCCATTCTGCCTTACGCAATCGGCCTAAGTTGCTTTGTAATGCTTATCAAGCCGCTCATTGTATTCAGCGTACTTACCAGGATGCGCTACAGCGAATACACCGCTTTTCAGGCAGCCGTAGCCACTGCACAGATCAGTGAGTTCGCATTTATCCTGTTAGCGCTGGGTGCCGCAAAAGGCCTGGTCAGCGGCGATATAGTTGCCCTTGGCGGAATGACCGGCTTGCTTACAATTGCCACTTCGGCCTATCTTGTCCAGTACAGTGAACCCCTTTACAATCAGATCCATAAATCAGGGTTACTGGCTCTATTCAAAGCCAAGCAGGAAGCAGATCCTGAAAGTCTGAAAATCTGTAAGGGACATGTGGTTGTGATTGGTATGAATGCTCTGGGACGTGAGATCGTCAAACGATTGACCCAACGTGGCGAGCGCGTCTTTGCAATTGATACGGACCCGGAAAAACTCAAAGAACTGGGTACAGCCGATACACTTATCGGCAATATCGAGTACCAGTCCGTGATTGAAGAAATCGGCCTGCGCAATGCCAAGCTGGTTGTCTCGGCGCTGCAGATCGAAGATACGAATCAGTTACTCGCCTATCGTTGCCGCTCCCTGAAGGTGCCCTGTGCAATCCATGCTTTTAATGTTTCGGTAGTTAATGATCTACTCGATCTGGATACCGCTTATCTGCTGATGCCTTCAGTCGATGGTGTTTTGGAACAGCACAGCCTGATGGAAAGGAAGGGCATACTCGTCACATGAGTGGATTTGCCCTGCTTCTAATTGCTGCTGCAATTGCTTTCGGACTGTCCAGGCTGCTTCGCCTGCCGCCAATCCCATTGCTGATGCTATCAGGTGCGGGTCTCCGAGCGCTCGCCGAACAATCGGGCAGCCCGATATCTGAATCGCTATTAGGTGAAATGATCGAAATCGGGCTTGCGATGCTGGTATTTACAACCGGCGCCGATCTGAGTCTGCAACGGATGCGTGGAAATACCCGAGGCGTCCTTATCGTGGCGACATCACAATTTGTAGCTCTCGGAGTCACCGGCACCTGCACGGCTATTTTTCTACACTACGAGCTGACGACTGCGTTGTACCTCGGGTTTGCACTTTCGGCCAGTTCAACTCTGGTTGTCGTCCGACAGCTCCAGCAACGCCGTCAGATGTTTGAACCTTTTGGACGTCTGGTGCTTGGTGTGCTACTGGTTCAGGACGTGTTCATCATTGTGTTGATGATTGTCCTGCTAAGCTATCCGGAGGGGTTCCTGTCAATCATCAGCAGCCTGCTTGGCGCCATTGCTCTGGGCTTCGTCGCCCTTACGGTTCATAGAAAGCTCATCCCATGGGTAACCAGGCAGTTGAGTCTGGATGAAGAAGAACTGATGCTCGGCGCTCTCGGGATGTTATTTGCTTTTTCCGGAACCGCCTACCTCCTGGGCCTGCCCTTTCTCGTAGGCGCCTTCTTTGCCGGATTTGCCCTTTCTGCATTTCCGATGAACGGCCTGGTTCGTGGTATGCTGGGCTCACTGTCCAGCTTCTTCCTGGCCCTGTTTTTTATCAGTATCGGCGCCATCATCACAATGCCAGACTTGCAACTGATTGAACACAGCCTGATCTTCATCGCAGTGCTCATCGCTGTCACGGTCTTCCTGGTGACCATCGTTTCGGAAATGGTTGGCTACTCAACACGTACGTCGATTGAAACCGGACTACTGCTTTCCCAGACCAGTGAATTCTCACTCTTGCTTGCCTACAGTGGTATGGTCTCCGGTCTGATTACCGAAGACCTCTTCTCAATGCTCGCGCTGATCACGGTAAGCACAATGACACTCACACCATTTATCGCACAGGAAAAAGTGCGCTGGGCGCTCATACGGCTGCACCCGCGCTACCGCAAAGGCGAAAAAGCCTGCGCCCATTACAAAGACCATGCCGTCATGCTCGGCTATGGACGAGCAGGGCCACAGACCTTGCACTTTTTGCATGAGCATGGGCTTGATGTTGTTGTCATTGATGAAGATGCCGCAGTCATTCGAAAACTGATCGAACAAGGAACCCCCTGCTTCCAGGGCAGTATCTCCAACAGACGACTACTACGGCAAACCAACTGCAAGCAGGCTCGGGTGGTCATCTGCTCAATGCGTCAGGCCCACGATGCTCACATTGCTCTTGATTACCTTAAAAACCACCCCGTAAAAGTCGTCGTCAACACCTTTGAGCACTCCGAAACCGAGTACGTCCGTCGCGCCGGCGGATACCCGATACAAACAGCCTTGGCCTCCGCACACAAATTCACTGAATGGCTCAGCGCCAATGTAGCCACACCGGCAATTAATAAAACTGTGCCTTAAACACGGATCGACTATAAGGATTATTTAATCCGCATTTGCGGCCACCAATTTATAAAAATCGTTGAACAAAGCATCGGCGTCATTGGGGCCGGGAGCAGCTTCGGGGTGATACTGAACGGAGAAAACAGGTCGATCTTTCAAACGCAGACCTTCGACGGTATTATCATTCAAGTTGACCTCGGTCACGATTGCACCGACTTTTTCCAATTCATCACAGGTGGAGGCAAAGCCGTGATTCTGAGAGGTAATGGACACTTTACCGGTTTCCAGATTCTTGACCGGCTGGTTTCCACCGCGATGACCGAATTTGAGCTTAAAGGTTTTTGCGCCCAGTGCATGGGTAATGATCTGGTGCCCCAAACAAATGCCAAAGGTTGGGTAGCGCTCAATCAGTTCACGTACCGTTTTGTGTGCATAGTCCACTGCTCCAGGGTCGCCGGGGCCGTTGGAAAGAAACACGCCGTCCGGGCCAAATTCCTTGATCTGGTCTGCTGTAGTTGCTGCCGGGAACACCTGCACGTCAAAGCCATGCTGATGCAGCTTGCGATAAATCGAAAGCTTTGCGCCAAAGTCGAGAGCCGCAATTTTGTAACGTTTCTCACGTGGCGCCGTTTTGGAAAGCTGAGTCCCGGGCACACTAAATGGTATCGATTGCCGAGCGTCCGGATCCCAGACGTAGGATTCTCCGACGGTGACTTCTTTCACAAAGTCCACACCCAGCAGCCCCTCAAATGCTCTGGCACGCTCAACGGCTTCTTCCTTGGAAATGCCCTCGGTGCTGATACACGCGTTCAGCGCTCCGGTTACACGCAGTTTCTTGGTAATGGCACGCGTATCGACACCTTCAAGACCCGGAATGCCTGCTTCAGCCAGATAATCCTGGATTGACTGATGGCTCCGCCAATTGCTGGAGACTGGGCTGATCTCCCGCACGACAAATCCTCGAACCTTGGGACCGTCGGACTCGACATCTTCCAGGCTGATCCCGTAGTTGCCGACCTGAACTGCCGTCATGGTTACAATCTGCGAAAAATAGGAAGGGTCGGTTAAGATCTCCTGATAGCCGGTCATACTTGTATTAAAACACACTTCTCCAACACTGGTTGCCAATGCTCCAAATGCGCGACCGTAAAAAACCGTACCATCTTCAAATGCGAGTAGTCCTGGGTGAGTTAATTTTGCCATTGTGTCCCATTGAACAAAGAAAGAATTTGCGCACATGCAAGCTTTCGGTTTTCAATTTTTAATTCTTTCTAAATGTACCCAAAAGATTCCATCACTAACTGGTTCAGCGGCCAGGGCCATTGGTCTGAAGTGCCATCCGAGCAATGGCTCGACTGGAATTGGCAACTCAGGAATCGAATCACACGTCCGGAACAGCTTGAAACTTATCTGCATCTGACGCCTGAAGAACGCGCAGGGTGCAATTTAACCAAAAACAAACTCGCCCTGGCAATTACCCCCTACTTCTTCAATCTAATTGATCCAAATGATCCAAGCGACCCATTACGCAAACAGGTAGTACCTCGAGTAAATGAAATAAATGTTTCACCTGAAGAGCACCTCGATCCTTTGGGTGAGGAGATCGACAAGACTACTGACGGGATTGTGCACCGCTATCCGGATCGTGTACTGTTTCTTGTAACGGATCGCTGTGCTGCCTACTGCCGTTACTGTACGCGCAGCCGACTTGTATCCAATGCACAGGATTACAATTTTCACCCGCAAATCGAAAGCGGGATTGACTACATCCGCTCGCATCCGGAAATCCGTGACGTACTGTTGAGCGGTGGCGACCCCTTGCTTCTGTCGGACAGCAAACTTGATTATTTGCTGCGCGAGTTGCGTGAAATTCCCCATGTCGAATTTATCCGCATTGGTTCGCGAATTCCGGTTTTTCTGCCACAACGCATTACACCCGAACTGTGTGAGATTTTCAAAAAGCACGGCCCGATCTGGTTGAACATTCACACCAACCATCCAAATGAGTGCAGCGTGGAACTACACGATGCCTGTCAGCGGCTTGCATTTGCCGGGGTGCCGCTGGGCAACCAGTCCGTACTGGTTAAAGGCGTAAATGATGATGCGGACACCATGAAATCGCTCATTCACCGTTTACTGATGATGCGCGTTCGCCCTTATTATCTATACCAGTGCGATCTGATAAACGGAAGCTCCCATCTGCGCACGAATGTACAGAAAGGCATTGAGATCATTCGTGCACTGCGTGGACATACCTCCGGGTATGCAATCCCCCAGTTTGTTATTGATGCGCCAGGCGGCGGCGGCAAAATCCCCATCAATCCGGATTATGTAAAAGAAATCACGTCCACGGAAATTATTATGCACAATTTCCAGGGCAAAGAATACCGCTACCCCCTCAAAGCTACAACGATGCAACCCTTAAGCCACAACGCGCCGGAAATTGAACCGATACTCTTGTAGGAATTTTTTTGAACGTCGAACTTCGAATATTCAAGAGAGTTCAACCGTTCTTAAGCACCAGACGCACACTATCCAGACGAAGGTGAGCCTCAGCAATATGGCGGGTGATTTCCTCTACAATGTGCTCTGCTATTTCGATTTCCTGCAGTCGTACATTTGGATTCAGTTTGCGCAATTCTTTAAGACGAGTTGCTTCGTCATCCAGTTGCTCATGTGCTTCGGTAATTGCCGATTTCAACAGCTCTGACTTTTGCTCTTTAGCATAATTCAGGGCAGATTTTAACATCTCAGGCACTAATGAACGCAACAATTCCATATTTTGTCTGAGATGGAATGCCTCTTCATCGAAAGTCTGTCTGTTTATCAGCACATGACTGAATTCACGGGAGTAATCTTGTCCCTGCATATCGACCAGCACACGCACAGGTGTCGGAGGCAGGAAACGATCTACATGCAATCGCGCCGGGGCAATACTTTCCAGTATGTAAACCGCTTCAATCAGAATCGGCGGCGCTTTTTCAGGAGGGTCCGACCAGACAACCATGGCGCTGTTGCCTTTTTCAGTACTTAAAACGAGATCAATCGAGCCTCGTACCATCGGATGGTCCCAAGACAGGAAACCGATATCCTCGCGCCCCAACGCTCGTTTTCGCTCATATGTTGCCTGCATCCCTTCTTCAGGCAATCCGGGAAAAGAATCGGTAAACAATCGTCCGGGCGAGAGAAAAACCGTGCGCTCATCTAAATCTTCCACAGTCACGCCAAAGTGATCGTATATCCGGTTCATAAACTGATCCAGCGTTTGCTCTGCATCCTGTTTGCGTATCTGCTCTACCAAATCGTCCGCTATATCTTCTTGAAACGAATTTAATGCAATCAGACTGTCCTGCCCTTCCTTTAATCGAGCCTCCAGCTCTTTGCGAAATCGGCGACTCATTTTGATCAGTTTGTCAGCTTCCTGCAAAACCTCCGGATCACTTTCGTGATAGACTGGCCCAAGCCGTTTTAAGATGGCGCCAAATTTATCCAGATACGCGTACCCCCCCTTCAAAGAATGCTCCACACCGTTCAAGCCCTCGTGATGCCAGCGCATGAGCAGCTCTGTCCAACTATGCTTCAGGTAGGGCAAATGCACCTTGATTGTCTCGGTCTGACCAATCCGATCCAGACGTCCGATACGCTGCTCCAATAACTCGGGATTCAGCGGCAAATCAAACAGCACCAGATGATGCGCAAACTGAAAATTACGCCCTTCACTGCCAATCTCAGAACACAGTAGAATTCGCGCACCCTCTGGCTCGGCAAACCAAGCCGCATTACGGTCGCGCTGGAGGAGAGTCAATCCCTCGTGAAAGACCGCCGCCTTTACATTCAACTCTTCAGCCAAGGCATCGTAAATCGCCTGTACTTTCTCTCGGGTACGACAAATCAACAGTAGTTTTTCCTCCCCCAATTTGCGCAACAGATTTGCCAGCCATCGCATGCGCCGGCCATGTCGATAGTCCAGTGGTTTGACGGCGTCAGTGACTTCGTTGGAGCCAGTATCCAGGTCAAACTCGCGCAAAAGCCGGGACTGCATGATCTCTTTGGAAAGCGTCTTGCGCAGATTCAGCATCTTTACAAGAGCCTTGCGTTCGGGAAATCCGCTCAGGGAATCACGAGTATTTCTAAAAATCACTCGCCCCGTACCATGTCGATCAACCAACTCATCCAGCAACTTGTCACGCTTTTTCCAGTGATCATCAAATTCTTCGTCAGTAAACTCTTTAAAAACAGAACGCAAAAACGCCTGGTCTTTCTTCGACAATTCACTGCCATCGGCCAACTGTCTGGCAACGGTAGCCACCGGCTCATACTCTGCCTGCTCCGCCCTGAAAGTCGCAAGGTCAGGATAACGATCCGGATCCAGCAAACGCAGTCGTGCAAAATGACTGTCCGCTCCCAATTGCTCCGGCGTACCAGTCAGCAGTAACAACCCATGACTTCTCTGCGTCAACGCTTCGACAAGCTGATAGCCGGGACTTGCTGCCTCGGGTGTCCACTCCAGATGATGCGCCTCATCCACCACAAGCATGTCCCACTCGGCTGCAATGGCACACCGCGCCAGATATTCATTCTCCAGCAACGATCCGATGCTGCAGATCACCAGTTGCTCTTCCAGAAAGGGATTTGCTTCCGAATCGTACGCAGTCACATTATCGCAACGCTCGCGATCAAACAGTATAAACCAAAGATTAAACCGTCGTAGCAATTCGACAAACCACTGATGCACCAACGATTCCGGCAAAACAATCAGTATGCGCTCCGCACGACCCGTCAGGTGAAGCCGGTGCAAAATAAGGCAGGCCTCAATCGTTTTACCCAACCCCACCTCGTCTGCCAGAAGCACACGCGGCGCGTGACGACTGGCCACTTTCGAAGCGATATATAACTGATGTGGAATCAATTCGACTCGACTTCCGGCAAAACCCGCTATTTCAGATTTCCGCATTGAATGCTGGTGCTCCATCGCTTCATAGCGCAGTGCAAAACAATCTGTCGGATCGGTATGTCCACCGATCAATCGATCCTCCGGCTTGCTGAAACTGGTTGAATCCGCCACCATAGCCTCCGCGACTTCAATATGTTTTCCAATGTAAGTCAGCAAGCCATCCGCTTCCCGAACGGTTTCAATCACCAGCGATGTGCCGTCCTGCATATAGATTGTGTCACCTTCACAAAATTCCACCCGCTTGATCGGCGCATTATCCGGTGCGTACAGGCGCACTTCGTTGGCTGCTTTAAACGCCAGACGTATCTGGTATCTTTCGACAGACTCGATAATACCCAACCCCAGCCCCGGCTCAGATTCACTGATCCAACGCTGACCGATCTTAAATTTAATCATTAGTCCGAGGAGGTGCGCAAGCCGACCGGCTTTCCGAGAATCTCACTATATATAAATGCCGCACGAACTGCTCGCGGATTTTTCAAAGCTGACTGAACCGATCCAAAAAGTAAGGCGCCCTCCTGACTCGCATGATCTCCCTGAGACGACCCATGTTGGTCTTGCTTGACCTGCTTTATTTTCTTCTTGAGAGCCTCGGCTTTCCGTTTTGTTGCTTCGATTTCCTGAAGCCGCGCCTGCATCTCCTGCTCATATGCATTATTTCCCGCATTCCAGGAAACAATTTCGTCGACTGCCTCTTGCGGAGATTGCGCAGAATCGACCGATGCGTCCACTCTCCTCTGTGGCTCAACGGATTCGTATTGCTGCCGATACTGAGGCTCGGGCTCAGGAACCACAACAACAGGTCCGGAATCACTTTGCTGACGGCGTTCCGCAATTTTGCGACGGATCATTTCACGTATGTCCTGCTGGCGCGACTCGGAATCAGCGTCCTGATCGCTTTCCGATGTTCGACTCCGCTGCGGTGGAGCCGGCTGCTGGGACTCGTCGTTCTCGCGTCTCTTAAAAAGAGCACCCCCAAAGAGCCAGAAAAACCCAAAGACCAGAGTTAGTATGACTTCTATAATATTTTCCATTACTTACACGCGAGTGTGCGGGATGATCAGTTCCGGATCATCCCGCGCTTCATACAAATTACTTCTTCTCTTCCCCTTTGGAAATTGAATCGCGCATATCCGTATCCGCCTTGATGTTATTCAAGCGATAGTAATCCATCACTCCAAGATTCCCCGAACGAAACGCTTCCGCAAGGGCCAGTGGCACCTGAGCTTCCGCCTCGACAACCTTTGCCTGCATCTCTTCGACTTTCGCCTTCATTTCCTGCTCGAGAGCAACCGCAGCAGCACGACGCATTTCAGCTTTTGCCTGAGCCACGTTCTTGTCTGCCTCGGCCTGCGATTCCTGAAGTTTGGCACCAATATTTTCACCGACATCTACATCAGCAATATCAATGGATAGAATTTCAAATGCCGTACCCACATCCAGACCACGATCCAGCACCACTTTGGAGATAGTGTCCGGCGATTCCAGAACCGACTTGTAAGAATCCGCAGAACCAATGGTCGTGACAATGCCTTCACCGACACGGGCAATAATGGTTTCCTCCAAAGCGCTGCCCACGTAGTTGTCCAGATTGGAACGTACTGTCACTCGCGCACGCGCCTTGACCTGGATGCCGTCCTTGGCAACCCCGTCAATAGTTGTCCGCCCGCCGTTACTGGCCGGACACTCAATTACCTTTGGGTTGATCGACGTGCGCACCGCTTCCAGCACGGATTTACCGGTACCCTTGGTCGCCAGATCAATCGCACAGGCGCGCTGCCAGTCGAGTCCGATGTTGGCCTTGTCTGCGGCAATGATAGCCTGCACGGTCTGAATCACATTACCTTCAGCAAGATAGTGCGCTTCCAGTTCATTTGCACTAATGGAAATACCCGCTTTGACTGCAGTAATCCGCGCATCGACAATCAGCGAGGCTGGCACACCGCGCAGACGCATTGCGATCAATGTCGGAAACCCAACATAAGCACCTGCGAGAAATGCCCGCAACCATGTCATAAAAAATGCGGAAATCACCAGCACCAGAACCACCAGTACCAACAAAAGTACCGCAGCAAGACCAATTTGCCAGCTAGCTAAAGCGAGGGAGGGAGTATATATATTCATAGTTTTTTAATCGTTAGTTTAAAATCATCTCGGGCAACAACAGCAATTTCCTGACCATTTTCAATAAATCCGTCCTGAGAATACGCCTCATAATTCTGATTGCCGATCGAAACCTTGCCGGATGGATTCAAGCGAGTCAAAGCGATACCTTTTTTTCCAACAATTGAGTCTTCAGCCTGTGCTTTATTAGAATGTCCATCAATGGCCGTATTCAAAAAAAACTTTCGTCCATAAGGTGTTTTTGCCATCAACTTGAATTCAACAAAGGTAAGTGTCACGAGAGTAACCAGTGTTCCAAAAAATACAGTGATACCTCCGAAAAATCCATAGCTGTCAAAGCCAAGCCAGGTCGCGACCAATAGGGATATGGCTGCCAGAACACCCAGAATGCCTCCCGGCAAAAGTAGCTCCAGAAAAGTTAGCACCAGGGTTGCGACAACAAATATCAATAACAGGGTCATGATTCTATCTCCTCCACAACCAAATCAAAGTCGCTGCTGCTAACGACACGAATACTCTCACCACGATCAATCGAACCCACAGCACAACGCGCCTCGTAGCGCTGACCTGCAATCTCAACCCGACCTCCGGGATGTAACGGCGTCAGTGCAATTCCTTTGCTGCCGGGACTTGGCAATTTCGACTCGCGCTCTTTACGTATTGCCTGGCTGTCGCCTCCGGCTGCACTCTCAAGCACCAACTGCCGTTCAATCCATGAACCTTTCAGAAATCGTGCGATCACCAGGGAACCGATCAGTGCAATGGTGATGCCCAGAACAAATTCCATCAACGGTTCAGTGAGCATTTCCGGGGTAATATTAAATCCCCCCGGACCGCCGTCTCCATCCTCACCCACAGGCCAGTAATCAACCATAGTCCAGAGCAATGACCCCAGCATCAAAACCATCCCCAGCAGCCCGAAAATAAGCGTACCGGGCAGGACGAACAACTCCAGGATTATCAACAATATACCCAGGACAAAGAAGAAAATCGGCTCATTGCCGGCGAGCCCGGCAATGTAGTGGCTAATGAAGAAAATGCCCAGCAGGATCAATCCACCAGCGCCAAATATGCCAAACCCCGGCGTCTTGAACTCGATAAAAAGCAGTAGAATACCCAGCCCCATCAGCAGCGGCGCAATGGTATTCATCCACTTGGCAATCTCCTCTGAGTAGGTGATTTCAAAATCACGTATCACGTAATTACCTTCACCAACCCGGGCATCCAGCAAGGCTTCCAGCGAATCATAAATTCCCTCTGCGAGTAGTTTGTTCGGCGGTTTGCCATACTCCTTGATCGCTTCCGAAGCAGTCAGGGTCAACAGTTCACCGGCAGGCTTGATCACTTCATCGCCAATTTTCAGTTCGAAGTCTGCATCCAGCATCGCGCGAATCACATCTGACCGATAAGGATACTGTTCTGTCATTGCGCGAACGTTGGCACGCAGATAGCTGTCGATCTTTTGCTTTGCAGTCTCACCGACATCCTCACCGGTACCCTGGATGACTGCCGACGCGCCCATTTTCCCCTGTGGTGAAAAATAAATTTCCTGAGTGGCCGCCGCAATAAACGATCCTGCCGAAATCGCGTCATCATTTACAAAAGTAGCTGTAATGCCCTCAAATCGGTCCAGCATCTCCATCATCTCAAGCGTTATGTCCAGGCGACCACCGGGAGTATCCATATCGAGCACAACCATATCGACATCGTTAGCGATCGCCTCTTTCAACCCGCGTCGCAGAATATACAGGTTGGGCGTGCTGATAGCGTCATTAATGGGGATTACGTACACGTCTACCACCTCTGATCCCGCTGCAGTCGAATCAGCTTCTTCTGCAAATCCAACGAAACCCGTCAGGCATAACGCTATGTGCAATAGCAGTAGATTACGAAAAATTTTCATACTTTGGGGTAAAGTCGTAAATTTGAATGACAATAGCAAGTATGCTCAACGATTAAAAATAATTTTTATGAATTGTAAATAAAAAAGGTAGCGCCGGCGCGTCCTCGCGCCGCACGAAGGTTCAAACGCTCTGGCTAACACGACGCTGATGCGCACCGGGGACGGTGCCGCGCTACCTGCTACATATTTGATTTGCACCCGTGTGTCTCGCACCGCACGAAGGTTCGGACGCGTTGGCTTACAAGACGCAGGTGCGCACCGGGCCGTGTCCTGCGAAGCTTACAGAGCGAAGCGGGAACGGTGCTGCGCTGCTGCATATTTGATTTGCACCCAGAGATGATCTGAACACAGCGGCAATGAGCCGTCCGGAAAGTTCCACGAGGCGTTTGAGAAGTTCCATGAGCCATTTGAGAACTTCCATGAGACGTTTTAGAACTTCCATGAGTCGTCTGAGAAGTTCCATGAGGCGTTTGAGAAGTTCCATGAGGCGTTTGAGAACTTCCATGAGCCATTTGAGAACTTCCGTGAGGCATTTGAGAAGTGCAGGCTATATATTCTTATAGTAGATCCAAGTTATTGTTGGCATCAATGGCATGGATACGGATTTCGCCGGACTCCTTTTCGTCGGCTTCCAGATCGATGACACCTGTCTTCTTGCGAATTCTTCATCGATAAGCAAAAACAGAGCGACCGGAGTTAAACAAGCTTAAGGAAATACTCCGAGCTGGTGAGACGTTAGTGACCATGGCTATTGACATTATTCTGCAACTTAGCTAACACAGACTAAGTTAATAATTAAAGACAAGCCATGCACACAACAAACATACATGATGCAAAAACGCATCTCTCAAAACTATTGGAGCAAGTCGCAAACGGTGATGAAATCATTATCTCAAACCGCGGAACACCTGTTGCAAAGCTTATTCCGTACAAGGCAGAACCACGTAAGTTAGGTTTACTTGCCAACGCATATTTTGAAACGGATGATTGTTGGCAGCCTGATAGTGATATTGCTTCTTCATTTAACGATTCTCCAGCATTCCCGAATAGCAAAGAATCATAATGCGATTACTGCTTGATTCACATATTCTTTATTGGGCTTTAACCAACCCTAAAAAGCTTACGCCTAATGAACAACTTGCTTTGAGTAATCCTGAAAATGATGTTTTCGTCAGTCCCGCCAGTCTATGGGAATTGCAGATTAAGGCAGATAAAGGAAAGCTGGAATTACCTCACACTTTTCTTGATGCAGTTCTGGCTACAGGCTTTTTGGAGTTGGAAATTACCATGATTCACACTAACACGATAGCCACTCTGCCGGATATACATAATGACCCGTTTGACCGTGTTCTTGCAGCACAGGCAAAATCTGAAAGCCTCACATTCATAACCCGTGACAGCATTTTGAAAAACTATCCCATCGCTATACTGGGAAATTAGCCCACCAAGTAGAAAAGTGTTCTCATTTTATGATCAGAGCAAAATTCAGCGTCGAAACTATAACGGATTCATTTATCCTGATTCACGATCTTGATCAAGGTCTTAGCGTTACTAATGATGCTGCCAATGCTACTGTAGAACGGTAACAACGCAGCAAGCTTAAATCGGCAATGAAGAATTAGCTTCGAATAGTCAGGTGGCTAAGACTATCGTCGTCGGCCCTTGGCAAGTTTCTGGGCAATCAGATAACGGACGTTTGATTCCAGGTTCGCGACTTCTTCTTTATCGTGGCCTTCACTTTCGGCAATCTTGAGAGCTTCTTCGGCCCTTGACTGAGCAGCTTCCACCTCGGACAAGTCAATCTCTTTGACATCAATAGCCGCTTCGGTGAGGACTGAAACCGTATTTCCCAGGATTTTTGCAAAGCCATGATCGATCGCGATTGATTCAGTCTTGTCTTTGTTGATCAACATGAGTTCACCGGCGACAACTTTGGTAACCATCGGCATGTGACCCGACAAAATGCCAGTCTCGCCGGATTCTGTCGGCAGCACAACTTGCTCTGCCTTAGTATTGAGGACTTTGTCGTCCGGTGTGATGATTTCCAAAGTGAGCATCTTTAACCTTTCTTGTTCGCATCAAAGGCCATCTCAATATTGCCCTTCATGTAGAGGTCGTTTTCAGCAAGTTCATCACATTCGCCATCGAGAATCATCTGGAAGCCCTTAATCGTGTCGGCAATGGAAACGTACTCTCCCGGTGTCCCGGTGAATACTTCCGCAACATGGAATGGCTGAGACAAAAACTTCTGTACCTTGCGCGCACGATATACTGTCTTCTTGTCCTCGGGAGACAACTCGTCCAGACCCAGGATCGCGATAATGTCCTGCAAATCCTTGTAGCGCTGAAGTACTGACTGCACGCCGCGTGCGCACTTATAGTGGGCTTCACCGACAACTGCTGGGTCCAGTGCGTTAGAAATCGAAGCCAATGGATCCACGGCGGGATAGATACCCAACTCAGCGATTGAACGCTCAAGTACAATGGTCGAATCCAGGTGCGCAAATGTATTGGCCGGAGCCGGGTCTGTCAGGTCGTCGGCAGGGACATACACTGCCTGGAAGGATGTAATAGACCCTTTTTTCGTGGATGTAATTCGTTCTTGGAGATTACCCATCTCCTGAGAAAGTGTTGGTTGGTATCCGACTGCAGACGGTGAACGGCCCAGCAAGGCTGAAACCTCAGCGCCTGCCTGTGAAAAGCGGAAAATATTGTCGACGAACAGAAGAACGTCCTGATTTTTCTCATCACGGAAATACTCCGCCATTGTCAGACCAGAAAGCGCTACACGCATACGTGCTCCCGGCGGTTCATTCATCTGACCGTACACGAGCGCTACCTTGGAATTTTCAATATTCTTCTGGTCGATCACACCGGCATCTGACATCTCATGGTAAAGATCGTTGCCCTCACGAGAGCGCTCACCAACTCCGGCAAATACTGAATATCCGCCATGGGCTTTGGCAATATTATTGATCAATTCCATGATCACCACGGTCTTACCAACACCCGCACCACCAAAAGCGCCCACTTTTCCACCCTTCGTAAAGGGGCAGATCAGGTCAATGACTTTGATACCGGTCTCGAGAATTTCCGCCTCGGTTGCCTGATCAATCAACTCGGGAGGATGACGATGGATTGGCCGACGCTCTTTCGTTGCAACCGGTCCTCGTTCATCGACAGCATCGCCTGTCACATTAAAAATACGACCCAGGACAGCTTCTCCGACAGGGACCGAGATGGGAGCGCCCGAGCCGCGAGCTTCCATACCGCGAACCAGTCCATCCGTGGAGGACATGGCTACGGCCCGGACAAGGCCCTCACCGAGATGCTGCTGAACTTCCAGAGTGAGCTGTTCTTCGTCATCACCTACCTTGTAGTCGATGACGATTGCATCCAGAATTTCAGGGACGCTTTCCAATGGAAATGCGACATCGACAACGGCGCCGATGACTTGAACAATTTTACCGTTTTTACTCATTTTTATGAACGATTTAGCTATTATATAAAGTTAGTTGGCTGCTGAAGCAGCAGCGATTTCAAGAATTTCCTGTGTGATGGCTGCCTGACGAGCCTTGTTGTAATCAAGAGTGAGATCGTCAACCAGTGTAGACGCATTGTCAGTGGCCGCTTTCATTGCCACCATACGGGCACAATGCTCGGCGGCACGACTTTCGAGAAGTAACTGATGGGCGATAACCTTTACGTACAAATCGGGCAATTCATCCAGAACAGATTCAACCGAAGGCTCGAATAGCATTTCGCGTGAATCAGTCCGCGCCTCGAGTGAAGGAAGATCCGCAACACGTTTGTTAAGCTGATCCAAAACTTCCTGCAGTCCGACAATCGGCAGAAGCGGCTGAATGACCGGCTCCTGGACGAGTACATTTACAAAACTTGGATAGGCGACTTCAATCGTGTCAATTTCGCCATTCCTATAGGCATCCAGCAGTAGCTTTAGCATTGGGCGAATTTCCGCGAAGGCTACCTTGTCAGAGACCGAGAAATCCGCAAGCAGATCACGTTTCGTGCGAGAAATAAATTGCTTTGCTTTACGGCCAACGGTTACGAAGGTGGCCTTGCTTTTAATTTCGTCGATAATTTTGCGGAAGAGATTCGTGTTCAGAGGACCGCAAAGTCCTTTGTCCGTGGATAAAACAAGGATACCGCGAGTTTTAACTTCACGCTTCTCAAAGAAGGGATGCTTGATTTCGGTATCTGCAAGATTCAGCTTTTCATCAACCGTATCCAGCAAATCTGCAAGCAGCAGCGCGTAGGGACGTCCGGCTACAGCTGCTTCCTGTGCCCGTTTCATCTTGGAGGAAGAAACCAGTTGCATCGCACGAGTTATCTGTCGGGTGTTTTTTACCGACTTGATACGGCGGCGAATGTCGCGAAGATTTGCCATACTACCTTTTAAGAAAATGCTTTATTTATGCAGAAAACCCCGACTGCCATTCACCCAGCAGTGATTTCAGCTCGGCTTCAACTTCTTCACTGATTGCTTTTTCCGAACGGATTGTATCCATCAGCTTCACGCCACGTGTCTCAAAGAAATCGCGAAGACTGGTGGTCGCCCGGACAATCTGGTCCTCTTTGATCGTGTCAAAGTAGCCATTCTGAACTGCCCAGATCAACGAAGCCTGTACTTCCACTGAAATCGGGTTGAAAGCTGTTTGCTTGAACAATTCTACCACACGAGCCCCTCGGTCCAGCTGGGCCTTGGTCTTTGCATCAAGGTCGGAACCAAACTGGGCAAATGCGGCAAGCTCACGGAACTGAGCGAGTTGAAGCTTCACTTTGCCGGCTACTTTTTTGATGGCCTTGATCTGAGCTGCAGAACCCACACGGGAAACGGACAAACCAACAGATACTGCCGGGCGAATGCCCTGGTTGAACAAGTCTGTTTCAAGAAATATCTGACCGTCCGTAATCGAGATCACATTCGTGGGAATGTAAGCGGAGACATCGCCTGCCTGCGTCTCGATAATGGGCAGCGCAGTTAGCGACCCGTTGCCGTTCTCTTCATTTACACGGGCGGAACGCTCAAGAAGTCGTGAATGCAGATAAAAAACATCGCCCGGATAGGCTTCACGTCCCGACGGACGTTTCAGCACCAGTGAAATTTGACGATAGGCAACTGCTTGCTTGGAAAGATCATCATAGACAATCAATGCATCCATGCCATTTTTCATGAAATACTCACCCATCGACGCTCCGGAGAAAGGTGCAATGTACTGGTTTGCGGGATTATCCCCGGCAGAGGCTGCGACAATGATTGTATAATCCATCGCACCGGATTTTTCGAGAATGTTGATCGTCCGAGCAATGTTGGAATTTTTCTGCCCCACTGCTACGTAGATCGAATACACGGGACGAAATCCTTCTTCGAAAGAACCATCTTCCTTGCGATGCTGATTGTTAATGTTTGCCTGATTGATAATTGTATCGATTGCAATTGTCGTCTTACCGGTGGAGCGGTCGCCAATGATCAGTTCGCGCTGCCCGCGGCCAATTGGAATCATCGAATCAATCGCCATAATGCCGGTTTGCAGCGGCTGATCGACCGATTTACGCGGAATGATCCCAGGAGCAATCTGGTCAACAGGGTAGTTTTCTGCGGTTTCGATCGAACCTTTGCCGTCAATCGGGTTGCCAATTGCATCAACAACGCGACCCAATAATCCCTTGCCAACAGGCACTGATAACAATTTGCCGGTTGTCGTTGCCTCATCACCTTCTTTCAATCTGGAATAGTCTCCGAGAATAACACAGCCCACTTCCTCTTCCTCAAGATTGAGCGCCAGGCCAAAGACACCTTTACCAAAGTCGATCATTTCATTGTACATGACGTCGGACAAGCCTTCAAGCTTGGCGACTCCATCGGCAATGGCAACGATCTTGCCAGTGTTGGATTTGACGGTGCCAGCCTGAAAACTGGCAATTTCATTTTCGATTTGTTCGACTATAGAGTTCATGTGAAATTTGTGTTTGGAAAATTTTAAGTGGGATCAATGAACATTCTCAGCAAGACGCTGAAGATGCCCGGCAACCGAAGCATCATAGACATCGTCGCCGACGCGTATACGGATTCCGGCAATGAGTGATTCATCCTGCCTAAAGACGGCATCGACAGGACGATTGCACGCTTTTGTAAAATGGGCCTCAAGCGCTTTGAGACTGGCTTCGCTCAAACTTGTAGGGGCCGAAACAACAGCAGTTTGCAGTGTAATCTCACGACGAATGCAGCTGAGAAACGTTTTGAGTATTTTCAGGTGATGCGGGTGTTGCATCTGTTTCAACGCTTTAATCACTTCGGCCACCTTGGCCTCAGTAACGATTCCATTCTCCTTGGAGAGTTCAACCAGTTTCCTGGCAAATCGGGTAATTTTTGTGTCGCGCTTCATTCAAACAGGACCTTTTCAAATTTAGCTGTCTACGCCCACAAGTTCTTTGGTCGCGGATTCTGAGAAAGTTTGTTTTTCAGCATCCGAAAGATCGCGGGAAAGCACTTTGGAAGAAGTAATGACTACCAGACGAGCAACTTCTTTCCTCACATCAGAAAGCATCTTCCGGCGCTCTTGTTCGGTCGCCTCGCTTGCCTTACGTATAATTGCTTCTGCCTGAGCGGCCGCTTCTTGTGTCTTTTTCTCGATCATTTCCTTCGACTGCTCACGCGCCTCTGTGAGGATTCTCTGCGCCTCTTCAGCCGCTTCGCTGATTTTTGCCGCCCGCTCGCGTTCTGCTTCGGCGAGCTGTACTTTCATCTCCTCTGCATACTGAAGTCCGTCCGCAATCTTTTGCTGACGTTCGTCGAGAGCTTTAGTCACCGGCTTGACTGCAAAGTAATAAAGCGCCATTGCAACCAGACAGAAATTGACCATTTGGGGAATCAGAGTTGACAGCGACACTCCAAATTTATCCGCAATTTTAACGATTTTGCTGTCTTCAGCTGCAACTTCTCCTGCGGCGTGTGCCACTTCCACATCAATGTGATCACCGGCCCCATAAGAGCTTACGCTAATCGAAAGACTGAAAGGTATCACAAATACCAAAAACAAGAAGGAAAACTTTGTCTTCATTTTACGGAGAAACTGCAATGAGAAATGATAAACTGCCGACGAACTTTTGTTCGCCGACAGTTCAAATTAGCTGCCTTTAATTAACTGAGGAAGATGGCAAAGAAAACAATCGCTTCGGCAAAAGCCATCGCAATAATAGATTGAACCAGGATTTTAGCAGATGCTTCCGGATTTCGACCCACGGATTCGCAAGCCTTATAACCGATAAGACTAATTGCGACGGGAATCGCCAGTGTAGCAAATGCAACGTTCAGATTACCTGTAATTTCTGCAAGTATGTTAAGCATAGTATTTATTCGTATTGTTTTTGTTAGTATTTATCAGCGCTGTCCACGTTCTTTTGCATGGTCCCAACACTAAAAAGTCTGGATTTAATGTGCGTGGTCTTCGTCGTGGTTGGTAATCAGTCCGATATAGATGGCAACCAGCAAAGTAAAAATGAGCGCCTGTACGACACCAACGAGAACTTCATAAAAGTAAAACGGGATCGGCACAATAAAAGGCGCCATGCCAGTCATACTGGTTATCAGATTTTCTCCGCCAAAAACATTGCCATACAGACGAAAAGAAAGTGAAACCGGACGAAACGCGATAGAAATGATTTCAATGACACCGACCATAAGGAAAATCGGTATTAGCAAAACGTAAATGGGCGCTGGCGTCTCTTTTTTATCGGCCTTATTGCCAAAAAGCTCCCAGATAAAAAACTTTGGCCCCGCAACTTTAAGACTTATTATCAACCATGCAATTGTAGCAACCAGCGCCATGCCCAATGTCGAATTCAAGTCTGCATTTGCAGGCCGCATCCAATATTTAAAATGGCCATGATCATCATAGTGGCCAAAAACGCCCACTCCCGGAAGAAGCCCACTCCAGTTATGCAGCATGATGTAAATAAACAAACCGATCAATAGTGGAAACGTCATCGGAAAAGCTTTTCTGCCAACGATTGGCTCCAGAAGACCACGCAAACCCTCAATCAAGCTCTCAACAACCGCCTGACCTTTGCCGGGAATTAATTTAGGCGAACCGACCGCAAGCCGAATCAAAACAATAAATGCTATTGAGATTACCCAAGTCGTCACAATTGAGTTAGTGATCGGCAACCCCAAAAGTTCGTTTAGCTTGTAGGGAGACGGACTGACGCCATCCCCTGCTGCTTGCAGCGATGTAGCCACTCCGAAGAAAAATATATATGTTAATAGTTTGTGCACCAAAACAAAATTGTTTACAGCAAAATAATTCAAAAGGAAAAACAGATGCATCCGCAATTGGATTACGTCAACCCTTGAATGAAAATTTCTCCATCTACTATTGAAGTAGCTTATTTAGTTTGTTTGTCAGTTAAATTACAGTTGATTCTCATCTTTCAAATGGGAAAACGATGTTAGCATGTACATCATAGCAAAATCGGCAATTCTACGCACATAGCCTTAAATTTATGCAGAAAGAAAGAAAACAAATGAGAAGGCTAAATTCAGTTCTATTAATAATCACACTCGTACTGTCCTACAAAGGACTGACTGCTACCACTGCAAATGAAGGAAAGCAGCAAACGAAGATTGTTCTCACATCCGAGATCGAATGGGAGGCTCTCAATCCTGCACGCGGAAAAAATAGTCCTAGAGCAGGAACACTTTGGGGAGACCGCAATGGATCCGAGGCTACAGGATTTCTTGCAAAGTTTGTTGATGGGTTTTCCTCTCCCCCACACATCCATAATGTGACATATCGAGCTGTAGTCATTAGTGGGGAAATACACAATGACGATCCCAGTGCCGAGAAAATGTGGATGACCAGTGGCTCATTTTGGACCCAGCCCAAGGGGGAAGTGCATATCACTGCTGCCCGTGGCGAAGAAAATATTGCGTTAGTCGAAATCGATGAAGCACCCTATTTAGTTCAACATACGGATGATGCATTTGACAGCGGTGAACGGCCCCTAAACATCGAGGCTTCAAATATCGTTTGGGTGACACCTCCCGGCTTACCTCACTCGAAAAGCGGACCCAAAATCGCCTATCTGTGGGGCGACCTGGAGGAAGGGCTCGATAATGGTACCTTCATAAAGCTCCCAGCTGGCTTTACCGGTTACCTACATAGTACAGGCTCAACCTTTCGCATGGTTACAATCAAAGGTCAGCCTGAATATCTCGGTGACGAAACGATCATCTTAAGCCCAGGCAGCTATTTAAGTTCATCTGGCAATACGATGCATCCGATAAAATCTGAGGTGGACCACGAAAGTGTTCTTTATGTGCGTTCGAATGGCTCATATCGCATCATCCCAGCAGGGGGCATCGAGTAAATCCTCTTCGGTCTCAAACAGAATATAAGGTCAAAAATATGGGTATCAGAACTCTGCATATACTTCTCATTCCTTTTACTTGACGTAGAAGTTTCATATGGAGTAGGCGCAGCCTACGGAGTTGTGAATACTGACTGGTTCGCATTAAAGCTAAGCCTAAAATTATTTGAACAGATTGTGCATTGGTAGCGCAGCACCGTCTCGGTGCGCACCAGCGTCGTTTGAGCCAGAGCGCTCGAGCATTCGATGCGGTGCGAGACGCACCTGCGCTACCTTTTTACCAAAGAAAGGACATCATTTGAGTGTAAAAGTAATTC
>CAZTSB010000054.1:0-7839 GCA_964616435.1 uncultured Puniceicoccaceae bacterium | reverse complement strand
CTATAGGAGGCATCTTTTTTTTAGGCAAGCTAGCAATCATCGTTAAAACATCATGCCAGAATTAAATTCAGACAATTTCCCTGCCTGCATTGAAATCGATTCTTTAACGAAGGATGACTTGTTGATAAAAAGCATGGTTGGTGTAGACAAAGTCAGCCATCCTTACAGTTACATGGTTGAGACGGTACTCAATCCCGGAGCGACGGTTAAGCTTGCAAACCTGCTTGGTAAAAAAGCAGCGATCACTCTCAGGCCTGCACTAACCAGTGATAAGGAACGTTATTTTCATGGCTACATTTTTGATTGTCGGTATGGTGGCGCGTCCGGGGGTAGCATGGAGTCCTACTATTTTAGAATTGAGCCCTGGTTCTGCACACTTAAGAAATCTTCCAGATGCCGAGTTTTTAAAGGTCTGAAAGCGGATCAAATCCTGGAAGCCGTATTTAAATCCTATAAAATTTTCAGCGACCACTACAAATTTGATCTTGATGACCAAATTAAGCTTCCTGAGATGGAGCATTGTGTTCAGTATGAAGAGTCTGATTTTGCCTTTGTCAGCAGGCTCATGGAAGAGTTTGGGATTAGCTATTACTTCGAGCACACGAAAACTGCGCATAAGATGATATTGCTGAATTCCTCCGGCAAGCGTCCAACAAAGCCGCCGACTTGTGGTTTCAAGGAAATGAAATACAGTCTGGCGCGTCTTACAAGGGAATCAAATACGATAAGTCGCTGGGAAAGTCGGCATCAGGTAGTTACCGATAAATTTACACAGCTTGATTATAACTATGCGAACAAAAGTAAATTCCCGGACGTTTTAACTTACAAGCAAGATGGTAAAGTAAGCAAGCAGGGTGACTTTACAAAAGGAAGTTTCGAAAAATATGTTTACGAAGGAATCTTTGTTGATGATGGTGTTAGCGAAGCCTTTACGGACGATAAGATAAAGGAATTTAAAGAGTTGAATAAGGTGCGTATGGGCGCATTGGAGGCGGAAAGAGAACTGATATACGCAGAATCAGAATGCCGTGGGGTACACGCAGGTTACGAATTTAAACTAACGGGGTATCAAGACATAGATTCCAGTCAAGATAACCAGGAGTTCTATGTTTTATCCGTACGTCATCAGCTTGAGTTGGGAGATTATGGTTCGGGAACTCATTATGTAAGTAAAACCTACACTTGCACAGCTATTGTAATACCGAAGGATACAGAATATTATCCCCCGTTGCTTACGCCAAAAGCTCGAATATATGGGCCACAAACCGCTATCGTTGTTGGTGGCAGCGATAAAAAAGATGAACTAATCTATACGGATAAATTAGGTCGGATAAAAGTTAAGTTTCACTGGGATCGCAAAGATGATCGCGATACAGTTGATAAAAATAGTGATAAAAAGACTGAAATCAGCAGTAAGCCTGAGAACCAGAGTTGTTGGGTTCGGGTCTCGCAAAGCTGGGCCGGAAATAAATGGGGCTCCTTTTTTCTGCCTCGTGTCGGTCAGGAAGTTATTGTTGAATTTCTTAATGGAGACCCGGATCGCCCGATTGTCACTGGTAGTGTCTACAATGGGAAATTGCTGACACCGTACAAGCTCCCTGACAATGGCACTGTATCGACGGTGAAGACAGATACTTTAGGTACTGATGGCAAGGCAGCGAAAGAAGCGAATTACAACGAAATCCGCTTCGAAGACAGAGAGGAAAGCGAACAGATTTATATCCATGCCGCAAAAGCTATGGATTTTGAAATTATGGGGGATCGCCGTGAAACGGTTGGCGGTAACATCCATCTTGTCGTCGGCTATAAAGAAGATGGAAATTCCAAGTATGACAAAAAGAGAAGTGTCGACAAAAAAATTGGTAACCGGGTCGTTTTACTCAACGAAGGCGGGCACGATGTATTGACCTTGGACAAGGGCGATAAGGTTACGAATATAAAAGAAGGGGAGCAACATCTTATAATCGGAAAAAATCAAAATGTTACCGTTTCCGGAGAGCAACTAGTCAGCACCGGGGGAGTGTCTTTGGCAACCGGAGGCAAAATTAGTGTTACATCCGAAAGTGGCGTTTACCTGCATGAGAAAAAAACCGAAATCCATATTAAATCCGCAACAGGCGCCTATTTGCAGGATGAAGCGACTATCCATATTAAATCCGGTTCTTCGGGCACCTTCATAACTTCCGATGGTGATGTTCATGTAAAAGGGGCAAATATCGTTTTGGCAGCGGACACTAAATTACAGCTTGCTGCAGGTGGTAGCCTTATCAATCTTTCTTCCAGTGGTGTTGAAATCAAAGGTTCTGCAGTTGATATTAATACCAAGGGGAAGGCCGGAAAAGCAAAAGCTGCGAAAGCTGCGACAGATGCAGAGCCCGCCCCGCCAGGAACAGCGCCTGCTCCCGACGTTCAGGTTCGGCTCACAACGGGAGAAAGAGTCGATGATGGAAAAGTGAAGACAAAAAAGATAAATCCTGGGACATTGGATTAATCTTTTCAGTATTTGATTGTGAAGAAATTAAATTTGAACTTTGTATTTTTTATCTTGAGATCATGATTTCACCGTTTCTTTTAATTTCTATTTTATTAGTTATCGTCTGCATAGTGTTAGGGGTTATTCTTTTAAAGCGTGATCAGAAGATAGCTAAGCTGGAAACATTGTTGAATCAGGCGGGGACCGAAGCTTCTGCTGGTAAACGTTCACTGGAATCTTTAAAAGAAAGACATGAGCTGGACAGTAAGCGTTTTCAAGAGGCGGATTCCAAGCTTTTAGATTTAAAGAGAGAAGTTTCAGATGTCCAAACGGACTTAAAGGCCTCCCAGCAATCAAATGAGGATAAAGACAAGCAGATAAAGGAATTGACTGCCCAAATCGAATCGTTTGGAGCTTCGGTTGAGCGTGCTCGTGGCGCTGAAGATAAACTACTCTCTTTACAAAAAGAAGTCGCGGCCTTGCGTGGTGAATCTGCACATGCACATAAACGTGTAGAAGCTGCTGAAGTCGCTACTCGGGACAAACAAATACAGTTTGAACGTGTCGAAGCCACCCTGGAAGCAAAAGACAAGGCACTGGTAGTCAAACAGAAGGAAAGCGCAGAGCTTGCACGTGAACTTGATGAACGACGCACAGAGATTTCCGAACTGGTTATCGAGCGTGACAAACTTCTAAGTATGGAGACGGCGCTAAAAGAGAGGTTAAACGAAGTCGAAGAGTCATTTAAGGAAAGCGATCGTGATCGGCAAAGACTAAACGATGAATTTACCGAATGTCGCCTTGAACTGGCTGAGACAAAAGAGAAACTATCACGCATCAAGCAGATGTTTGATGAGCAGGCTGCCGCCGGTGAGAATGATATTGAGCAACTCCAAAAGCTAAGAGATCAATTGCTGGATGCTGAAGCTCTTTTAAGTCGCAAGGAAGCAGCACTCAAAGATCTGGAACTGGTTTATGCTGATTCGACCCAGGAAGATTATTACGAAGCGCACAAACACATGGAGTGGACGCTGAACCACTTTGATCCCAAGGCATTCACGTTTAAATTTAACAACCTGGGAGCAAGGGTGTACCTGGTTGACTTGCAGACAGATGTACCTCAACTCCGCTATGAATTTGAAACCGGGCGGGAAATTCCCAGTGGCAAAAGTGTTGAATCACGCATCAAAGTAGCGATCAAAAAAAGTGAGCAAAGAAATATGGAAGCGTTGCCCGACGAATTTGAGATGACTGTTTTCTATGCGCTTAACATTTATCCAATTCGATTTAAGATTCGCCCAAATCAGGGACAAAAAATAGAGCGAATCAAAGAAGATAAGGGCGAGAACAGCTAAATCGGCAATTAGGAATTAGCTTCTAATAGTAAGGCGCTTAAGCAATCAAGCCGAGTCGCAATTTCTAGTCAGGCTTTCCCAACCTTGGGTGTAATACCAAATCTCAGACTTTCTTAGATTTGGTATTACAACGTATCTTTTGAAAACTTACAACGTATCTTTGGGACAAATACGACGTATCTTTGGGACAAATACAGCGTATCTTTACAAAATAATACCGAATCTAAAAGGTTCGCGATTTTTGAATCGAAGTCAAAATCGAAATCGTACCGAACGAAGTGACAAAGATCAATCCAAGTCGATTTGGATTTTGATTTCGATTTTGATAATGAGTAAATCTTCAGATCTTTTTAGATTTAGTATAATACAGGTAAGTTTTGTCACCATGCAGTTTTTCTTAAGAAAACATGTCTTTTCGCTTTTGCTTTTTGCAGTTGTTGGGCTTGCTGTTGCCTTTCCTGAACCAGTGTCAACGGGTGGTTTATTGGACAGTGATTGGACGACCAAGCTCGGTGTTTCAATGATCTTCTTCCTGCAGGGATTGTCTTTGTCGACGCAATCACTGGCTGCGGGTTACCGGCCGTTAAGGCTACATGGCTTTGTCTTGTCCTGGAACTTTCTCTGGTTGCCTGCGGTTGCTTTTCTGTTGTTGTATCCGATGTCTCGGATTTTGTCTGTTGAGCTGCTTTTAGGGTTCGGAGCGTTAGTATTTTTACCGACGACAATTGCATCGGCAAATGCATACACTGCGATTTCCGGTGGCAATGTTGCGAATGCCATTGTTTCGACGACGCTTTCTAATCTGTTGGCAGTGTTTGTGGTGCCGGCAGTTGCCATTGTTTATTTCAAATTGGAACGTTCCATTGAGATTCCTTTGGGCAGAGTATTGCTGAGCTTGGCTTACATGCTGATCATTCCTCTGGTTCTGGGCCAGGTTGTTCAGTGGCTTATTCGTCCAAATGTAGACACGGTTAGCAAAATTACACGGCAGATGAGCGCCGGTATTACTCTCCTTATTGTGTATCTTGCATTTGCCCGAAGTATGAACGCTGAAATTTTTGAGGGGATTTCATTCGAGTCACTGGCATTAATTTTGTTTGCCGTGGTTCTTTTGCTACTGGTTACAAGTGCATTTGTGTGGAAAAGTACTGTCTGGGTAAATTTAGATATGGCGCAAAGAATAGCTGCATTTTACTGCGCTAGTCAGAAGTCGCTCGCAGCAGGCTTACCGCTTATTTCATCGATTTTGCTGGTGATTCCTGAAATGCAGGATATGGCAATGATATTTATCCCGCTGCTTTGCTTTCATCCGTCGCAAATGTTGCTTGCAGGAATTGTCGCGGCGCAGTTGAAGCAGAAAGATACTATAATTGGGGTCTGAGACTATGTTAAACAGAGAAGCTTGTATTCAACTCATCGATTTTGGACTCGTTGTATTTATTTGGATGATCCAACTGGTCGTATACCCGAGTTTTCGGTATTTTCCATCAGATTATCTGTTAAAGTGGCACGAGGTTTATACGGGTGCGGTTTCAATAATTGTAATGCCACTAATGGTCACTCAAGTCGTTTTACATGGATGGCGGCTATATGACGAATTTTCGCTGATTAGTTTGCTGATATTTATTCTGGTTGTAAGCACTTGGCTGGTAACCTTTATTTTTTTTGTGCCCTTGCATAACAAGATTTCTTTTGGTCAGGAGCTGAAGCAAAGTCTTGCAAATCTGGTTTCGTATAACTGGTTACGCACGGGATTGTGGAGTCTGATATTTTTAGCCGGTTTACTGACAGCCCGAAAATGAACGAGACCTGCTGAAGTGAATTTATGAAAGTGATCCAAATATTACCCGAATTGAATGCAGGTGGTGTTGAGCGCGGTGCGCTTGAGGTTGGCAGGCATCTGGTGCAGTCAGGTCATGAATCTGTGGTTATTTCCAATGGCGGGCGACTGGTTGAAGATTTGAAGCGGGAGGGAAGTCGTCATATTGAGCTTCCAGTGCATAAAAAAAGTATCTCTTCGCTTCGGCAGATCAAAGTATTACGGAAGCTGTTCCTTGAGGAAAACCCGGATGTCATTCATCTGCGTTCCAGATTGCCTGGTTGGTTGGCCTGGTTGGCCTGGCGAAAGCTGGACCCGCAAAATCGGCCATATCTGGTAACAACGGTCCATGGGTTTTATTCAGTCAATAGCTACTCCGCTATCATGACAAAAGGGGAGCGAGTGATCTGTGTGTCCGACAGTGTAAAGGAATACGTTTTAAAGAATTATCCGAAAGTGACTGCCGAGAAGTTGACGGTCATTCATCGAGGGGTCGATCCGTATGTGTTTCCCTATGGATATCAGCCGCCGGATGAGTGGCTGAAGAAATGGCAGCAAAACTATCCGCAACTTAAGGGAAAGTATATCATTACACTCCCGGGTCGAATCACGCGTTGGAAAGGTCAATTGGACTTTGTCGCAATCATTTCAAAACTGAAGGGGCAGGGTTTGCCTGTGCATGGATTAATTGTCGGTGAGCCCCATCCGCGCAAGCAAGCCTTTCTGGAAGAAGTGTTGGCAGCTATTAAAGACACCGGACTGGAGCAAGACATCACACTGGTGGGCCATCGCAGTGATCTCCGAGAGATCATGGCAGTCTCCGATGTAGTGATTTCACTTTCCTCAGACCCCGAAGCCTTCGGACGCGTTACGTTGGAAGCCTTGAGCCTTGGGAAGCCAGTTGCCGGCTATGATCACGGCGGTGTGCATGAGCAATTGAATGCTTTGCTGCCAGAAGGGAAAATATCGGTCGGTAACCAGATTGAGATGGTGGATTTGCTTTCCAAGTGGTCAAAGAGTCCTGTTTATCCAAAGTCAGAAAATCCTTTTACACTTGATCGTATGCTACAAGAGATAGTAAGAGTTTATCCTGATAAATAGGCCATAAATGAAAAAACTTCTTCATTCTTTTTCCAAGTCTGCTCGAAAAAAAAAGAGATTTGCGAAGGAAGCAAAGACCATAAACCAGTTAAGATTCGCTCAGTACGAGGTTTATTACAGAGAAAAAGTAATCGAATCAAAAACACTTGGTATCGGTAATGACGTTCCTGAAAGCATTACGATTTCTTTGACGTCTTATGGTCCTCGCATTGATACAGTTTATTTGACTATTGAAAGCTTAATGCATCAGAGCTTAAAAGCGGACAGGATTGTCCTTTGCCTGGCGAAAAGTGAATTTTCGGAAGCAAATTTGCCGGCTTCCTTAAAAAATCAACGTGAACGCGGTCTCGAAATTCTGTTTTGTGAAGAAGACATTGGAGCATATCAAAAATTCTTTTACACGCTACAAAAATATCCGGAAGACATAGTCATAACGGTTGATGACGATTTTATCTATCCGATTGATACGATCGATTCGCTCTACTGTGCTTACCTAAAAGAGCCTTTGGTTATCCATTGTCATCGTGCTCATCAGATGCTTTTGGCAAAATCGAGACATCTGCGACCTTATAGAAAGTGGAATTTAGACAAAACTCCTGATGCAGCGACATTATGCACCTTTCCAACAGGAGTTGGAGGCGTTCTTTATTTTCCCGGGTCTCTGGATAATGCAGTCTTTGATAAAGACACCTTTTTGAAACTATCTCCGAATGCAGATGATGTCTGGCTCAAGGCAATGTCGCTCATGAAGTCTGTCAAATGTCGAAAAATACAAAATCAGTCGATGCTTGCTGAGCGAGCAATTTCAATACCAGGATCACAAGCTGTTGCACTCAAACGAAAAAACAAGCACAGACAGACCGGTAATGACCTGGCAATTTCAAATGTTTTCAGCAAGTACAATCTTTATTCAATGATCGAAGCTTCAACGTAAACAAGAGTGTCTGTATTTATAGCTAAGCCTAAAATTATTTGAACAGATTGTGCATTGGTAGCGCGGCACCGTCCCCGGTGCGCACCAGCGTCGTGTAAGTCAGAGCGCACAAACATTCGATGCGGTGCGAGACGCACCTGCGCTACCTCTTTACCAA
>CAZTSB010000053.1:0-20508 GCA_964616435.1 uncultured Puniceicoccaceae bacterium | reverse complement strand
TGTCATAGGTGTACGTCCTGTTGCCGCCCGGTACATCGCCGGTAATGGATAAAGGCCGCCCATAGCCATCTTTACTAGTGTCGGTCTCATAGGTAAAAGTGATGACTTCGCTCAGTTCATTGGTGACGGTCTGGATCTGTCCATAGGTGTTGTAACTGAAAGTAATGGTGTTTCCCGCGCTGTCAGTGAAGGTACGCGAACGATGTGGTGGATCGGCGGGGTCATAGGTGTAGCTGGCCAGTGTGGAATATACCGGAGCGGCTTCGGTACCTCCGGTGCGCTGCTTGATAAAGCGCACGTCGATGTCATTGGCTGCGTATTCGATGAGCGTTTCACGGCCTAATGGGTCGATGCTCCGGGTCAAGTGACCTAAGTCGTTGTATTCAAACCTGGATGCCTGCGTGACAAAAGTTCCGGTTTCATTCTTAACGACACGGCCGATTACGGAAGGTTTGTCCAGATCTCCCTGGATGTCGGCCTGGGGCTGGCCAGCATAGTTATAATAGATGTGACCTTCCAGTGGCGGTCTCTCCGTTTCCAAAATACTGGTAGCCGCATCTGCAGAGTCCGGCCTTACCCAGCGATAAAGGTGCGCTTTCGAGTAGTCCTCGGCTCCGTATTTCATCTGCTGTTTGTCCCAGTAGTAGGAACTGCGATCGTCATTGCCATCTTTAAAAGCGACTATCGAGCTGTCCGGTAGAGGCTCACCGGAAGAACCGGGACCGATATAGCCAGTCTGCGAGTGAGCCAAATTGTATTCGATCCGCTCTTTGTCTCCGTAGGGATCGGTTGATTCGATGTAACGAACCAAGTCGAAGTTGCTACCAATTTTAAAGTCACTCAACTCAAAGTTCGTCGTTCCATAGGGTGTTATCAATGTGTCGATTTCGCCGCCATCATTATAGTTAAAGCTGGAAACGATACCGTAAACATCTTCAATATCGGTCAATCGTACGACTACACCATCAGTGGCATTATATGAAAAGACTGCCGCGCGACCATAAGGGTCTTGTACCCGTGTGACCAGATACGGCTCTCCGGAATAGGTGTAGAAAAATTCAGTGCTCAGGCCGGCGGCGTCATATATAAAGCGCAGGCGAGCAGGATAGTTTGCATCTGTATCATACTCCAGTTGCACAGCATTGCCCTGAGGATCGATCACTTTGCTAAGGAACACCTTGCGCTGCGTTCCCGTGGTTCCGATAAAATGCTCGTAGTATTCTTCGCTGCCGTCCGAGTACACTTTCTTGTAAGCGTTTGCGGTAAGTTTGACCAGTATGGCAGAGCTTTGCACATCGCGCTTGTAGGTCTGAGTCGACTCGTTGAAATCCGTATGGATCTCACTGCCGCCACCGCGTAAATAGAGTGTAACATTTGCCCCCGGACTGCTTGGATTATCCTCCAGATAGGAAACCCAATTACTGACCCATTGTGGGCTGAAGTTTGTGTAATTGATTGTCTCCGGCTGTCCGTATTCTTTTTGATTGTAAGTAACTTTAACCCGAACATCCGGGCCATAAGCTGCGGGATAACCTACCGGCGTGTCCGAGATGCTCAAGCTCGCCAGCAAAGTGTGAAAGGTGTAAGTTGCCATCGCTATGTCTTCATCACAATCATCACCTCCATCCTTCTGGTCATTCTGAGCGGTTTCTCCCTCCCCACCGCTGCCTGAATGGCCTTTTCCGTAAATGGTCGAGGCATCTGATTGTGCTGCAACACTCCAGCCTTTCGGCAATTCACCCGACGGCACCAGGAAAAAACCGCTTGCTTCCTGATCAATGGCATTGGCGCTCATCCAGGTTTCATTGCCAAATGTAGGGTCTTTGAGCAGGTATTTGCCGTTCATTTCACGTACCAAAGCGCCGTAGTGACCCACTTTCCAGTGAACGACTGAAGGCACCATTACCGGTGCCCCTGCACTTCGTCTAGCCATCTGCAAGTTTAGGTGAAGTTCTTCAGACATTGCCTGCACTTCGTTGAGGGAAAATCCGGTATCCGGCGAAACAACATCTTCTAGAAATGCCGCGCAGGCGCTCTCGCTGTCAGGCAGCAATTCAGCGGCTACATTGGTCAAAGCGTACGGCCCACAGCGATAGGCAATGCCGCTCCTGTTGAGCATCGACCAGTAGCCCTCGCGGGCGTTACCCATGAGAACTTTTGACGTTCCCTGAAAAGTGCGACCTTCCGTCTCTTCGAAAACGACGGCAAGCTCGTCCTTGCGGCCAACACGTGCACACATTTTTGCATATTCGGCAATGGCCCTGTTTGCGATGGCGATTGAATCGGCATCTGTTTTTCCTTTAGTCAACTCCCAGGCCGCTTTCCAATGATTTAAAGCCTCGGAAAAGTATCCTGTGTCGTAGGCAATCATGCCTAGATTCAAGAGCAGGCCAGGAGTCCATGCTGAATCAGGATATTTATGAACAAAAGACTTTAAAGGATCCACGACTTCAGCGTTTTCATTTTTCGAGTAGGCTTTTAGCGCACGGGCAAGCGCTTTGCGCTCCTGTGCATCTGTCGTCTCTGAAACTGGGACTAGCGGCTCCGGTAAATAATCAATCTGCTGAAATGCATCGTCTTCAGGTATTTCATCAAGGGCTTTGCTTTGTATTCCATACGTGATCGGCATGTTCGCAGCAGTGCGGCGTTTTTTCGTCGAGGCTGTGGCCGACTTTTCGATCATCGGCGGCGTCCAGGCTTGCGATAGCTGTGCTTTGATCTCCCCAACTTCTCTGGCTTTAGCTTTATCAGAATCGGCAAACGCGTTTGAAAATAGGGCCAAAAAGCTGAAAACAGCAACAAGGTTAAGGGGGCTTTGAAACATCGTCATGATGTAAAATTTGTTAGAGTTCATAAAGGTTATTAGGGTTGTAGAAGGGTAGTCTGTGGTGGTGTGAGTAGTAATATAAGCGGTGAATTGGTATCACCTCCGTTAGTGGGACGAATGGTTAAATTCGGATCCAGTGGAAATTCATCAATGCCATCATCAACACCATCTCCGTCGCTATCTGCCTGATTCGGATTTGTGCCCAGTGCGAGTTCTTGCGCATTGCTCAGTAAATCTCCATCGTTGTTGAGTTGGGTATTGGCAATTCCCAAGGAAGCCCCCAGCCGGTCATTGATGCCATCCGAGTTAAGATCGACGTCCACATCTTCACTGTTAGGAACCGTAGGATCGGTTCCCGTAATCAACACTTCCTGACCATCTGTAAAACCGTCTCCATCTGTGTCAGGGTCAAAAAGATCTAAGGAGTTCTCGAACTCATATAAATTTAGTAATTCATCTCCGTCTTCATCCTCAGACGGGTCGGTGACTCCCAACTCTTCCAGCCAATCCGGTAAGCGATCCCCGTCACTATCCTTAAACTCATCGGCTCCGATGTCATAGCCAGCGCCATCAGGACGCGCCTCTCCATGAATATCAAAGCCAAGGCCTGCATGCGTGCCCTGGTCGATAGCGATGCCGCTGGAAGCTGCTGTCAAAAGAGCTTGAGGCGTCAACCGGGGATTCGTGTTGATAACCATGCCATTGTCCACATATCCGGAACTTCCCTGAATGATGCTGTAACGGGCGCTCACATCCTTGCCCGCAAGCACATTGGTTGTGCCACTGTCATTCCAGATGATGCTGTTGGTCAGCAGCACATCAGTTGCATTACCTATGTGCCACCTATAGATCTCGTTACCATCGGACGCACTGTTATTGTGTAGAGTTACATGAGCCAAAGAGATATTTGAAGCTGTATAAATGCAAATGCCACCACCTTTGAAAACAGACTTATTTCGGTGAACCAAGGTATTCTGTACCTTAAGCGCAGATACATTATTCGCAAGGTATAAGCCCGCTCCGTTGTCAGATAAATTATGATGAATTTCGCAGTTCTCGATCAGGACATCTTTTCCAGAAGTAGCACCTCCCTGTACATAAATACCTCCTCCATTTGATGAGGCTCTGTTTTCACGAATTTCACAGTTATCCAAAATTACTTCATTGCCCTCTATGTAAACGCCCCCGCCATTAAACGCTGCTGTATTTCCATAGACTTTGGTATTTTTTATTTTCAGACCTACACCGGAATCACAAAGTAACCCGGCGCCAAGACTTGCCCGATTATTATAAATTTCACAGTCTTCAATACGAATATTATCTCCCTGTGTGTAGATGCTACCACCTTCGTATATACTTTCATTGTCATGAATTCTGCATTCTGCCACAAGAATTTCGTCACCTTTTATGTAGAGGCCGCCCCCCTGATTATTTCCGAAAGAGATACATTTGCGGATTGTAAATCCGATGAAGGAACTTCGGGTAGTGGCAATGTTACCTCCGCGGTGTGTTCCTTCACCGTCCAGTATTGTGTTTGCTGCGCCCTCCTCTGAAATTATTAATATCGCAGGATCATTATTATAAACAGCAATCGAAAAATCAGAATTTCCTGATCCAGTATAAATACCGGGCTTAACCAGGATAATACTGTAATCTACGGCTGCATCATCAATAGCTGACTGAAGAGTCGTGTAACCCGTTGAACCGTCCATTGAAACGACAAATGTTGCTTCGGGAATAGCAGATGCATCACTTGGGTCACCGTTTGGGTTGCGCACTTCGTAAATGTTGGGATAGTTATCACCGTCCGGATCATCCATCGAATCATTGATTAAAGGATTCAGGCCGTTTTCAAATTCTTCCAGATTTGTCATGCCATCCCCTTCGAAATCACCGATTTGATCCTGACTAAGGTTGCCAAACCATTCTGTTTCCCACCAATCTGGCAGACCGTCAAAATCTACGTCCGGCGCCACCCACGTACTGAGATCAAAACTGAACACAAACTTTAGCTGCCCGATTGTGGCCAGCGTCAGATCAGCATCGTCACTTTGATCGACAGTCCAGGGATAAATATCCGTCGAAACTGGATTCATTACGCTGGTATCAAAAGCGACCGTAGCACTGTTAAGACGATCGTAGAATGGTTTGGTCAGGTACTTTAATTGACCGATCGACAACGGTAGTCGATCATTTGCTGCATCAGTTGGTGCATTCGTGCAGTAAGTTGTGTAAAGTGCTGTGATTGCTGTGCCTGCACCGCCAACCTCGGATAGCTCCGCTTCCAAGTACTGGTATGCTTTTTGCACGGCGTGTTTGGCTTGGCCATGAGTGACTACGACAGTGTCCTGAGGGGTGGACCCATCGACAAGGAAATAGTCGGCCCACCAGTCAGTTTGAGTACTTAACAATATAACCTGACTAGCCATGAATAAAAAAACTGAGGCCAAATATTTTTGTTTAATTAATTGTTTCATAAGTCCTCCTGACTCTCTGTTTTTCAAATTTAATACGTAATCGAAGGAATGTCCCCGGCGTGGTCAGCTAGCACGATGTCACCGTCAACCTGCAAATCCCCATCAACATGATTGCTTTGCGTAAGCGATTTCCACGTGCCACCAACGTAGCCGAGAAAATCGTTATTGCCGCTACCGTCGTCGCCGAAACGAATCGCGCCTTCGGAAGCACCGTCACCAGGATCTGAACTATAATCACCCACTTTAAGCGCACCTTGTACCTGCACGGTTTCCGGCTGGGCTTGCAGGGCATCTAACGAAGTATGCTTGCCAAAGGCGATGCGACCGTTTTTCAGAAGCGTCAGTGCATTTGCACGCTCATTCGTACTATTTCCTATTCCAATTCCAATTTCCAGCAATGGATCTATTTCGAACCATACATTGTCGCCATCATTGTAATTATTGCCATCGTCACTATAACTAAAACCACCAACGTTAAATCGTCCAAAAACAGTGGCACATAAAGATTCCGCATTATTGCCCCGTCCCCATGCAGTCGAAGCATAACCACTGGCAGCATTGTTGTCTCCCCATGCGGTAGAGATCAGACCATTGGCATTATTGCTGAATCCCCATGCGGTAGAGATCGGAGCATTGGCAGTATTGCCGAATCCCCATGCAGTAGGGTATAGGATACCACTAACAGTATTGCTGAATCCCCACGAAGCGCGGCCGCCACTATCAATTACAGACGATTGTTCTATCTCAGTATCGACGTATGCCTTTGTTGTCAGTAAAGAGAGATCTACCGATTGGGTATTTTCCGGATCAGTAATTTCGACAATAGAACTGCCAAGGCTTAATGCCCCTTCGACATCTAAATCACCGGAAATAGCCGCATCTCCAGCCACATCCAGTTCTATCTGGGGAGCCTGGGGGTCCTGTGTATCAATTTTTTTAAGCTGTAAACCTCCATGCAGTTCAGTAAGACCTCCGACCGAAAATCCGCCTTCTACCAAGAGGCCTGGATCTAAATCATTAGAATCATCACTATCTTCAATGTAAAGATCGCCGTCAATCACAGCATGGGGAACCTCTCTGCCTTCGGTGTAGTTGGGGTCTGTTGAGGTGGTAATTTCGGTAATGACATCTCCGGGATCGGAAAACAAATGAGATGCTAAAAGCATCACGCTCAGGAATGTAATCGTTTCTATTTTATGTTTATTTTTCATGATATTTGGGGTTATGAGATTAGGGTGTGTTCATCTGGTAAATGCTTTACAGCGTCGGTTATTCGTCACGCGATACTTCGACGTCGCGCTGAGTCTGTTGCTACGATGCCTTCAATTTTCATTCTGATAGTTATTTTTAAATTCAATAGGTGCATATGTCTCTCTCTATATACGAGTGGGCAGGGCGAAATTAGTCGTTTTTTTTAAAAAAAGTTCATTTCCATTTGAATTTTGAGGTGCGCAGGTTCGCCGATGTCCTTGTCGTCTGGGGGTTTAAGTACTATTGAGGACACCTCAAAGTTTTTAGCGCAAGGGGGTATCAACACGATTTAGCCTGTCATCTAAAAGATTCTTTTCTTTGGTAAAGAGGTAGTGCAGGTGCATCCTCGCACCGCATCGAATGCTCGGACGCTCTAGCTCACACGATGCTGGTGCGCACCGAGTCGTGTCCTGTAAAGCTTACGGAATGAAGCGAATCGGATTCATTCGAGCATTATACACACGCACGATCTGTAGCAGGTCTTTTTCTGGTAGATACTCATATAAAATATGCGTGTGAAAGCGTTTTTCATAAAAACGGCGAAGATTCTTGTGCCACTTTGAGACCTGCAAGTACGCATTGGGTGAACGGCTGATGATCTCAATCGCCGTTGCCAACTCTTTGGCAAACTAAGCTTTCAAGGCGGGTTCCCGTTCGTACCAAAACTTTGCCTCACGCTGCTCATCGGCAACGACCTGTTTGAGGTGACGGATTCGCATGCCTTAAACCTCGCGGATTATGCGCATCGCCTCTTCGTGCGACACGGTCTCTTCTAATCCATTTTCAAGGTCTTCAAGACGCTTTTCGGCAATGCGTACCTGCTCTTCGTGATACACAGAGCCTCTTGTAGCTGATGCACATGGACGATCACTTTCTCCTGCTCCTTGGCAGGTAGCGCATCAATCTCTTCGATTACTTGGGCAGCGTTCATAGGAGTTAACATGATAGTTTCTGCAGATTCTTCAAGCGCTACTTCGCCGGATGTGTAGCTTTATGGATATCCTTGAGCTTCTGGATGCTTATTTGAGTATAAATCTATGTGGTGGTCAGCAAGGCATGTCCGAGCATTTGCTGGATATAGCGGATATCTGCGCCGCTCAATCAGGTCTATGTGACGGATAAGTGGTCATGAAAATACAGAGTATTGCTCAAACGAAGACTTTCCGCAATCGAAAGGGTGCCGACTCCGTCATAGCGATAGGTGATTACAAGTGGAGCATCGGATACGATCCTTGTGCCATAACGGTTGCTTTTGTAAAAAAACAACTCTAATAGTAAAAAGCAGCTTCGCCGATGTCCTTGTCGGCTGGCGATTTAAGTACTGTTGAGGACATCTCAAAGTTCTTGGCGCAAGGGGGCATCAACACTATTTAGCCTGTCTCTAAAAATTTTTCTCCTACCGAAAAAAGGTTTCTTTGTCGATAATATCAGCCATTTCTTCCCGTATCTTCTTCTGTTCCTCAAAACGTTTGCTGTGATAGTCGTATCGATAAAAGCCACTTTTTTTGATGTCTTTTAATAAAATGTGCGTAAGGTACGACTTGAATGTGCTTTCATACGAATCGATCGAACGCTGACCCAGCCTTCCGGACCGTTGCATATCTTTGCTCAAAGCAATTATGTCAGGATCATTTTTCAAGGGCCCTCCTCCGGTAGTAAAAAAGCGAATAATATTCTCTGTTTGGTCCTCAATCTTCTGAAGTTTTTCGGCCTCGCTGGAAAAATGAGCCCATGATATCTTTTGCCATTCTTCTATATTGTCCAACCGATAGCCGTACCAGCGAGTATTTTCATAGCGACTAAGCCGATCACGCCCCCGAAGTTTGGTTGTTTTGGTAAAAGTCGCAACCCCCAGCACTTTGTAACTGCCTAGAATGTCCTTAGCGATGATGGGGCTACCTGAATGGCCGCTAACGAATTTTGCATCCACTTCGACAAGATGAGGCCCCACTGCAAGTACCTTTCCTCTGATCGCAGAGAATACGCCGTCCCCCAATGCGTTGCCTGGAACAATCACTTTCTTGTCCTCTAATTTCTGTCTGTCGATTTCCTCTTGAACAGACAATGTTGACGAAGACAAATCGACTTGAATAAGTGCAATATCATAATCTTTCGCACCATAGATATTGCCAATGGCCACGTTTTCTCCATTCGAGTTGTAAAACTCGACCTTTTTATTTCCGGAGAGTACGTGCAGGTTGGTAACAATAAACGGTTTACCGTTAAGTTCTGCAAAAAATCCTGTTCCACTTCCACTGTCACCTCGAACCTCTACTAAACAGGTTGTTATTTCCGGTCTCATTTTGACCGATTTTGTAGATTCGAAAGCTCCGGAAAGTAAATCAGGACTAAAATGTTTGGCACAGTAAAAAAGAACTCCGAAAACTAAAGTTAGAAGCAGTAGTTTGAACAGAAAAATAAAACCATGACGCTTACTAACTAGCTTTTTTGATGGTTGAAAACGGAGGTACATAGTAACTGGCTTTGTGTATGATTAAAAATAGAAATATATAAATTAAAAACATCGCGACAAAGACATCCGTGGTAGCTATCAGTTATAGCTAAGCCTAAAATTATTTGAACAGATTGTGCATTGGTAGCGCACCAGCGTCGTTTGAGCCAGAGCGTTCGAGCATTCGATGCGGTGCTTTTTACCAAAGAAAAGA
The DNA here is from genome assembly GCA_964616435.1 of uncultured Puniceicoccaceae bacterium. Lineage (GTDB taxonomy): Bacteria > Verrucomicrobiota > Verrucomicrobiia > Opitutales > Coraliomargaritaceae > Lentimonas. The sequence goes on along the minus strand of CAZTSB010000053.1, from coordinate 11,287 downwards.
CATCATTTGCGTGTAAAAGTAATTCCAAGCTTAGCTATAGCTTCTACGGTAAAACGCGAAAATCCAGCGGGGATGGCTAGCCGTATTGTCGAAGGCGTATGTATTTTTGTTGTTCTTGTTATTTGTACGTGTTCATCGCCGTAGTCGATTACAATGCGGATGTTGTTACCGTGGGCGTTAAAGTCGTTAGCGGGCGCTGTAATTGTATGAGCCCTGGTTTTCATCTGTCCTCCGGCTCCGGTCATGCCTGAGCAGTTTTGGATGGTTTCAGTTGGCGTTGATACAGCGTTTGCCGAGTTCGCTTTTGCTGAGTCCGTTGCCATTGTCTTTTTAACTTTCATAATGATGGTTATTTTTTAAATTTAATAGGTGTTTATATATCTTTATACGAGTGAGCGGGGTGAAATTAGTCATTTTTTTTTAAAGAAATTAAAAAAAAGTGGCCAGATGCCTCGGAATTGCTTGAGCGATTTGTACCATTGGCATCATCATACGCACCCAGATCGCTAAGACCGGAATTTGAAGTGCGGCTGATGATCGTGCCCGATTCATCTCAGCTCGCTGCTACGGTATAGGTTCCGCATCGGTCATGCGGTCCGAGCGTCCGTATATTATTTTTTTGCCAAAATTCTTTAGCTCGCAGTGCGTCGGGTTATGGCGCCGATCGAGTCAAATTCGTAACGATGGTCGAAAAGGTGGTTGACGCCGCCGGCTGGTGTTGAGATGGGGTAGACACGCTCCAGCGTTTGATCGGCGACGTCAAAATCATGGTATCCCGCATCCTGATGGAAGGTTTGGTCATAGGGGCAGTTTTCACAAATTATGCGCTTAAGTGCATTGCGGGCAAAAGTAGTATTGGCGACGGCAAGCACATTGTCCGGCTGTACGGTCTGCGAAAAAAAGGAAAGACCGTCGGAGTGAAAGAGGAACTTCGATTTACGAACGATGGTTTTATCCTGCGCTCTTTTTTCATGGGAGCCCGTCGTTATCACCTGAACAAAAGATAAGCGCCCGAGGTACCCAATAGCCGCATTGTCGAAGGCATATGTATTTTTTGTTATTTGTACGTGTTCATCGCCGTAGTCGATTGCAATGCGGATATTGTTACCGTGAGCGTTAAAGTCGTTAGTGGATGCTGTAATTGTATGAGCCCTGGTTTTCATCTGTCCGGCTCTGGTCATGTCTGAGCAGAGCCGGATGGTTTTAGTCGACGTTGAAACAGCGTTTACTGAGTTCACCGTTGCCACTGTCTTTTTGACTTTCATTTTGATAGTTATTTTTAAATTTAATGGGTGTTTATATATCTCTATACGAGTAAGCGGGGTGAAATTAGTCATTTTTTTAACTAAAAAATGGCTAAATACTTCGGAATTGCTTAAGCGATTTGTACCATTGACATCAATCATACACGCCCAGATCGCTAAGACCGGAATTTGAATTGCGGCTGGTGACCTGGAGCTTCCAGATCAAAGCCTTTTCGTTTGATATGCCAGAACAGCCGCTCAATGCCCTAACTCTTCCGATATAGCTATAGTGCTTCTTTGCTTTTAAAATGATTGCTCAAAATGAGCAGTTGTTCGGCACAGAAACCTTTCCCATAGGCTTGCAGGCGAAGAAAAGCTCCAATCCAAAAGCCTTCTGAGTACCTTCAACTTTATAACTTCCTACTGATGGCAAGCACTGCTGAATGTTGATAGCTGACCAGGGTATTGCTCTTAAGAAAGTTGATGCCCATACGCCCAAACTTCCAGTTTGTCTGATCTATTGCCAGTGTATCTCCTTACGCGGGCTGTGAAATGCGACTGATGATGAACCAGTCGATTAATTGAAAGCATAGCTTCGCATTGAGAAAAAAGTCCTGCAAGCATCGATAACGCGTTTCATTAGAGGCATTCTTTCCGTCGTCGCTAGTCGAGAGAATCATAAGATTGACCGTGCGATGAACACTCTTTGAAATTTTTGATACAACAAATTATTCCCAATTGTTTTTATTAACCCAGAAGTTTGAAGTGACAGCTTACAAAATTGAACCCCTAAGCTATAGCGCTCCTAAGGCCTCTTGTGCAGCGTTATTTACATTAAAGTTTTCACGTCGTTCAAATAGGCAATCAGCATGATCCAAACGCATTAAAATGACGACTCGTAATTCAAACGATTTCAAATATACAGTGTTGAAGTGATTAATCCATTTCCACACTTAATACGTAGCGATAGCACGTAATTACCCATTTGGCGCAGATTTTATACAGCAGTATATGAAGTTGAGAGTACATTTTATCTTAATCACAGGCTATGCCTTGCTGCTAAGTCATTCTCATGCTCTCCAGAATCCTTCTAAGCCTACCGATGAGGAAAACGTTGAATCCGTTCAGGCTTTGCCGCAAACAAAGGCTAGCAAAGCGGTAAACAGACACTCTACTCAATTATCCATATGTGTTAGGGAATTTCAATTTTACGGAAATACCGTTTTCTCTGATGAAGAATTAACCAAAATCGCAGAACCTTACATCAATGAGGAAATGAATACCGAAGAACTCATTGAACTAAAAGATAAGATCACCAGCCACTATGTGGAAAACGAGGAAAAAAAATTTATTAACTCAGGAGCACTGCTGCCGGATCAGGATGTTGAAGACGGAATCATCGTATTTTTGATTTTGGAAGGCAGTCTCGAAAAAATAGAGATATTAAAGATAGATCGCCTCTCAACTCACTACGTTTTGAGTCGGATTGAGAGGCGAACCAGCGAGCCGCTCAACATCAATGAACTTCGAGAAAATTTAAAAATCCTGGAACAGGATCCCAATATTCAAAGTATCCAGGCAAGTCTGGAACCCGGTTCAAAACTGGGCTCCGCAATCTTATCCATCGATGTCCAGGAGACCGATCAATGGGACGGCGGATTTGAAATTAATAATCATAGTACCGCGAGTATAGGATTGTACGCCGCTGAACTCTATGCGAATGCCTCCAATCTTACCGGCATGGGTGATTCATTGGCAGCCAGTATCGGCTGGCGCTTTGGCGATGACGTAAATGTCAGAGCCGACGAAAATATTTTTTACAGTTTGTATTTAAGCATCCCTGTTACCTACCAGGATACAACCTTAAGTGCCGGCTTTAGTAAAAATGACTCCATCTTTATTGATGAAAATTTCATAGATTTCGACATTCGTAATGAAACCCACAGCTACAGCCTGGAAATACGCCATCCGATATATCGAACGTCGAACCAAGAGTTCGGACTGGCAGCAAAACTGAAGCATACGGACAATTCAACAACACTTTTAGGCACGCCCACGGCATTCGGCTCCGGCCAGCCGAAAGATCGTGTAACGACTTTAAGCTTCGTACAGGACTGGATACATCGATCTCAACAGGAAGTATTCGTGCTCTATTCGTCAGTCAATTTTGGTATCGATTTCCTGGATGCAACCATGGATCCCATCAATAATCGTCCGGATGCCAGTTTCGTTACCTGGCTCTTGCAGGGACAATATTTACGTCGCTTGCAAACCTGGGATGGTCAAATCCTGCTAAAGGGAACACTGCGTTTAAGCGACAGTGAACTTTTGCAGACGGAAAAGTTCACTATCGGAGGCTTTTTTTCAGTGCGAGGTTATCGTGAAAATACATTCACCAGAGACTACGGCGCACTGGCAAGCATCGAATATAGGATTCCTGTGTTTGAACTAAAGCTTCCACGCCTGAGCAACGAAAGAGGTGACGGGCAAGTGCTACTCACGGCTTTCTATGATTATGGATGGGCCGAAGACGTCAACGATGTCAACGATGACGACAGGATTAATTACATACACAGTGTCGGCACCGGTATTTTGTGGCAGATAAACAGAAATAGCTTTGCCGAGCTTTACTGGGGGCATCGCTTAAAACCTGTCGACTATAACTCCAAGCACGATATACAGGAAGCCGGCATCCATTTCAGAATTAATCTCGAGTTATTTTGATTTGGTTCTTCTCAATCATACTCATTTTCTTCAGCAGAAACATCTTTCATTTCACGAAAACGCAATTGAAATCCTGGTGCGGCAAAAGCTACAACGAACATTGAAAGCAAAACTATTGAACAAAACAACAAACCCTGCTACATAAAATCTTTTCCAAAAAGCAAGAAATGAGACGATAGTAATACGAATGGTCACTCATAAAAATAAATTGATTCCTGTTGTTCTGGCTCTGTTTTTTCTCATAGCACTGGACTTTCACTCAAATAATCTAAGTGCCGCTCCAGCGATTACAGACCATGATAAGCAGGCCACTCAACTCGCCCGGCAATTCAATCATTTATTGCTGGAAGCACGCCAGCTTCAAAACCAGGGCGACTACGAAGGTGCACTCGCTATACTGAACAAAATGCATCAACAGTTAAGTGTCGGTACGATTTCGGTTCTTGTCCAAAAGAGTGATATCTATCTAAATCGTGGATGGCTCAGTGAGGCGAAAAAGTGTGTTCAGCCAATAATTGAAGAGGCCCCCAGCCTGGAAAACCAGCCCAAACTGATGGCATCTGTACTTAACAACTGGGGCACCATCTTAACCTTGGACAGGGAATATGAAAATGCCATCAAGGCATTCGACCAGGGGCTTGATCTGGCCAAAAGAGCGCCGGAACCATCACTTGCAGTACGCATACTGATAAACCTGGCAAAAACAGCCGCCATTATGCAGGACCTGCCAAGATCAGAAAAAGCATTGTACAAAGGTGTCGCTCTCATTGATTCACTACAGACATCCCCCCAAAAGGCAATTCTGAGTTCGGCTCTGGCAAATCAGTTGCAAGCATTGCTTGAAGAAAACGATCCAAGGCTCTCAAGAACTCGACTGAAGACAAACGCACAAAATCTCTGGGAATCAGTTAGGGCATTTGCAGAAGTGTCCAAGGATACCCGGCTACAATCCAACGCCCACGGCAACATCGGCCGTCTTTATGAACTGGAAGGTGAATACAGCAAAGCCCTGACTACAACACGCCGTGCCTTATTTATTGGACAGCAAGGCCCCCACCCTGAAATGATTTATCGCTGGCAGTGGCAGCTTGGAAGGCTATTTAGCGCAAGCGGACAAAAAGACAAAGCGCTTAAAGCCTATGAACAGGCAGTCAAAACCCTGACTCCCATACAGACCAAATTAATGCTTAGCTACCGAAACTCCGGGAATTATTTTCAGGAAAACATAAAACCCGTTTATTACGAACTTGCAGCGCTGCATATTGAAGCCGCAAAAGAAATCGACGATGTCAGCAAAAAACAGGAAAAACTTGACGAAGCCCGTTCAACTATTGAACAAATGAAAGCCGCAGAGGTAGAAGACTTTTTTCAGGATGAATGTACCACTGCCCTTAGAAATAAAGATACGCCACTGGACGATGTGGGAGAAAACAGCGCGGTCATCTACCCGATGCTGTTCAAAGACAAGCTTGTGATCGTAGTTACACTTCCCAGCGGAATTATACAGATTACTTCGCCGGTAGATCGGGAAACATTAACCAAAACAGTAATCTTATTTCGAAAATACTTGCAGGACAGTTCGCACCAATCATTTCGCGGCCCAGGAGAACAGCTCTACCAGTGGCTAATTGCTGTCCTGGAAGAAAAATTGCAAAAAGAAGCCATTAATACTCTGGTCATCATTCCGGACGACGCGCTTTCCCTTATCCCGTTTGCGGCACTTTACGATGGTGAAAAATTCTTAATCGAAAAGTATGCCATTGTTACGACCCCGGGGCTGCAATTAACGGATCCCCGGCCAACTCCACGCGAAAATTTTGAAGCATTATTGGTCGGCCTTTCCAAAGATGTTCAAGGATTCCCGCCACTGCCAAACGTACCCGAAGAACTAAATACGATCAGCACAATACTTCAGGGCAACTCTGAGCAGCTTCTGAACAAGGACTATGAAAAAAAAGCGCTGGAAGATGCAATCAAAAAAAATACCTATCGAATCATCCACATGGCAACCCATGGAGAATTTAGCGCCGACCCCAACCAAACCTTCTTGCTAACCCACGATGGCAAACTGCTGCTCAAGGACCTTGAGAGGATGCTCAAACTCGGTCAATTCAGCAACGAACCGGTTGAATTGTTAACCTTAAGCGCCTGCAACACTGCAGTCGGTGACATACGCGCAGCATTTGGTCTTGCAGGAATCGCTCTTGAATCCGGCGCCCGCAGCGCAGTCGCCACACTGTGGTCAGTGCACGACGAAGCGACGATGCTGGCAATGACTGATTTCTACAGGCAATTTCAATCCAGACCAGAACTCAACAAAGCGCAGGCCCTGCAAGCCGCTCAATTGAATTTGCGAAACAACCATCCACAATATCGGCATCCCGCCTACTGGAGCCCATTCCTTTTTATCGGAAACTGGCTTTGATTCTACAGTGTTAAACAATAGCCACTACCAACCTTCAAAAAAATATTTAATAAAAGACGCGCAACATTATGGCTATCGAAAACTTAAGTTATAGATTCAGATTGTTACAAATGTTCATCAAACACACTCACGTTTCTGAAGATACAAAAAAAAGTTTGAGAGCTGCCAGGATTTCAAAAATAGGCAGAAAATTATCTGTTGGTCGCATTCTTGTTTCGCTTTGCTTTTCATCTTTGTCGTTTATGCAAGCCCAGATTCAAACTGATGGGAGCCTAGGTTCGGCACAATCACTCAGTGGTCCGGATTACGTGATTAATGAAAACTTGGGACGACGTGCGGGAAACAACCTATTCCACAGCTTTAACGAATTTAGTATTCGTGAGAACGAAAGTGCGACGTTTAGAGGAGCCAGTGAAATAGCCAACGTTATCAGTCGCGTTACCGGTGGAAGTCACTCAAACATAAATGGACTACTCAAATCTGAAATTGCGAACGCAAATTTTTATTTAATCAATTCAGCCGGGATACTATTTGGTCCGAATGCAAGCTTATCGATCAATGGTTCCTTTCACGCATCAACCGCTGATTACGTACGTTTGGGCAATGACGATTTATTTTACAACAATGAACCGCCGGAAGGAGATATCCTAAGCACTGCAGCGCCCAGGGCTTTTGGCTTCTTTGAGAAACCTAAAGGGAACATTGTCGTCGATGGTAGTCAACTCGATCTGGACGATAAGGCGACACTTTCATTGGTCGGAGGAAAGGTCACCATTGAAGACAATGCTAACATTCGCATTCCGCAGGGCCAAATCAATGTAGTAGGTGTCAATTCCCGAGGAGAAGTCAGATTTGATAGCTTCGCAGAACATCAGAACCTAAAGGCCCTTGATTTTGCCAAGTTAAGTAGTGTAAACATAACAAACAACAGCGAATTGAATACAGATGGTGAAGGCGGAGGCCGGATCGTTATTCGTGGAGGAGAACTGGTGCTAAGAGACTCTACCATATCTGCTCGGACGATCGGAGAGACAGATGGCTCCGGTGTTTATGTCACAGCTGATCGTTTCAATCTTGTACGTAGTCGACTGGATACAACGACTGTAAAAAGTGGAAATGCCGGAGAGGTTCTGATAGATGCTGAAAACCTTGTATTAAATGCTATCGGCGCGTCTGGTGAAACAGGCCTTTTCGCGAATTCAGCACCGAAGAATGAACTAGATGCGGTCAATCCAGGGAAAGCAGGCACGATCAAGATCACGGCGGATCAAGTTAGTGCACTGTGTAAGGTTGCGATCGAAACAAAAGCAGCTTCGCCTGAATACATAGGAGAAATTGTTCTTTCGACATTCGATGGTTTGACCCCCGAACTGACTTTAAGCGGATCTGATGCTGAGTTTCAGTTTAGTAAAGGCATTGGCAAAATTAAAGAAATTATACCATTTACGAACGGTAATATCGTTTTGGATGGAAGTTTACATCCTGATCGCGATGGGGAAACTCTATCTGGCCCTTGCTATGAAATTACAGAAAATGAGGGACGAACTTCCGGCAACAACCTATTTTATAGTTTCAGTGATTTCTTTGTCGATGAAGATCAGAGTGTAGCATTTTTTGGGTCGGAAGCAGTCTCAAATATCATAGTGCGTGTAACCGGAGATAATTCCACAAGCATATATGGCCCTTTGATTTCGAATATTAAAGGAGCCAATCTTTACTTAATCAATCCCAATGGCTTGTTTTTCGGACCTCATGATAAAAATTTGGATCTGCAAGATTCCTTTAGTTTCTTTAATTCTTTTAATGTTGGAACTGCTGATTACCTAACTTTTAGTGATGGAGGACGTTTCGATATAAGCGACCCTGATCTTAGTGTGCTAAGCAGTGGTGATTTAAGCGCTTATGGTTTTATAGGTGACGAGATAGGAGAAATTATGGCAAGAGATGCTAAAATTTTCTTGGAAGATAAGACGATTTCTTTGATCGGAGGAAGTATATCGCTAGAAAATTCCGGCCTACTAGCTCCTTTTGGTCACATTAATCTCGTTAGTCTGCAATCAGCCGGAGAAGCATTCATTTCAAATGACAGTAATGATCTTGAGGTTTCCGGTTTCAGTGCATTTGGCAATATCATACTAAATGAAAATTCCCCTTTATCAGTAACCGATGTAGTAAAAAACGACTTATCGCAAGACAACCGGGCTACCGGTCGTATTTTTGTAAGAGGCAATCATTTAAAACTAGACAACAAAGCGAGGTTAGTGGCGCGAAATATTACCCCAGGAGGTGCTGGTGGCAGTATTGATGTTGGCATTTCAGGGGATTTGTTCATTGGTAAAAACAGTGATATTGACGTAGCCGGAGAAAAAGGAGAGCTTGGACAAATTTCCATCGTGGCTGAGAATGTTCGCATCGATGGTTCAGAGGCGGAAGAATTTACAGGGATAAGCGCTCCACAAAGTAGGCAAGCTGGTACAGGTGAATATAGCTTGAAAATGATGATTGCTAAAGCGTTAAGCATTACCAACAGGGGTATAATTAATTTAGTAAATAATAGTGATTACAATGCTAAAGATGCCACAATTAAAGCGGAAAATTTAATCATAGCTGGTCAAGAAAGTGGTATTTATTCTACGAGCCAATCAACTGGTAATAATTTTTTGGGAACAGGAGACGGCGGAAACCTTGAGATTACAGTAACGGAAGATTTGAAGATTCTAAATGGCGGGAAGATAAGTACAGCAACACTTAGCAAAGGAAATGCTGGAAATGCTATAATTGAAGCTGGGAACTTGATCATAGACGGCAGCCAAGGTCTTAACAATCAAACCGGCATTTATTCTACGAGCCAACGACATAATGATAATAATCCTCTTGAAAGTGGACTTGGAAATGGCGGAAATCTTGAGATTGAAGTAACGGAAAACTTGAAAGTACTTAATGGCGGCAGAATTAGCGCATTCGCTGAAACAAGCGATGCAGGTAGTGTAAGCATTTCGGCGGAAAATGGCAACATCTATATTGTAGATAGTCTTTTGAGCATTGCAGCAAAGCAGGAAGACTTCGATACAAATAATTCGAGTAGTTTTCAGCAACCGGAATTATTTCTGAAAGCTATGGATATCTGGTTAGAAAACAGCGAATTGTTAGCACAAGCGGGAAATACTGGTGGCAATATGAATATTGACACGATGCGCTACATTGTAATCAGTTCAGAGGTGACTGCACAAGCGGACATACAAGGGGGCAACTACAATGTGCTTGTGTCAATCCCCAATGGCTGGATACAGTCAACCGATAGTCCGATTAATCTGAGTGGCGAGCAAAGTGGTTCTATACTGAGCAACACATCTCCCTTTGACTTGGGAGCAGAATTGAGTGATCTGAATCTGGATTTCCTTAATGTGGAAGAATGGGCCATACAGCCGTGCAAATCTCGTCTGGGTGGTAGCGGTAGTAGTTTCATCGTAAATAGCTGGAGAGGCGTTTCCAATAATGCAGATGATTTTCTCCCGCATGAGCCAATTCTGTTGGAAAATTATGACCTTTCCGAAATTGAGCCAATGGATGGAAAATTGATCGTTTTTGAAGTAGATGAAGAATGTGAAAATTGCCCATAGCACCGCGTCAGGGATCATCAACTTTTTAGACACCTTAGCAAGCTTTTATAGACAGACCATGCCCTGGCAACTAAAGATAAATTAGTCTTCCGAGATGAAGCCGATTCGGCCCTTTTTCTTTGGTTCCGGCTCTGCCAGTAAATAGTCGATGGCTTTCAACAAACCGGCGATATGTTCTTCATGATTGTCCAGGCGTCGTCCCATTTCACCAAGCTTTTGAGACAGTTCATGATTGCCGACAATCATTTGACGCAGTTTTACAAAGGCTCTGATCACGTAGACACTCATTGCCGAAGCGCGCTCACTGTTGAGGATATTGGCGGCCATCAATGCACCATGCTCAGTAAACGCATACGGCATTGAACTGGAGTGTTTCAGGGTTTTGAACCGGTCACAGTTTGTGACCAGTTCGTTCTTCTCGTCCTTGTTAAGCTGGAACCGGAAGTCTTCCGGAAACTTCTTTTCATTGCGCTTTACCGCCTGATTAAAGGCCTTGGTTGTAACACCGTAAAGGGCAGCAAGATCACGATCAATAATGACACGGTGTTCGCGGATCAGAAGAATGATCTCTTCAACAAATTCGACTGGGATAATTTCGTTTTTCTGGGACATTGGATTCATTCCTAGTGATCGGTTGACAGCTCGCAAGCTACTTCTCTCAACTGTCATCGTCTTCGATCTCTGCCTTAAGTTCGTCGAGGACAGTATTTCCAATCTTGGCTGGATGGATGGCAGTGTGGATTTCTTTCAGTTTACGGATAGCCACCTGCGTGTAAATCTGTGTTGCTGGATAAATCGGATGTCGGCTCCGTTCTCGTGCAGACCTTTAGACCGTTAAAAGATGACATAGGAGTGTCAATTTAACGATTGCTCGCACTTGGCAATCTCTCCTATGTCATCTTTTATCTTTTCCCCTGGGGTTGTGTCATCTTTTGACCACTCTAGTTTCTTTAGACTTTCGTTCATTTCGCTTTTTAAACCGCTGAACAAGAAAATGATTTAAAATCAAGAACAGAAAAGTAGCAATTATTGATTGAATAGCTACAAGAACGATTTTTGATGAATCTGAAGTTACAAATTGTAAGATAAAAAAGAGAAGGCAACTAAAAGGAGTCAGAAGGCAACTAAAAGGAGTCAAACGTAGAATTTAAATATTTTAGTTTTGTACTTCTCTTATTAAGTTAGTTACACGAGAGGGATGGCCCATATTCAAACGTTTGGCTATCCATCCATTACCTGCAGTTGTTTGAGTACGAAGCTGTTTAGCGATCTCT
>CAZTSB010000052.1:0-13541 GCA_964616435.1 uncultured Puniceicoccaceae bacterium | reverse complement strand
AACAAGTAGGCATGAGAAGGCGTAGCAAGTAGGGGTCGTCAGCGATCTGAACTTGTGCAATCCTACGCCTCTATGACACATACAAAACATAACTACACTATCGGTATCGACCTGGGCGATAAAGCCCATGAAACCTGCACGATCAATTCACAGGGTGAGATCATTGAACGCAGCAGCGTTGTGAACACCAAGGATGACCTGCAACGCTTCAGTTCAGCTAACTCGGGCGCAACCCTGGTTATGGAGGCAGGTTGTCACTCTCCCTGGATCAGCCGTTTGTTCTCTGAAAAAGGACATAAGGTTATCGTTGCCAATCCACGTAAACTACGTGCCATCTACGAAAGCGATAACAAGAACGACCAGCGTGATGCTGAGATGCTCGCCCGGATTGGACGCTTTGATCGGAAGCTGCTCTATGGGATTGATCACAAAAGTGAAGTCCACCAACGTGCCCTGAAAATCATTGATGCACGCGATGTACTTGTTTCTGCCCGGGTCAAGCTGATCAACAGTGTGCGTGGCTCACTCAAAAGCCTGGGTATTTTTCTGCAATCAGGCTGGAGCAGTGATGCCTTCTCCAGCAAAGCCACTGAGTTCCTTGAAGCTGAAGACTACGAACTGGTGGCTCCACTATTGGAAGTCATCGCTGAATTGACTGAGCGCATCAAAGCTCAAGACAAACGCATTGAGGCTATGATTGAGAATGACTATCCAGTCGCTAAGAAACTGATGAGCATTCCCGGCGTTGGCCCGATTACTGCACTCTCTTTTGTACTGATCATTGGCTCACCCGATCGCTTCGATAAAGCTCGTGAGGTGGGCCCTTATCTGGGACTCGTTCCCGGACGTGATCAATCCGGTGAAACTGATAAGCCGATGCGTATCACCAAGGCCGGTAACCGGCTGCTGCGTCGGCTGCTGGTTAGCTGCGCACAGTACACACTTGGCAAATTTGGCCCGGATAGTGCGCTTAAAGAGTCCGGGCAGCGAAAAATAGTTACCGGTTCAAAGGTGGCGAAGAAAAAGGCCGTAGTGAAGACCGCCCGCAAACTTGCTGTGCTCATGCTGGCGCTCTGGAAGGACCCCGAGTGCACGTATCAAGCCTATCCAAACAAATCCAAAGAAAAACTTGCTGCCTGATGGTGATTTTAGAGACTGTATTTCCATGTCTGGTCCGGATGACTGCGTTATCTCCGTCTGTATCAAGGCACCACCAATGCCACTAAAGATGAATACGAGAACAAGTTAGCAGCTCCGAGACTGGACGCCCACTGGCACCGGGCTTGGTAAGCCCACAACAAAGAGTGCGTATGGAAGTCTGACACAGGGAATTCAGCCTCGACAGCAGCAACCAACCACACCATCAAAGAACCTACAAAATTGAAATTTTCACATCAATAATAACCCCTTCTCATGGAAGACGAGATATAACCCCACTCCGTTTCGCGGCGCTCCACTCCTAGCCTCTAAATTCTCTTACAATGAGCAATTCTCCACTATCGCAATTCCTTCCGGACGCATTTGAATCGCGTCCGATTGGATTAATTGCAGGCAAGGGCCGCTATCCCATATTGACTGCCAAATGTATCCGCGCCGCCGGAGTGCCGCTGCGACTAATTTCCTTTGCCGGCGAAACCGAACAGTCCCTGATAGACTCCGTGCCTGCCGGTGAACACATTCAGATCAAAGTCGGTCAACTCGGCAAGTTACTCAAATCTTTAAAAAAGCTAAACTGCGGCTATGCGCTCATGGCCGGACAAATCACACCGCGGCGTTTATTCAAAGGACTGCACCCCGACCTGAAAGCGCTGGCGATTCTCAACAGCCTGAAAATTAAAAATGCAGAAACCATCTTTGGCGCCATCGCAAGTGAAATAGAGAAAATCGGTATCTCCATGCTGGATGCACGATCGTTTCTTGATGATCATCTCGCACATGCCGGTCTAATGACTCCGGGTAAATTAACGGTTAAGATGATCGATGTAGAGCATGGAATCCGTATCGCCAAAGGCATTGCCGATCTGGATGTCGGTCAGGGCGTTGTCGTCCGGAATGGCACAGTGCTCGCAGTCGAAGCCTTCGAAGGCACTGATCCCATGCTGCAACGCGCCGGCACGTTTAAAACCAAAGACCTTATATTTGTAAAAACAGTCAAACGCGCCCAGAACTACCGCTTCGACGTACCCGTATTTGGAGAACGCACACTGGATGTAATGCATGCAGCTGGCATCCGTACCGCCGCTCTCGAATCCGGCGGTGTTCTCATCCTCGACAAACCTGCCATCATCGAAAAGGCAGGCTCGCTGAAAATCTCGTTGTTGGGCTATGAGGTATAATCTATTGTATATGCTTGCCGTCTCCAGGCATAACATTTGACTTCAACCATCAACATATCCTTATATGTTGATTTGTAATGTATACTCTTTCAATAAAACAACGCCTGACAGCCAATGAGCCACTTTTTTCGGTCGAGTTCTTCCCGCCGAAATCGGATGACGCTGCCCGGCAATTGCTGGGAACCGCCGAACGCATCCAGCCATACAATCCGGATTTTGTTTCGATAACCTATGGCGCCGGGGGCAGCACACGCGATCGCACTCTGAGCTACGCTCGGAAGCTTCAAGAGGACTATGATTACACGGTAATGCCGCACCTGACTTGTGTGGGGCATTCGCGTGAGGAATTAAAACAGATTATCAATGAATTCAAAGCCGTCGGTATTCGACAGATTATGGCGTTGCGTGGCGATCCGCCTAAAAATCAGGCTAATTTTACTCCACATCCCGATGGCCTCAGCTATGCGAACCAACTGGTTGAACTGATTCAGGAAGTGTATCCGGAATGTGAAATTGGAGTAGCCGGCTATCCTGAAAAACATCCTGAAGCGCCCTCGATGGAAGAAGACCTGATAAACCTGAAAAGAAAGGTCGATGCAGGAGCTACCTTCATCACAACACAGCTATTTTTCGACAACTCTGTTTACTTTAACTTTGTCGAAAAATGCCGTAACATAGGCATCACAATACCAATTTTGCCCGGCATCATGTCAGCAACTTCGTATAAACAAACCGTTCGTTTCTGCGAGATGTGCAATGCTTCGATACCCGACACACTCAATGATCAACTGCTCAATGCCGGCGAGGACAACACTGCGGCCAGAGCAATCGGCGCAAAGTGGAGCTACCAACAAATACGGGAGCTACTGGAAAAAAAGGTCCCCGGGATTCATCTTTATATCCTCAATCGCGCAGGTACCACGATCTCATTAATGGAACAATTGAAGGCAGACGGATTGTACTGATGGCACGCAGGGGATAACTTCATTACTTCTGTCAGGGTGCAATTCAAAGATGCGCGGCACCGTACCTGCGTCGTGTAATACCATCTCTAGGAAGGTTTGCGACTATGGATCCAAGGTCGAAATCCTCATCGAAATCCAAATCGATTGCGATTTCGATGAGGATTTGGATTTGGATTTGGATAATGAGTAAATCTTTCAGACCTTCTTAGATTTGGTGTAATGCAGTTGAACCTTCGTGCGGCGCGAGGACGCGCCGGCGCTACCTTTTTTATTCGACATTCGACATGTTGCTACAAATTTGAATTACACCCGACTTAATGAGTATTCGCAGTTCTAAATTTCTTTTGTTCACATTTTGGTACAAACCGGCGCAGTCGGTTCGTCAATTGCTGGATTTGCAACGAGGGCATTCACCGGCGCTTATTGTCGCCGCGCTTTTTGGGATGATCCAATTGGGTCGTCTGTTTCCTGTTTCATCTGAAGTTTTGATCGTGTATCTTGCATTCTATGAGTTGGCTGGTGTTGCCTGTCTGTTTCTGTTTGGCTGGTTGGTTCGTAATTTTGGGCGCTTGTTTGGGGTTGATGCCCAGCAACGCGAGGTGCGTACCGCTTTGGGTCTTGGAGTGTTGCCGTGGACGATCCTTTTTGGCAGTTTGTTACTGGCTTTGAGTTCAGGCCTTAGCTCCGAATCAATTGCTACCCAATATTCGTCTATTGTGTTAATTGCGCTGATTTACGGTTTCTATGTTCTGCTTCTTTCACTGAAGGCTGCTTTGCGTCTTAGCGTGATAAAAACCTTTCTTTGCCTGATTCTGACAATTGTGTTTAGTTTCTTTCCGCTGACGCTCCTTGCACAATTTCTTTCCAGCTATTTAAATTAAACATTTGCCATGCTACAATATCTCAAGATTAAAAACCTAGCGCTTCTGGAAGAAGTAACCCTGGAATTCGATTTCGGCTTTACAGCAGTCACCGGTGAAACCGGCGCCGGAAAAAGTGTCCTACTCGGAGCCTTGAGTCTTCTCTCGGGAGGGCGTGCTGATAAGACGATGATTCGACAGGGAGCTGAGCAGTTGGAGGTGGAAGGCGCTGTCTATTTTGCGGATCCGATTGCGATAAACGCCCTTCTGGAAGCTGCCGGATTATCGCCCTGTGAAGAAGGCGTGCTGTTGCTGAAGCGTCGTATTCATCGCGAAAAAATGCCCCGCATTCAAATCAACGGCAGCATGGCCACACTGGCACAATTGAGATCCCTGGGAGAAGAGTGGATCGATTTTCATGGGCCGGGCGAACCTCAAAAACTATTTAAAGAAAGTTGTCAGTTGGAAATGTTGGACAGTTACGCTGGAAATGCGGATCGCCTGGCCAGTTACCAAGATAACTACAATAAGTGGCGTGCGTTGTGCGGAGAAATTGAAGCGTTGGAAACGAGCGAACGATTGACTGAAGATGAAATTGATTTCCTGCGCGAACAACTCAGGCAGATAGATCAATTGCAACTATCCGAATCTGCAATCGATGCTCTGGAAAGGGATTATGCACGTGTAGCCAGTGCGCAGGAATTTGTGTCACTCGCCTCTCAATGCTCGTTAGGTCTGGTGAGTGAGGCGGGCGTTGTGGACCAATTGAACAAAATTGTCAGCCAATACGAAACACTGGCTACTTTGGATGACGATGCCGCGGATTTGCTTGAGCGTGCGCGCAGTATGATGATCGAGCTTCAGGACTTAGGTGACGAGACCGGGCGGCTGGCAAGTGATTTCGAATTTGATGCCGAGGCAGTTGAAGTGGTCACTGAACGAATGAATCTCTGGCAGGAAATAAAGCGTAAATACGGCGGTAGCGTTGAAGCAGTCATTGCAAAGCATCATGAAATAAAGCTCAGGCTTGCGTCTCAGGGCTCCATTGAAGCAACCTTGGAGGAAAAACTGGGTGTTGCAAATAGTCTGGAGAAAAAGCTTTGGAAGGAAGCATCCGACTTGCGTAAAATGCGCGAGCAAGCCGCCAAGTCACTCACAGAGAAAGCCACAGAGCAATTACTGGCGCTTGGGTTTAAAAGTGCGCAGCTTTCGGTCGTGTTTGTTGAAGAACCAAAACTGAAGCCGTTTGGGGACAGTCACTGTGCATTTGTGTTTGCGCCGAATGCCGGACAAGTATCTTTGCCGCTTAATAAAATAGCGTCCAGTGGCGAAATGGCTCGCGTGATGCTTGCACTTAAGAGCGTTCTGGCTGAAGTCGATGCAACCCCTTTGCTTGTTTTTGATGAAGTAGATGCAAATGTTGGTGGTGAAATCGGACGTTCCGTCGGTGAACGGCTAGCGAATCTATCAAACCGTCACCAAGTGTTCTGTGTAACGCATCTACCACAGGTGGCGTCATTGGCCCGGAATCACTATCTAGTCACGAAACATCAAACTTCCCAATCGACGACCATAGCCATCGAGTCGATTCACGAGAGCCGTGATACCCGCCTGGATGAACTGGCTCGTATGCTTGGCGATCGCCGCTCGGATTCGGCAAGAGACCATGCAGAGACGCTATTGATCTATAGCTAAGCCTAAAATTATTTGAACAGATTGTGCATCGGGTAGCGCCGCACCGTCTCGGTGCGCATCAGCGTCGTGTGAGTCAAAGCATCCGAGCATTCGATGCGGTGCGAGGACGCACCTGCCCTACCTCTTTTACCAAAGAAAGGACATCATTTGAGTGTAAAAGTAATTCCAAGTTTAGCTATAGACCCACCGATATGGAAAAATGGAAAAATAATCGTGCGTTACCCCCACGGACAGAAAACCGATACATCCAAATGGTGCGCAACCTAAGACTGAAACACTGAAAGCTGAGAAAACGCTATTTTCTAACGCAGAGACACTGAGGCGCAAAGTTTTTTGTTTCTGTTTTTTATCTCCGTCGCTCCGCGCCTCTGTGTTCGTATTTGATTCGTTTCGATTCGACGTTAATGTTCCTTTTGGTTCCGGCTCTGACGGATTAGGACTCTTCGGACTCTTCTTTATTATTATTGGGTTTTTTCGGGCTAACGGTTCTTTTTGCCGCGACTGCGCGGTCACTGAGACTGCTTAGTCGTGATAGATTACTACCTATCCTGCTAAGGAACGAAAGACCTGGCAGGGAGCCTAAGAAATAGAATAATTGTGCGAGTGCTCTCATTTTTTAATCGTGGATCATAATGTTGTTGAAGACTTCAGCTAGAATTAAATCATCTTTTAAGTCAAACATATAAAAATCATAGATACCTTTTATCATTTAATGAGTTCCATTAACGATTTAATCCAAACTGTGGCAAGTTTACGAAACCCGGACACGGGTTGCCCCTGGGATATTGAGCAAACCCATCAATCAATCGCAGACTGTCTTATCGACGAATGCTGTGAGCTTTTGCAGACGATTGATCGTCTGGATATGGAGCACATGCAGGAAGAGCTTGGTGACGTGCTTTTACAAGTGGTCATGCACGCGCAAATGGCTGAGGAGGCCGGGCATTTTGACTTTGATGGTGTTTGCAAACTGATTAACGAAAAATTAATTACGCGTCATCCGCACGTTTTTGGCGACGCGGACGTAAAAGATTCCGATGCGGTGCTGGAGCAGTGGGATGCAATCAAAGCAAAGGAGAAAAAGCGCGGCCCGAAGCAAAAAGGCCTTTTTAAGGATTTGCCCAATCAGCTTCCGGCGCTGCTGTTTGCCAGGAGCGTCTTTAAACAATTGCGAAAGCTGGACCTGGATGCATCCGAATGCGTCAACAAAGCCAAAATCGAAAAAAGAGCAGAAACTCTGGATGAAACAATAGCAGGCGAACAACTATTTGAAATCGCTGCCGCATGCCGGATTAAAGGAATCGATCCGGAATCAGCGTTGCGTCGTCATGCCCAAGCTATTGTAGATAAGCTTGAAAAGACATAGACTGTATAATCCCAGTGATGAATATCCCTGCCTGTATTGATGTTGGTGGCAAAACGGTTCCTTTAATCGTTCGCTTTCGTGAAAAAGCGCGCCATTTGCGATTGCGGCTAAACCATAAAAACCAGGCCATAGTCTCAGTGCCTCGTTACTATTCCAATCGTGACGTATTATCATTTATTGACAGACAATATCCATGGCTTGAACAACAGGTAGCGCGCATCCCTGAAGCCTCTGACATTAGCGACTGGTTTAAGGCGCATCCATTTCTGTCCGCAGACGGAAAGCGCTTTTCCGTTCGCGTGGAACCGGTGAATGACCTGCGGCCCAATTATCGGTTTGAAGATGACCGTGCGGAAGTGGTTTTATTTGTTCCCGAAACCAATGAGGATTTTAATCGGACATTGTTAAAACGGGTGAAGTTGTTTGCAAAAGATGCGCTCGCCTGTCGACTTCACTACCATGCAAAACGATTGAATCTGAAATTTGAGCGGTTCACCGTACGCGATCAGGCCAGTCGCTGGGGTTCCTGTTCCAGTAAAAAATGTATTTCATTAAACTGGCGCCTGGTTTTGATCGAACCGGAACTTCAGGACTACGTCATATTGCACGAACTGGCGCACTTAACCGAAATGAATCATTCAAAGCGATTCTGGGACTTGCTCGACAGCTACGACCCGCTTCGACCGGAGCATGAGTCTGCCATGAAAGAAGTGGCTGGTACAATCATGCGTGTCGGACGTTATTAGAAGCGAATGGATTGCAAGTAAGTATCGACAAAATCTATTGAACAGCAAGCATTTGAATCGTGAAAACAACGACACGAACTATTTCATTGCTAAAAGAAGAGCGACCGATCGTCGCAGTTACCGCCTACGATGCAGTAATCGCCCGCTATGCTGATCAGGCTGGAGTCGACCTTATTTTGGTAGGTGATTCCGTAGGGACGGCACAATTGGGCTTTGAAACGACGATTCCGGTAACGCTGGACATGATGCTGCATCATACGGCTGCAGTAACCCGCACAAAGCCAAATGCACTGGTCGTTGCGGATATTCCCTTTGCAGTGGCCCATGGCAAATTTTCCGACCTTCTGGATGCATGTGCGCGCCTGATGCAGGAAGCTGGCGCAGAGGCGGTCAAGATCGAAGGCAATGCGCGGATGGCGCCCACGATTGAGCGACTGATCCAGGCCGGCGTTCCGGTGCTGGCGCACATTGGGCTTTTACCTCAGCAATTTCACCGGCTAGGCGGCTATCGCAGGTTTGGGCGTACTGAAGCAGAGAAGGTGATTCTGGTAGAGGATGCCCTAGCATTGGAACGAACCGGCTGCTTTGCCCTGCTCTGTGAAATGGTGGAAGATGCCGTTGCGGGCGCAATAGCTCAGGAACTTAATGCGCCTTTGATCGGTATTGGCAGTGGTCCGCACTGCGATGGCCAGATTTTGGTGTCACACGATCTACTGGGTTTGACAACCGGTAAAGTGCCTTCCTTTGTGAAGCAGTATGCACAATTGGGTGAAGACATTACACAGGCCTTTGCCGATTTCTCCAAAGATGTCCGCAACGACCGTTATCCTACCTGACCATTTCTCTGATTAACTGATATTTGCGATGAACTGTTGTATTCTTGGAGCCGGGGCATGGGGCACGGCAATGGCTTTGCATCTGGACCGCTGTGGGCATTCGGTGACACTGGTTCCCCGCCGCATGGAACATGCGCTGGCCTTGTCTTCCGAACGGGACAATAAAGACTATTTATCCGGACATCACTTGCCGCATACGATTCAAATCGGCTGCGAAGTAAAACCGGTACTGATGGAGGCCGATGCAGTCTTCCTGGCTTGCCCCTCCAAAGCGCTGCGCAGTCTGTGCAAGCAGATAAGTGGTGCGATGGAGTCCGCCTGGCAGTTGAAGTTGTTTATCGTCATGTGCAAGGGTCTGGAGATGGAAAGTCTGAAGGCGCCTTCTGAAATCGTGCAGGAGTTTTTCCCGAAGCTTGCATGCGCAGCCCTGTCCGGTCCAACCTTCGCCGGTGAGGTTGCTGCGGGGAATCCGACTGCGGTTACATTTGCAGTGAACTCCGAGTTCCAGTCGCCGGAAATGTATCAGGAGGCATTCAGTAATCTGTCATTGCGAGTTTATCTCTCCAACGATGTTCGGGGTACGGAACTGGGCGGGATTTTAAAAAATATTTATGCTATTGCTTCGGGTTTGTGCGACGGCTTGAAGCTGGGAGACAATGCAAAAGCAGCATTGCTCACCCGCAGCCTCAACGAATTGGTTCGACTCGGACAACTTCTGGGAGGTGAAAAAGAGACCTTTTACGGATTGAGTGGTTTTGGTGATCTGGTAGCCACCTGTTCCGGCAAGTGGAGTCGCAATCGTACTTTCGGCGAACGGATTGCCCGGGGCGAGACGCCCGAATCGATCATCGCCAGCCAAAAAACGGTGGTTGAAGGCTACCGGGCTACGGATTGTATCCGGCAACTTTGTAATCAGAAAAGTCTGGAAGCGCCGATCCTTGCTCAGATTCATGCGGTTCTATACGATGGGAAAGAACCGCGTCTGGCCTTGCAGTCACTGATGAGCCGAGGTCTTAAGCCGGAATAATCGGTTCAACCAAAGCGAAAGTACGTGAAATGTGCGCCGACCCCATTTTTAGAATAGGTCGTTCCTCCATTCATCAGAAGGGATTGTTTGCGGTCTGTGACATCAAAGCAGGCACCGAGATCATTCAGTATGTAGGTGAAAAGATATCGAAAGAGGAATCGACACGGCGGGGGCTTGATTGGGAAGAACGGGCACGCGCAATCAACGAAGGCATGGTCTATATTTTTGAGCTGGATGACGAATGGGATCTGGATGGACGCATTGGGGACAATCCGGCCCGCTACATGAATCATTCGTGTGACGGAAATTGTGAAGCGATCAACTACGATGGCGAGATATGGATGGTTGCGCGGCGTGATATTTCAAAAGGCGAAGAACTGGTTTTCGACTACGGTTACGACATGGAGCACTTCCTGGATCATCCCTGCAATTGCGGCGCCGACAACTGTATCGGCTATATTGTACGCGAAGATCAGCGTAAAAAAGTGAAGAAGCTGCTGAAGAACATAAAACGTTGAACGGACTCTTGCGATTTGAAAAGAGTCAAACAGGAATGAGTTTTGAGGTCTGTGGTTAATGCGGTTGATCACCGGGCGTCCGAATCATCCAATCGACAAAATTTACAAAAAAAGAAGCCGCCTCCGAAGAGACGGCTTCACACTTTATTTTAAATATACCGCTACGTATGAAATATTACGTTTCGTGTGAACTATTAAGCGCGACGCTTTCTGTAGCCAGCAATTGCAAGACCAACAAATGCCATACCAAACAATGCATACGTGCTTGGTTCTGGTACTTCTGGTGCTGGTGGTGGTACCACACCTGTCCATGACGAATGATGTACGTCTGGAGTAGGTTGTTGATTTTTATTGCCATAAAACCCATGAACAGCAACACCCCAACCTGTTATTGCCGTTAAGTCAGCTCCGCCTGTTGCAAAGTCATCAAAGCTTTCGGTTAATAAGGCAGACGTTGGAGATCCATCAACTGATCCATTGACCCGCACTTCGTCAGAATGATATGTACCATCAGCATCTTGAACCCATAATGAATATCCCCAGATATCATCATTGTCGTTGTAGGCAATGATAGACATATCAGTCAAACCACTCAAATCTTCATTGAGTCCTGTTACACCATAAAGAACTTCAGCTGGAACAGTTTCAGTAGTAAGCCAAGTACCTGTAGCACCTGCACTACCAGACATAGGATCGCCATCAGTATATATAGGATTAGCAGTTAGCGTGAGATTACCGAAATAAGCGGGATTATAGGAAACTTGACTAAACCCCAACAGCTCAGCTTGAGTGAAGGTAAGAGTATTACCACCATTTACGATAATAGCATTGGCAGAGCCAAGCGAAAATAGCAGAGTTGTCCCTGCTACGATTGTTGATTTAATTATGTTTTTCATTTTTATGCAGTATATTATCTTTGTCTGGTTGTTTTGCTCGGTTTATTGAGCAATTTGAGGTGCAAGAAAGATGAAAAAAATGCTTTTGCAAGCAATATTTAGACTTTTTTTAACAAAATACTTATTATGCAATCTTATTAATAGTTCATGTTAGCATATGTTTTCCTAATGGCAATTTTCAGCGTTCACCTTTAGAGATTAACCTACTTTTCCAGTAATCCGGATTTTGGCTACTCGAAGCAACTGCAACGACATGGATGCTATCCGCATCAATGATATAAGCAATGTAATGATTGAAGACAGGCAGATTTAATCTTCGGTATCCTCCTTTACGTTCTCTCCATAGAAGGGGATCCTGTATGATTCTCGACAACACGTGAGCAACTTCAAAGAAGTAAAGGTTCATTTTTCCAACGCTTGATCAATTTCGGCGAAAACATCGCTGGCGGGTATGCTTTCTATCTTACCTGCCTTAAAATCAGTTATACGTTGTTCAATCGTTGTTTCCCAGGCAATTGAATTCGTAGAATCTTCACTTGGCTCAGTGCCTTTCAATATTCGATAAGCAAGAGTAAAGCGTTGATCTTTAGGTAACTGTTGCGCCTGAGCAGCAAGTTCTTCCAAATCAAATGTCATGACTAGTTGAATGCAAAATTAGAGCTTAATTGCAAGCTTTACGAAGGCACATGGACTTGATCAACCTTTTTAGCTTTCATTTGTTTCAATAAAACCGGCTTCAGGCTTTTAATGCCGTATCCCATAAAAGCAAATGCAGCCTGGGACTAAATTTAAGACGATATTTTTTAGCTAACTCTGCAATTGTTTGAGCTGCTTCAATATGCTCAACTCTGCTACCGGCACATGGCATTAACCAAACTCGATCTCTGGGAATATTAAATGGGCCAATATATTTTTCAAATACTTCATCCAAATCAGATTGTTTATTAACAACAAACTTAAAACCGGATCCCTTACATACATGCCATCGTAACACTTCCGGTTTATACCGCTTACCCTCCGGATCACCATTGTTACTTAATTTAGGAGAAGTAGTAAATGTCGCACCAACACGTATCCAATATTCATCAGGCATGATGGTAGCATTTGTTTCGAGATCAATCTTAGGTACCCAACCCCACCTTGCCTCTATATAGACTAACAATTTAAGTAGGGCCGATTGTTGTATCAAAGGCTCTCCTCCGGTAATTTTCCAGATTGCTCCATTATGCAAATGATCCTGAAAGCCTTCTGTTTCTAAAATTGCAACCAATTCCCTGAAGGTAAGTTTATTTTTAATCTTCCAGGAAACAAAACTATCACACCCGTAAGGAGCATCTTTTGACGCAAAACCCTTACATGTAAGATTACACATAGATAGCCTCATAAAAACAGACGGCCACCCAACATACTCCCCTTCTCCATCTAAAGTATAAAATATTTTATCGTCTGATAGGAATAGTGTCTGTTCGCCATAATCTTTTTTTGTGTGATCTGTCATTCAAACTTCAGTTCCAACACCTTCGTAAGAAGCAGAGTTTTTCTCATGTTCAAAAACCTCTACTTTTTTACACCAGCACCGATTTTTAGTCGTTTCTCTTACGTAATTATCTGCTGACCTCCAACAGTATTGTGCAAACTTTTCAATACCGACACCATCCTCCATGATACGTAAATCAACGACTCCAAGATCATTTAATTCTATAAATTTATTCAAATGTGGATCATTGCGAGCAATAACAGTCGTATGATCAAATTGCTCCTCCAACATATTCTTTAAGTGTTTTAAACTTCCAAAATCAACAACCCAGTTATTTTCATCCAGTTTGTGCGCTCCAAACCAAAATTTAGCAACTAATCGATACCCATGCATAAAACGACAATGCGAATTCGCATTGGGCTGCCTAAAGGCACAACTGCCTAGTTCAATAACTTTAGTACTAATAAAGCCCATTTCATCATCATTAGTTAGTCCATTTCAAAAAGAGATAACATCCCTTCCCGAATTTCAGCTTTTGAGGGAAATTATCAATCATTTTAGCGCATGAATATCGAAACTTCTGATCCACTCCGTCAAGAGCTAAAAGTAAATTGTTTCTCATCAATTTAACACAGTAGAAACACCTATAGCTAAGCCTAAAATTATTTGAACAGATTGTGCATTGGGTAGCGCCGCACCGTCTCGGTGCGCACCAGCGTCGTGTGAGCCAAAGCATCCGAACATTCGATGCGGTGCGAGGACGCACCTGCACTACCTCTTTACCAAAGAAAGGACATCATTTGGGTGTAAAAGTAATTC
>CAZTSB010000051.1:0-9263 GCA_964616435.1 uncultured Puniceicoccaceae bacterium | reverse complement strand
TATTCCGCGACGGCATCCTGCCACAACCTCATACTGGCAACCCGTAATGTGAGTGACTTTGAAAGAGCAGAGATAACGCTCATAAATCCTTGGGACCATTCCGAATTGTAAATTGTTGAGAATTATAAGCGTAACGGAATGGCCCTCTAAGGCTTGAGACTTGGGCTTGTAGTTTTACTTTAGCAACTCAACGCCATCTAGCTTTGCCATGCATTTATCGTTAGTAAGCACTTTGATGTTTTGATGGATATAGTCCTGAGCAATTAATTGATCCATTAAGCCTGCGCCAACATTCTGGTTAAGCATATTAATCACAGGTTGCCCGTTCACTGGAGCGACACTACCATTGTTGAACACACTCAATATTGCAGAACAAGCATCAGACTTCGAGATTTTATAAAAGTGTTGAAGCGCAATGTAAGTTTCTCCAATCACCTGATTAGAGACAACCAATTCCGTAGCAGGATCAGCGTCGTAAAGTTTCTTTAATGCTGCGGTGGTTTTCTTGAAGTCGGATTCGGGATGTCCTGTCAACAGGCGAACAAAAACAGATGTATCAAGACCGTAAATTTTTGTCGAGCGAGGCATGGTGAATAGAATCAATATCAGGCGCAGGCATGTCTTTTGCAATTTTGTCCCGCAAAGGCGCAAAGTTATTTATGTCAAAGCGGTTTGGTCTTATCAGAATGCCCTCATCTGTTTCTGAGAGGGTAAGCATATCACCTTCATGTAAATGCAGTTTTTCCATAACTTGCTTAGGAAAAGTCACCTGCCGTTTGCTTGTTATTGACACAATCATTGCCTTACAAAATTCAAAATACAGTAAGGCGTCAAGTGTATTCCGCTAAAATCTAAGCCAATTTCTGCAGCCGATTGCTTCGGGGTCGCACATTGTGTTGGAGCAGAGATAGTCCAATAAATCGAAATCCAAATCCAAATCGCTATCGAAATCGTAAGCGAAGCGACATGAACAATCGGGATCAATTGATCTTTTCGCATAGTTCGATTTGGATTTGGATTAGTCATGTCGCTTCGCTCGGGTACAGATGGTTATTTTCTTGTCCTTGTGTATGAATGAATCCATATACATTGAGTAATCATGTAGTTCTAAAATTAATTCGTGTTAATTCGTAACCATTCGTGGTTACAACCGTGAGATCATAGGTCAAGCGGCTGGAAGTCGCTTCTACTTTTCCCCGCAAAGTTCCCTCCGATTAACGCAAAAACGAACACGATTTATATTGCACACAAACTCACACTTATCATTGTCTTCGGACTTATGCTTCAAGCTGGTATTGTAGGTCTGCCCAATGTGGGAAAAAGCACACTGTTCAACGCACTCACTCGCACGCGCAAAGCTGAGTCGGCGAACTATCCATTTTGCACCATTGATCCGAATGTTGGTGTGGTTCAGGTGCCGGACGATCGCCTGGAACCATTGCGTGAACTGGCGAAAACCGATAAGGTCATCCCCGCGGCAATTGAGTTTGTCGATATTGCCGGTCTGGTCGCAGGCGCAAGCAAAGGCGAAGGCCTGGGCAATAAATTTCTCGCCAATATTCGCGAGGTGGACGCAATTGTTCATGTCGTGCGTTGCTTTGAAGATGACGACATAATCCACAACATGGGCTCGATCGATCCGCTTCGCGACATTGAAGTGATTAACACCGAACTGATCCTGGCAGACATCAGTTCCCTGGAAAGCCAACGCGAAAAGCTGGTCAAAAAAGCTCGCGGAGGCGATAAAGAAGCCACCGAAAGCCTGAATCTTATCGAACGCCTACTCCCACACCTCAACGAAACTAAACCAGCGATTACGCTTGAACTGTCCAAAGAAGAGCGTCTGGTTCTGAAACGTCTCTGCCTGCTCTCCGCAAAACCGGTTCTCTATGCCTGCAATGTCGCCGAATCCGAACTGGCAAACAGCTCGAACAATACTTATGTCTCGAAAGTGGAAGACTTTGCCCGCAATCACCACAATGCAGGAATCTGCATTATTTCAGCTGCGGTTGAAGCGGAACTCATCGACTTTGAAGCTGCGGAAGCTGCGGAGTATCTGGAATCACTCGGTGTCAGCGACTCTGGCGTGTCGCTTCTAATTCGCGCCACCTACGACCTGTTGGGACTCGCCTCCTACTTCACTGCCGGGGAACAGGAAGTACGCGCCTGGACTTTCCGAAAAGGCATGAAAGCGCCTCAATGTGCCGGCGTCATTCACACCGATTTCGAATCTGGATTCATTAAAGCCGAAGTGGTCACTTGCAAAGACTTAATCGAAGCAGGCAGCGTAGCCAAAGCTCGGGAAGCCGGAAAATATCGCCTTGAAGGCAAAGATTATGTGTTTCAGGATGGCGATGTGGCCCTTTTCCGGTTTAATAATTAGAAATGCTATGTTTCTTCAAAATCATTGGAATCGTCTACAAATAATATTTCTTAGTTTCAGCACGGTTGTTCTTGTGGGGTGCGAAAGAGCCCAACCTACTGTCTACAAAATACCTAAAGAAGAGCGATCGGTGAATGTAGCGATCCAGCCAGAACAAAACGATTCGCCGCCAGCAACAAATATGCAAATCCTGCCCGGAATGCAGGAAGCAGCTAATTCAGCGCCTGAAATCAGCTATGAGGTGCCTGAAGGTTGGAAAGAACTTGAGCCCAGTGGCATTCGCAAAGCGAATTTTACGATCAATGCAGACAATGGCAACGCCGAGGTTACCATACTCACCTTTCCCGGCGATGTGGGTGGCACTCTGGCTAACATCAATCGTTGGCGCGATCAGATAGGACTCGATCCGGCAACATCAGAAAATGTCAACGAAGTCAGCAATCCTTATGAAATTGCAAAACACGAAGCCTTATATGTTCGTCTACAAGGAGAAACACGAAGCATTTTCGGCGCCATCTTGCCCTTTCACGGCAACACCTGGTTCTTCAAAATGTTTGGTGATAACCCCGTTGTATTTGCCAACGATGAAGCGATGAAGCAGTTCCTCGATTCTGTCCGGTTTGTAGATCATACCCACTAGCAAAAAATGAATAGCTTATTGCGCTTCTTTTCGTCGCTGCGGCTTACCGTTGTGCTATTGACGCTTTCATTGGTACTGATTTTTTTTGGCACCCTTGCCCAGGTTGAAACCGGTATCTGGAAAACGCAAAAAGACTACTTCGAAAGCTTTTTTGTTATTTGGTACTATCCGAAAACGTGGATTGCTTACGATCAGCTTTACTGGTTTCGAATACCAATGCCGGGAGGCTACCTGCTTGGCGGACTGTTGCTGATCAACCTAATCTTTGCACACATTACCCGATTTAAATTCACGCCTAAAAAATCCGGAATCTTCCTCGTCCACTTCGGATTGATCCTGTTGCTTCTAAGTGAATTGCTGACAGATTTACTCTCCGTCGAGAGCCAGATGGCTATTGATGAAGGTAGCCGGAGCAACTACTCACAGAACTATCGTGACAATGAACTGGTTTTGATCGACCGAAGCCACTCCGATTTTGATCAGATACACAGTATCCCGGCCTCCCTGCTCAAACCCGGAAAAATCGTTCAGGTACCAGACACCGAACTAAAGATTCGCACGCTCAACTATTATCCGAATGCCCAAATTGGCCGCGCTCAGGAAGGCACATTGTATCAATCACCCGCTACCAGGGGTGCCGGTGTTAAGATGAACATCGTCGTCACTCCAACAGCAGAAACTTATGCCGAAGATGAGATCAATACCGCAACGGCTTACGTTGAAGTTATCGGACCTCAAGGCTCTCTTGGCATATGGCTGGTTTCAAATGTTATCGACGAACGTTTTCCACCTCAGATGGTTCGAGCAGATAATCAAAGCTGGGAAATCGCATTGCGTCTAAAGCGGTACTATCATCCGTTCTCGGTCGAACTCATCAATTTCTCGCACGACAAGTATCCTGGCACCGAAATCCCCTACAACTTTTCAAGTGAAGTAATGGTACACCACAACGATACTGAAAAAAACCGGAAAGCGCTTATCTACATGAACCATCCACTGAGATACGAGGGATTAACCTTTTTCCAGGCCTCCTTTGCCAACAACGATCTCACATCCATCCTCCAGGTAGTACGCAACCCCGGCTGGATGCTTCCCTACATCAGTGTGCTGCTGATGGGAGCCGGCATGATTATTCAATTCGGCATGCACTTCTTTAAATTTCTAAACAAACGGAACCGAAGTACTTATTTAACTACGAAATGTACGAAAAATGGGCACAGAGATTTTACATAGAGATCGCTCAAACAATCAACTACTTGAGAGCCACTGGTATTCAACTAGGACTTTTGATTAATTTCAGTCATCACCCTAAAATCGAATATGAGCGTTTTATTAATCCGCGGTAATTTTCGCGAAATTTCGTGTGTTTCGTAGTTAACTCAAACCGAAATGAAGAAAGTTGTTTTTTACAGTATACTCACGATTTCCATCCTGATCGTTGCACGCGCCTTCAAACCCGTTACTTACCATTCACTCGGCTTTGATATCGCAACGTTTTCAGAACTGCCGGTTCAGGTTGGCGGTCGTATCAAGCCGCTCGATTCAGTCGCTCGAAATACCCTGCTCGTGCTGGCCAACCGGCAAAAAGTCATCACTCCGGAGGAAATTACGCTCAGTCCTATTGAATGGTTTATGGATCTGACCATGCGCCCCGAAATTGCTGACACTTACAAAGTGTTCAAAATCGAATTTCCTGACGATCTGGGCCTCGTGGGTCTAGCTCAGAAAGGTCAACGTCACTACTCATTCAATGAACTGACACCCTACTTCAAAGAAATCCTCGCACGGTATCAGGAAATCAATCCCGAGCCGAAAAAGCGCACATCCTACGAACAGCAGATTGCTGAACTCAATGACGGCCTCACCCTCTACAATCGAGTAATGCACTCACTGAGTCCAATTGGAAAACCGGAACGGCTGGATCGGCTAGTCGATGAATATCAGACTTACATCGCCAGTATTCAACCGGGGCTTGATGAACTTCGCAAGCAACAAGCCGGTGAAGATTACGATGCTGAAAAACTGGCTCGCATGATTTATTTTTGCGATGACTACCTGGAACTTTCACAAACCGCGCATTTGCGCATCATTCCGCCACCCGCGCCGGTAGATCCTCTGGATGACTGGAAAAACGTTGGCTTGGAGTTGTTGGACGTCATGCGAGGCGACTCGCTCAGTCCTTACATTAACGGCTATGCAGGTTTGACAATGGCTTATCGTCAGAATCAGCCGGAGATTTTTAACCAAACGATTCAGGAACTACGCCAACGCTTTATCGCCGATTTCCCGGATAAAATCGACCGCCTCCATTTCGAACGCCTTTTCAATCAGGTTCAGCCGTTCTACCTCTCCATGCTTCTGTATGTCCTGGTCTTTCTGATTGTTTGTTTCGCCTGGCTTGGCTGGCCAGAGACACTCAATAAAGCTGCTTTTCAGGTACTCCTTCTATCCCTCTTCATTCACACATTTGGACTGGTTGCCCGCATGTATATTCAGGGACGCTACGGCGTATTTGTAACCAATCTTTACTCATCCGCCGTTTTTGTCGGTTGGGGAGCGGTATTGCTGGGGGTCGTACTGGAGAAATTCTTTAGAAACGGCATTGGCGCCGCGATGGCAGCGCTGGTTGGTTTTTGCACATTGATTGTTGCTCATCACCTTTCGATGAGCGGCGATACACTGGAAATGATGCGTGCTGTGCTCGACTCTAATTTTTGGCTGGCAACACATGTCACGGTGATAACACTCGGCTACTCTGCAATGTTTTTTGCCGGGGCGCTAGCCATAATGTTTACCTTGCAGGGGCTTTTCTCGAAGAGTTTCAATAAACAATCCGCCAAATCGCTGTCCGGCATGGTGTACGGTATTATCTGTTTTGGCACTCTGTTCAGTCTTGTGGGTACCATTCTCGGAGGCATCTGGGCCGATCAGTCCTGGGGTCGCTTCTGGGGCTGGGATCCGAAGGAAAACGGCGCCTTGATGATCGTAATCATGGGCGCAATTTATCTGCATGCACGCTGGGGCGGCATCTGTAAAGAGCGTGGCCTGATGGCACTGGCAATCTGCGGAAACATAGTCACCGCATGGTCCTGGTTTGGCACCAATCTACTGGGTGTCGGGCTACATTCCTATGGATTTACCACCAGTGGCGCTGCATGGACAATTGGATTTGCTCTGAGCCAGCTTGCACTTATTAGCCTGGCACTGCTCCCCTGGCAGTTCTGGCGCAGCGAGTTTGGCCTGGAAAAGCATCTACTGAAGAGTAAACGAACCTAATCCGGCAGAGCCAGAACCAATTTCAAAATGTAGTAAAAATCCTTGTAGTATTGCGATCAGTCTGGCTGCGGACCCGCATGGCAGATGGTGTGAGAGCGGGGGGAGTTAATGACCCTCGCTACCCGATTTGGCTCTTTGTTGGTTTAAGGTTTAATATACTTATCTCTGGACGACAGTTAAATCTCATTCCATGTAGATTCCCAATGCCTCTTGTAATATGTATATGCTTACCTTCGATTTCCCTAAGTCCTTCAGGAAAAGAGGTATCCTGAACGGGTAAGAATGGACGTGCCCCTATAATAGGAACAACTAACTGTCCGCCATGTGTGTGTCCGCAAAACATAACATCCCAATCGAACTTCTTAAGAAGTTCCTTCGAGTCGGGATTATGACTTAGGACAAGTATAGGATTCTCTTCTTCTCTTTTTATTCTTAAAATTTCTTCGGGCTTACAGTCCTGTGACCATAGGTCCCCAAGACCAACAATCGTCAATTTCTCTGCACGTATAACGGCATTGTGTTTTTGATTAAATAGGAGCCGAATGCCACTAGAGTTCAGTAACTCTGATACTTTTTTTGTTGTTGTATATCCGTGGCCTCTTCCTGCCCAACTGCCTCCATCATGATTACCTACACAAGCATAAGTAGGCATCGCATCAGACAGTTTTCTCAATATTCTTCGATATTCGATTGGGTCAGGCAAATTAGATGTTATGTAGTCACCTGTTAACAGAGCAACATCCGCGTTTAAGGTTAGAGATTTGTCAATCGCAGTTTCGATCGCACTAAAGCTTACTTCGGGAGACGCGTGGAAGTCGGAAAGATGTAATATCTTAATCTGGCTTCGCAGATTGTGTAACTCAATATCCTTTTCTGTGATCTCAAACCAGTCCGGTTCTAACAGTCTCATATAACAACCAGAAGCTAGAGCTGCAACAGGAAGGCTGGCTAGTCCGATCAAGAACGCTCTTCGAGATGTTTTCATTTTTTCGTAGATTAAGGTAGAACTGCCCAGTCTCCTCACAGATCCCTTAGACGTCCATCATCAACTCTCGCACGACCTCCTTACCGTCCTGTACGACCTTGCCCTCGCCATAAACGACATCAGTAGTCAGCTCGTAGCCAAACACTTCCTGGGCCTCCAACCAGGTGTGCAAGGTGAGCATGATGAAAATAGCAGTAATCAAAAGGGGTGGAGTTCTCATGGTGGATGTATGTGGTAGTGATATTCTTGGCCCATTGAACGTAGTCGCGGCTGTGCGCTAAGCAATGGTTAAATGTGTAGAGGGTGGCGCGGCACAGACGTTGACTACCGTGACTTGGTCTGAGTTGGTGTGCTTCCCATTCGCTTCCATACCGGACGAATCGGAACTCCGCGTAGGATGAAATCGCTCACACAATGTCCTGTAATCTTTCATATCCTGAACCGCTCTTCCTTTAATTTCCAATCTGCAAAGGGATTCATAAGTTCCTATGAAATTCTTCACAGACCGTAGAGGTGTAGCGCGGCGCGTAAGCGACGTTGCTACCACCGTCTTGTTCGCTCTTCTTGTAGTCTTTGTTCAATAGATTGAGGGTCCTGCCTACAGTCCAGTACTGCGTGAACTAAAGCTATTTTGTTTTCATAAGTATAGTAAATTGCATATGGAAAACGCCTGGAAAGCATCCAATAAAAATCATCAAATTTCCTCTGGTGAATTCCAGCATATAATAGGAGAAATCGATATCAGAGTATAAACAATCCAAAAAATAGTGACCAACGCCGTCTTCCTGACTCTCATAAAAGTGAAATCCATCAACCAGATCAAGTTTGGCATTATCAAGGATTTGAATCTTCATGAGATTCTTTCACGTATTTCCTTCTTGGCTACTTCCCAATCGGTGAAGCTGATATCACCGCTATCAATTCTTTTTTGTCTTTCTTTCAAGATTTCGTTGTGCCACTGGGGTGGGACATATCCAGAATCCTGATTGCTTAAATCCATCCAAATTGCCTCCATCGCTTGGAGTTTATCAGATAGACTCATTTCCCGAAGTGGTAGAGTATAATTCATATCATAAACACTGAGATTTTTCTGCTGACCGACAATTAAATTTTTCAGCGACCGTTAGAGGATGATCATGTAGTGGAGGAGCGAAGCGACGTAACGGAGTTGAATCACTCCGACTGGTTCGACTCTTTCTGTCTCTCTTCGTCGATAAGTCGGATGATGGTAATAAGCTCGTGCCCTTTGTGAAATAGTGGTGAAATCTTTAATCTCTCGTTTCCAAGATCATCTTCCTTAAACTCTCCGGATAATGTTCCGCCTTTTTTGATGATGTAGAAACGAGTCATTCCAGGATGTGGAAGAGGGAATTCTCTCACTTCTTTTAACTCTCTTTCATACTCTCTGGAGAATTCTAAAAACTCTTGTGCTTTTCCTGCTCCTTGTGGGTGATGACCCGCACCGATTATACCACCGCCATTACTGAAATAAATAGAGGCGCTGCCATCTGCAACAGCAACCAAAGTATAGCAGTAGTCGTCACCTGCTGTTTCCATAATAATCGCAAGGCGATCATCTGTTCCGAGGTCAAGATCTGATTTTGGTAAGTCGAAGATCTGTTGCCTCATACTGTCATAAATCTCGACAGCTTCGATCGGCTTCTTTTCTCCTCCGCCGAATAATTTGCTAAACAGTGATGCCATAAATATGAAGTAGAAAATGCGTTTCATTTCTTTGTCGAGGCATTATGGATGTGTGGAATTGAGAAATAGCGAGTTTGTCTCCATAAATCGTGGATTGTCCGGCAGATGCCGGACAGAGCCATTCTGTTTAACTATAACACCAAACAAAGGAGACAAACTCATGAAAAACAAACATCTATACATCGGACTGGATGTCCATAAAAATGAAAACGAAGTCGCTCTGGCTTTTGATGGGAGAAACGGCCAAGTACTCCCTTACGGTCGCATCTCCAACG
>CAZTSB010000050.1:0-4348 GCA_964616435.1 uncultured Puniceicoccaceae bacterium | reverse complement strand
CCCAAATGATGTCCTTTCTTTGGTAAAGAGGTAGTGCAGGTGCGTCCTCGCACCGCATCGAATGTTCGGATGCTTTGGCTCACACGACGCTGGTGCGCACCGAGACGGTGCGGCGCTACGCAATGCACAATCTGTTCAAATAATTTTAGGCTTAGCTATAAGAATTAGGAATTAGCTTCTAATAGTCAGGCGCTTAAGCAATCAAGCCGAGTCGTCATTTGGGCGTCCTGTACTATCTGTGTAAATCCACGTGTATCCGCAGCTTAGAAAACTCAACCGAACCCAACATTTAATTCAGCACTTACCGCGTTGTAACCAACCGGTAAGTGTCTACCCCCAAACCCCAAACTACCCTAAATTATGAAATTACCCCTATTGTTAACGAGCGCGATTCTTGCGTCTACTTTCACTCTGACTACCCATGCTCTGACGAGTTCTTCAACTGATTATCTGAACTCGCCCGTTGTTATTAATTTCAACGACTTTGATCGCAGTGGTTTTATCCCAACTCCCAGTGCAAGGCAGCGAGGTTCGAATCTGTGGAGCATAAGAGGACTCAGTAATGAGCCGCTGCGATATTTTGGCGGAATAACTGCAAACAGCAAAAACAACTTCACCCGTAGTAGTTCATATGCGCTTGATATCGGAAGCGGAGACATCGCTCTTGGCATACAACCGAGTGGAAATGATTGGGCGTCCGGATCAACAACCTACACTCAAATTGAAGCACTTGATTTTCAGTCTCACGAGATCGCTTTAAATGTACCAGTCTGTTGGGAAATACCACAAAACACAACGCTACTAGAGTTTTCAACTGCAGATAGTGGGCACTACGATGGTGAGCTCTACGATCTTCGTTTGTCAGGTGCCGATTTCTCCAGTATCTGGTCACATGACGAATTTGGCTCAAGCAACATTTCAATAACAGCTGTTCCTGAACCTGCACATTTCGGTTTAGTTTGTGGGTTGATTGGGCTGTTTGTAATTGGAAAAAGAGTCAATCGGCAATGGAGAATCACACTACCGGACAAAAGTTAAGTTTTGCTTGAGTAATTCAGTCCTGTCTGCAGGCCAATCTCGCATCGTAGCCATCTTTAATAAATTCTATGCGTTACCCAGTTCCATCAGCGAATGCCTACCACGCGAGATTGAGTTACGCCAGAAGCAATACGAGTATTACCGAGACTTCATCTTCAGTTTCCCAAAACCTGAGGTAGCGGCATGAAACCCATCCCCGGGAACGCTGAGCCCCAGCTCGGCACAACTGCTCCGCGCAGCACAGCTCCATCCGGCGGCACAACGCATCCCACCAAAGTTTGGTATTCCCGTGGGTACCTGCCACATTATGATCAGATGGGACTACTGCAATTTATCACTTTTCGCCTGGCGGACAGTTTGCCACAAGATAAATTGCAACAGCTGGAAGAAGAGTTGAAGGAGATAAAAGAGGCCGAGCTGGGGTTCGGCGTTCCCAGGTTGAAGAGTGAATCTTTCGCCATTGAGGTGGAAAAACGCAAACGCATTGAGCAGTGGCTGGATGCGGGTATGGGTTGTTGTGCTTTGCGTCATCCGCAAATGGCACAAGTAACCCAGGAAACCTTAATCTTATTTGATGGTAAAAAATACCGTCTGCTGGCATGGTGTATTATGCCCAATCATGTGCATGTGCTGATTGAGCCGAAGGTTCCTGTCTCGAAAATTGTTCAGTCATGGAAATCATATACGGGGCGCTGGGCTAGACAACATGATGCCGAGCTGGGGCTCGGCGTTCCCGGGAAACACTTCTGGATGCGTGAATACTGGGATCGTTATATCCGCGATGAGAACCATTTTCATTCAACGATTGCTTACATCCACGACAATCCTGTAAAAGCTGGATTGTGCGCGTATTCGTATGAGTGGCCCTGGAGCAGCGCGGCAAAATAGGAAGCTAATAACCAAAGACAACTCCACAAGTAGCTTAATTTGAGATGTCTAAATCTGTTATTCACAGTTTTGTCCGATAGTGTGCTAGAGAATTAGGAATTATGATTGGCTTATCGGTAGACGGCATCTTTCCAGATATATTCGTGCGAGTAAGGTAAGCCCAAAGCCGTTTCTACCATAAAGCTGACAATTTTCTGGCCGGAAAAATTTTCGTGATAGAATTTACGTCCGTCTGCAGCAACGGCTTGACGTAATACATCATCACTCTGAAAACGCTCGATTTGTTCCAACAAAGATTCTTGATCTTTGAAAAAAGCCACATGTTCATCGGTAAAAAAATGACGCATATCGCCTTTGTCCCAAACAAATGCTAGCAGACCATTACCCATGATATGGGCGATACGATCAGATGAGTACCAGGGCCATCCTTCACGACGATTCAGATTCAGTGCCATCTTGCTGGTTTCCAGCAAGTGGTCGTAGCCCTGTCCATAAACTCCCGGTTTTCCGTAAATCCCAAATGTTTCGAAACGCAATTTATCTTTGAGTGTTTTATGTAGATCTAAAATCAATGGATAACGATCATCTGACTTATTACCTCGCCCGCAATAGATCAGATCTAGTTCAAATTCTGTCCTGGTCGAGTTATCAAAGCTTTCTATCGCCGAGTCGGTTGCATTCGGTATGTAACCAACAATATTTCTGCCGGTTAAAAATTGCTTTAGCGGATCCCCTGCGGTAGTTACAAAGATCGCATCAACAACTTCCTTGCGATGATGAATCATTTTTACATTACGTTCTCGCCAGAGTGGATCGACATTTCGATAAATAATCGGCACCGACGGAGCGATACGCTTGATTGTTTTCAGAGTCTCGTTGGTGAGCAAATCGCTATGCCCAATTAGCAAAACATCTGGCTTAAAATTTTCAAAGGTCTCGATAAACCGCCTATTTGCTGCACGAATTCCCAACGGCTTGATCCCCAGCGGAGCCTCAAATTTTGCAATATCCCGCTCGCTGTACTCGCAGACCTTCCAGTTGTTGCGAATCATGCCATTGAGCAATTTCCGCCCCGTGGACACTTTCAAATGCCCGTAGCGACGTATCATCAGGTTATCAGAGTGGAGAATGCGCATATATGAATGATTATCGTTATCGCTCCTACCACTAAGTCGATCCGAATTATCACAAATGATTCATTGAATAAATGTTTGGTTGTAAGAAACTAACTTCTCATTAAAAATTATGCGAGTTTCTCAAATCATGCTGGCAAAAGGATTCGGTGGCGCGGAACGCTCTTTTGTTGACACGGCTCTGGCGCTTGCTGAACGCGGGCATCAGGTTCAGGCGATTTGCCACAAGCAGTTTTCGAAGATTGAGTTACTGCAAAACATTGATGGCATCCGATTGGAAACGGTAAATGCAGGCAGTGAATGGGACTTCATTACACCGCGCAAAATAGCGGCAAAGCTACGGACATTCAAATCGGAGATCGTTCATACACAGCTAAAACGTGCTGCCTGGCATGGAGGTCATGCTGGTAAGCTCGCAGGTGTACCAGTCGTCGCAAAGCTTCATAATTACGTAGACCTTAAGAGATATAAATACGTTCATACTCTTTTTTGCACGACACAGGATCAAAGGCGACACGTACTTGAAAAAGGATGGCCTGAAGATCGTGTCGAGGTGGTTCCCAACTTTTCCCGAGTTCGCCCTGTTGAAAACATACGCGATACCTGGGATTCCCCGATTCACATTCTGAGCTACGGCCGCTATGTCAAAAAGAAAGGGTTCGACATTCTACTGCACGCATTTAAGGCGCTGCTGGATTCCGGTACGAGTGCTCGCCTAACGATCGGCGGACAGGGAGAAGAACTCGCTGCACTTGAGTCGCTCGCAAAGGAACTGAAAATCCAAGATACCGTTAAGCTTGGTGTCTGGATCGATGATGTAACCGTTGCACTGGATCAATCTGACCTATTTGTACTGCCCTCTCTGGACGAGCCCTTTGGAATCGTTATGCTTGAAGCGATGGCACGGGGGGTTCCGATTATTTCAACGCGCACAAAAGGACCGAGTGAGGTACTTAACGAAACAACCGCCAGCCTGGTCGAAATCAGCTCGATTGAAGCTCTCGCTAAGGCCATGATAGACTTTGCTCAACAACCGAATCAGGCATTGGAGCGTGCGACCAGAGCACTCGATTCTTATCGTCAAAAATACTGCCAGGACGCAGTTTTACCCAAAATTGAATCTGTTTATAAACACGTGGCGACAGCCCTTTATAGCTAAGCTTGGAATTACTTTTACACTCAAATGATGTCCTTTCTTTGGTAAAGAGGTAGCGCAGGTGCGTCTCGCACCGCATCGAATGTTTGTGCGCTCTGACTTACACGACGCTGGTGCGCACCGGGGACGGTGC
>CAZTSB010000049.1:0-20619 GCA_964616435.1 uncultured Puniceicoccaceae bacterium | reverse complement strand
TATAGCTAAGCTTGGAATTACTTTTACACTCAAATGATGTCCTTTCTTTGGTAAAGAGGTAGCGCAGGTGCGTCTCGCACCGCATCGAATGTTTGTGCGCTCTGACTTACACGACGCTGGTGCGCACCGGGGACGGTGCCGTGCTACCAATGCACAATCTGTTCAAATAACTTTAGGCTTAGCTATAGAAGCGGCTTCCAGCCGCTTAGTTTGTTATGGACCAGCGGCAAGATGCCGCTGATACATTCGCTCAATCCTTTTTCTATTTGGTGTGAGCCAGAGCGCCCAAACCTTCGATGCGGTGCGAGACGCACCTGCTCTACTTTTTCTATTCGACGTGTTGCTACGTATTTGAATTGAATTATGCTTGAAAGCTAACGTGGATCACTTGCCTAAGCGCTACCTTAACCTCTCCAGTACTACACCTGAGGTCTTCGCGCCTAAGGAAGTGACTCCTTGCACGACTGTGCAACGCCCCCTTGCACGACTGTGCAACACCCTCTTGCACGGTCGTGCAACACTCCCTTGCACGGTTGTGCAATACCCCCTTGCACGGTCGTGCAACGCACTCTTGCACGGTGGTGCAAGGGGTCACTTCCTTAGGCAGGCTTGTAGTAAGTGTCGGTAAGGGTGTTGCAGTGCTCCTCGGTCATTCAACTGTCAGGTCGAAGTTGCTGACACTCGTACGCGCTTCTTTCAAAAAACGATTGCCGCTGGTACCTACCTGCGTACGGATCACCACCTTATAAATGCCGGGAGCCAAATCGGCAGGCAGTTTACCGTTGATGTGAGTGGGTTCGTTATCTAATAGTTGCGATACTTTGGTTTCCTTTAAATTCCGGTCGCGTAAATACAGGCCAATTTCATCGAGTTGATCCCCGCCAATGCGTAGGCGTTCGCCAATGATCTCAAACATGCCGTTTGGAGTCAGCTTTGTGTTGCTTGTCTGGCTTTGATAGTCAACAAAACGTATCATCCGGGCGCCAAAGTTGGGAGCGTGGATACGCTTCAGTTCGACTGCGGAAACGGTATCTTTCAGAACACTGCCCGCTTGAAAATTGAGTTCCAGCGGATGCTCGTCTGGGTTCCGTTTTGCGCCGATCTTTGCAAAGCGGCCTTTCATGCCATAGCTAAACCTTACCCAGGGCAGGTGCAGTGAGTTGCCTTCCCGGACTATTTTGACGATCGCCTCTTCCTGAGCAGCCATCATAGCCTCCAGGTCGGGCCTGCTGATTATATTGCGTTCACTGAGTATTAGATCAATCAGGTCGCCCTGAGTATAAACTTTACCCGACACAACGCGAGCAATGTAGCTGCCGTCATCAGCAAGCGTATTCGGTATTAAATAGTAGTTCATAGTCGTATACATTTGGAAGTTAATTGCTAAGCCTAAAATTATTTGAACAGATTGTGCATTGGTAGCGCGGCACCGTCCCCGGTGCGCACCAGCGTCGTGTAAGTCAGAGCGCACAAACATTCGATGCGGTGCGAGACGCACCTGCGCTACCTTTTTACCAAAGAAAGGATATCATTTGAGTGTAAAAGTAATTCCAAGCTTAGCTATAATTGCTAAGTGCTGGCGTTCAACCTTGCTGCACCGAAAGACTTGAAGCAAGTCGTTACTGCATCAGGTGGGTGCTAGAGAACTGTGGAACAAAGATCGGTTGTGGTTGTAATTGATAGCTAGACAGTCTTGACCTTTAGAGGAAGAGCGATGATCGTTTTGACATGGACGCTTCAATAGAACTGGAAAATTAAGCAAAAGCTATCTCAGTTGTCTGACAAAGAGCTGCAATCCATTTCCGCATACCTGCTTCGTTTACGCCATTCCACCGATGAAGCGAAAAAGGAAAGAACTCGGATCATGGATGAGATGGACCAGGGGCAGAAGACCCGATTGTCAGAACTTCATTTAGATTAAGAGGCATCGTGACGTGAA
Organism: uncultured Puniceicoccaceae bacterium; assembly: GCA_964616435.1. Lineage (GTDB taxonomy): Bacteria > Verrucomicrobiota > Verrucomicrobiia > Opitutales > Coraliomargaritaceae > Lentimonas. The sequence goes on along the minus strand of CAZTSB010000049.1, from coordinate 18,680 downwards.
TGACTACAATCTTCCAGGGCTATGGTCACATTACTAGGCCTTCCAAAGAAAAAGCAGAAAGAACTCACTGATATTCTTTTTCAACTGGCTTCTTATCCTTCCCAGCGAGGCGACTATTCATTGCCTGAAGAAAGTGGAAGACAAATACAGTATATTCTCGTTGGAAACTATGTTATACCAAAAAGGATTGAGCGAATGTAGCAGCGGCATCTTGCCACTGGGCCATAACAAAATGAGTGGCTGGAAGCCGCTTCTACGCAAATAGATCAAACCTTTCGGGGAGTGTCGGACTTAGAAAATTAAGCACCTCAGGGTACAGTAGAATTAATTTCAAAGAAGGAAGTACTCATTGAGTTGAGACTGAGGGTGCTTTAAGGCGGACTTATTGAGAATGAGCAGAGATTGCCGTCTAAGTCCGACACTCCCAAAAAGGATTGAGCGAATGTAGCAGCGGCATCTTGCCGCTGGTCCATAACAAAATAAGCGGCTGGAAGCCACTTCTACGTAAATAGATCAAAATTTTTTAGATTTGGTATCAGAGAGCAGGTGAGGGTGCGATTCCCTTGAGCCTTAGTTTTCCCTGAGAGAGTACGTCTTTATCACTCTGAGAGTAGGAGCTGATCACTTTTCGGGATTTAAGGCTGTCCATGCTTTGTCGATTTCAGCAGGGTTTGATTCCGAATCGAGTTTTAGCAATTCTTCGAGATACGTGTTGTACTTCTGATATGTGGATATGTATTTGTCTTTATCCTCACGATGGATTTTGTGCAGTTCAGGTAGCATGGCTTCATCATTGTTTCTAAAAAGGCGCGCTAACCGGTGTGCGTCGTAAGGATGGAATCCCAGGGCTTGCAATACGTCCTTGCCGAGTGTCAACGCGCTACCAAATGTTTCCCGGTGTATGTTTTTGATTCCCAGGTCCATCAAGTTGTAAGCAGACGAGCGATCTGCTGCATTTGCCACAATTTTTAGATGCGGGTAATGCTTGGCAGCGAGTTCAACGAGTTCTCTCGATTTCTCGATATTTCTAATGGTAATTACGAGAAGTTCAGCTTCGGCGGCTCCGGCTGCTTCAAGTAAGTCCAGTCGTGTAATGTCGCCGTAATAGACTTCGAATCCGAATTTCCTAAGTACATCTACATTTGTGGCGTTATTGTCCAGAATGACCGGTTTGATGCCTGCGGAAATGAGAAATCGTCCTACATCGGTGCCTAATCGTCCAAATCCGGCAAGAATAACTTTGTGCCCGCTATAATCGATTATGTCCGATTCTTGCCTGGTTGCGTCGGTGTCTTGCGTTCCGGCACTTAGCTTGTCATAGATCAGAAACAGCAAAGGGGCCAGAAACATGGAAATTGCCACAGCAGAGATCAGAGGATCTATCGTTTCATCAGTCAGAATGCCCTTGTTTTTTGAGAATTGAAACAGCACAAAGGCAAACTCTCCTCCCTGTGCAAGATAGACACCAAAAAGTGATCGCTCTTTTTTCTCTACGCCAAATACCGAAGCAGTTCCAATAAGAACAATCCATTTTAGAGCGATAAGCACCGTTGTGATTCCTGCAATCAGTAGAAGTTTATCTCCAATCAGTGTGAAGTTCAGGCTGGCGCCGATGGAAATAAAAAAGATGCCCAGGAGCAGACCTTTAAACGGGTCGAGATCGCTTTCGAGTTCATGGCGGTATTCACTGTCGGCCAGTACGACACCAGCGAGAAAGGCTCCGAGTGCAGGCGAGAGGCCGACAACCGTCATCATCAGAGAGATGCCGACTACGAGAGCAAGCGCCGTTGCTACGAATATTTCTCTGACCTGTGTTTTGGCAATCGTTCGAAAAACGGGCCTGCTCGCAAATTTGCCCAGCAGGAATATTGCAAGTACTGCAAGTAGAGTCACTGCAGACTGAAGGTAGCCCGGTAGGACGCTGATGTCCATTAACGCGGATTCATTGTAATGACCCTCTTCATGGTGCGTCATTGTAGCCAGAAAAGGAAGCAGCGCCAGCATCGGTATAACCGCCAGATCCTGAAAAAGTAGTACGGAGAAAATAGATCGACCGCCGGATGTATTCATCAAACCTTTTTCTCGCAAGGTTTGCAGGACAAGGGCAGTGGAAGAGAGGGACAGGATCAGGCCGATAGCCAGAGCCTGCTGCCATGGAAGAAAAATCAATGCGATTGCGCTAATAGAGATGCTGCTGACAATCACCTGCATGCCTCCCATGCCAAGTATCGGTGTGCGCATTTGCCAGAGTAGTGATGGTTTCAGTTCAAGTCCGACCAGGAAAAGCATCATGACCACGCCGAATTCGGTAAAGTGCATGACATCTTCGACATGATCGATCAAAGACAGCCCAAACGGACCGATGGCGATGCCAGCAATCAAATAACCCAGCACCGAGCCGAGCCCAAATCGTTTGGCGATCGGAACAGCAATTGCAGCGGCTGCCAGAAAGATGAATAGCTGAAGGAGAAATTGTTCCATCGCTTAAATCTACCGGGCTGCTGCGTTCAAGTTGCTGTTAAGATAGGGGTCCTCTTGCACTTTCTGCAAATCAAGCGTGCCGTCTCTCAACGCAATTACCGAGCGCTTATAGTCGTTGGCATAGGCCTGCTTCTTCTCATCGGCCAAACCTTGATGAATACCCAGTACGGCAAAAGGAGGCAGCCATGTCATACCACATAATCTGGCTGTTGCCTGATAGGACGATGTGAGTTCTACAACTGTAAATTTGTTGTAGCCGTCTTTCCGGTAAGTGCTGTCAGTACCCCCTGCGGTAATTGCCTGCAGGAATACTTTCCCGTGCAGGGCCTTGCCCTTCGAACCATAGGCCCAACCATGTTGTAGTACCAGATCCAGCCACTCCTTCATGATTGAGGGAGTGGAATACCAGTAAAAAGGATGCTGAAAGATAATAATATCGTGGCTTTCGCAGAGCTGCTGTTCCCTTTTGACATCAATCAGAAAATCCGGATAGCAGGCGTAAAGGTCATTGACTGTTACGCCTTCGAGTTCTTCGACTGCGGCAAGAAGAACATTGTTCATTTTTGAGCGCGTTTTGGCCGGATGAGCAAACTGAATCAGGACTTTGTTCATGGCTTCACTGCTGCTGCAAATATATAAAGACTTTCGCCTTTCTGAACCTCACTACAAAGCCAAATGCCGTTGCCTCGATTTTATAATACATTTGCAATTGGTGCCAAAGGGCGGATTTGAACCGCCGACCAAAGGCTTATGAGTCCTCTGCTCTACCACTGAGCTACTCTGGCAATTAATGTTTAGTAAACTCTGAACACAATATGTGATTTAAATGATTGCAAGTGTTAGTTGCGCACTAAATTGTGTTTATTTATCTACCCTACAAGCTTGAAGTTTTGAAGCTGCCCTAGAATAACCCCGTTATACGCATAATTAATGCCCCGCCGCCGATCCGCACGTTTGCCCGAAGAGGATTTTCCGATGACGCCTATGATTGATATGGTGTTTCTTCTGCTGGTATTCTTTATGACAGTGAGTACTCTGGCGCAGGCGGATAAACGTGTGAAGTTGGAATTGCCGGAATCCGCTTCCGGCAAGGTGCCGGACAATTTGAGTAATCGGGGGACGATTTCGTTGGATGCGAAGGGGCAGATTTTTGTCGGCGCACAGCCGAAAACACTGGATCAGATGCAGGCATCGATAAAGGAATCTCTGGCGTCAAATCCTGATTTGCGTATCCAGGTGCGCGCTGATCAGGCGACTGACTATGAGTCCATCAAGAAAGTGTTGCGTGCCTGTGCAGAGGTGGGCGCCCATGAGATAATTTATGCTACCTATCAACTAAGATAAGCAAATGGCCCGACTGAAAAAGCGATCTGAAAACAAGGGGGGCGTTCCCATCGCGCCGATGATTGATGTCGTGTTCCTGCTGCTGATTTACTTTATGGTGTCTTCGACTCTGGAGCGACAGGAGGCGGATCTGTCCTTTCAACTGCCGGGTACGGTCGAGCAGGAGACGCCATTGGATTTGCCGGATGAGCAAATAATTGAAATTCGTGAAAACGGGCAGGTGATCGTCAACGACTATCCGTACGATAGTCCCGATGCGTTTCGTCTAAACGAGCTGGCTACCATGCTGACTCGATTTCGTGAGGCCAGCGCTGCCAACAAGGTCGAGGCGATCGTAACAATCGCTCCGGCAAATGCAGTATCCCATAAGCAAATCGTGAAAGTGATGGATGCCTGCGCTTTGGCAGAAATTGAAGGAGTGAACTTTGCACTGGGAGATGATTTCTAGACGAAGAACTCTTCGAACGTTGAACATTCGATATTCGAAGTCCAAAGAGTGGTTTATTGACAGTGAACATTTTTCTGGCTGTTGTGAAAGCATGGATTCCAATGAAGAATTTACTTTGGTTCGTGATACGACTGCGACAATTATTCCTGCCGGTGAAGAGCAGGTGCTTCCGGCAGGTACTCGTGTCACAATTTCACAGGCGCTTGGCGGCACGGTGACCATACGGACAAATTCCGGCCTTTTTCGTCTGTCTGGCCAGGACTGGGATGCGCTTGGTGAAGCAGCAAAGCTGGAACTGGAAAAGGCTGCTCAGGACGCCGATGCAGAGCAGGGCGATGAACCGTTTAGCGAAGAACAGGTATGGGAGGCGATGCGAAACTGCTTTGATCCTGAGATACCGGTAAACATAGTCGATCTGGGGCTAATCTATGATTTGAGAATCGCTGAACCGGATGATGCGGGCAAGCGCGGAGTGAATGTAAAAATGACATTGACGGCCCAGGGCTGCGGGATGGGGCCAGTGATTGCGAATGATGCGAAAGAAAGGATTGAGGCCCTGAAGGATGTTTCATCGGCACAGGTTGATATTGTATGGGATCCGCCTTGGACGCCGCACATGATTTCTGAAGAAGGCCGGCAGAAGCTAGGTCTTGAATAGCTTTTCAGTTACATAACCGGGAGCTGTATATATTATTCTCCTCCTTACTGCTGAAACTCTGAGCCTCAGTTGCTCTACGTTAGAAAATAGCGTCTTCTAAGCTTTCAGTGTTTCAGTCTTAGGTTGCTGGCTTTGCTGCTTCGTGGTCGACCTAGTCTTACAAATCTGCGCCAAACGTACATGGATTTTAGAAGTAAGGTACTAAAAAAATCAGCCGCCTTGGGGTCTGCTGTGTTAGACCTCGCCAAAAATGGTTTTCCCATCGGAGCACAGGTCTTCGGTTGCCTGAGACAGGCGAGCGGCCATACTTTCCTCTGATTTCTTTAGGTAACTGCGTGGATCATAGGTCTTTTTATCGCCGACTTCGCCGTCGATTTTTAACACGCCGTCGATGTTGCTGCAGATATGGGTCACAAGCGGGCGGGTAAATGCGTATTGCGCGTCGGTGTCAATGTTCATCTTGATTACACCATAGTCGAGCGTTTCGCGGATTTCTTCGAGTGCAGAGCCGGAGCCGCCGTGGAAGACCAAATCCATGAAAGCGTCGTCGCCGTGCTTCTCGGTAACTGCTTTCTGACCATCGCGCAGGATTGTTGGCTTGAGCTGTACGGCTCCCGGCTTGTAAGAACCATGTACGTTGCCGAAAGTTGCTGCAAAAATAAAGCGCCCAATCGGATGCAAGGCTTCGTACACTTGAACCATGTCTTCAGGCGTTGTGTAAAGCTTCTCAGCGGGAAGACCTGAAGTGTCGTGGCCATCTTCTTCACCGCCAACACAACCGGCTTCGACCTCGAGAATGATACCAAGCTCTGCACACTCTTTGAGCAGTTCTTTGGAGATCTTAAGATTCTCTTCGAGTGATACAACCGAGCCGTCAAACATGTGAGATTGAAAGAGTGGGCCTTCCCCTGCTGCAACGCGCTTGCGAGAAACTTCAAGGAGTGGTTTCAAAAAACTGTCCACTTTTTCCGGATGGCAGTGATCGGTGTGGAGTCCGACCAGGATGTCATATTTTTCTGCGAGTCGATGAGTTGCTTCGGCCAGTATCTCGGCGCCGTAAGCTGCGTCTTTTACGCTCAGACCGGAAGCAAACTGTCCGCCTCCTGTGGATACCTGAATAATGCCGTCAGACTTTGAATCCGCGAAAGCTTTAAGGGCAGCATTGATGGTGACAATGGATGTGACATTGACCGCAGCGTAGGCATAGTTGCCTTTTTGGGCGGCGTCGAGCATGGCTGCATATTGTTTGGGTGTAGCTACTGGCATAGTGCGGATAGATTAATTTGTTATTATAGCTTGTGTGTAGGTTAAATTGAGAGGTTTTTTGAAAATAGAACTCTCGGAAAAATGGAGCATCATTAGCTGAATTAGCATTTTATCAATATCAGAATTCACGGTATCTAACTTATTTGTCTGGTTTGGGGAGTTTTAAGGCCATAAAAAGTGACAGGGCAACAATGATTGCTCCAAAAAAGTAGGCGCTTTTTGATCCACAGGCAAAAAAAGCAAATGCAGCGAGCAGAGGTCCAATTGCTCGGGCCAGTGAACCCGCTGAACGAAATACGCCAAGAGCCGCTCCCTGCTCAGCTTCTCTAGTGTAGAGTGATACCAGCGCGCTCAACGTCGGAGAGGTCAGACCGATAGAAAACGCCATCAGTGCAAGTCCGCCAAAGAAAAGCCCAAGATCAACCGCAATGGAAAGTAACAGAAAGGCAAAGACGCCGCAAAGAAGGCCCATTGTGGCCAGAATTTTTTCACCAACCGGATTCGCCAGCCGTCGGACGATGACTCCCTGGACCAGAATCAGCACAATCCCAATAAATACAAACATGCCTCCGTTTTGCGTCGGTGTGAACTTAAAGCGTTCAACCGCAAGGAAGGTCAAGGTGAATTCCATTCCACTGAATGCCAGCATGTAGACCAGATAGATCAGGTTTGTGCGGTTGGTCTGTGGAGATGTGCTTTTGAAGATACGGAAGACTGAAAATTTCTTGTTGCGTATGTGTTTACCACGTTTTTCCGGTGGCAGTGTTTCTTTAAAACCGGTCGTTATCCAGACGAGGTTTACCAGCGCCAGAATGCAGCTAACCAGCGCCGGCATGGAAAACGGATTGATTCCAAAACGCTCCAGCAAGGGATAATATTCCAGCAGATTTATCTTTGCCAGCAAGCCTCCGATTCCGGGACCGACAACAAATCCGAGCCCAAATGCAATGCCGATAACCGCTAGTCCGCTCGAGCGTTTTTCCCGCGTTGTGGAGTCAGCAACCGCTGCAGTTGCCACCGAGAGATTGCCGCCCATGACACCTCCAAGTATACGTGCGATTACCAGCACCCAGAAAGATGACGCCAGAGACCAGATGGCGTAGCTGAGGGCCAGCCCGGAAATCGTGATCAGCAGGACTTTACGCCGTCCAATGCGATCTGAATAAGCTCCCCAGAGCGGTGAACAGATAAACTGCAGGATTGAGTATAAGGACCCAAGGATTCCGCCAAAGAGTACAGCGGCCATGAATCTTGGGTCTTCGGCGCCACTACTTTCAGCAAGGGTGAAGAGCGGCTCAATCAATTGACCGAGAAGACTCTCATTGCCTGCGCTGTTCGGTAAATAATAATCCAGCATTGCCGGAAACAGCGGGAAAATAATCGAAAATCCGACAAGGTCCAGAAATAGGGTAAGGAAAATAATCCCGAGTGTGCGTTTGCGGGTTGCCGCACTTGTTGCGGTTGCGGTATCTGCGGCCATCTTATTTTGAATGCTCAAACTTTTTGGAAAGTGCAGCCTGAACATTTGCAGGAACGAGACGTTTTTCCCGATCTGTAAACTGGAAAACCTGCTTTACCAGACTCGAACTCGTGAAGAAGTAGCGTTCGTTGGGCATCAGAAAAATAGTCTCTATCGTTTCATCCAGATGGCGGTTCATCTGTGCCATCTGAAACTCGTGCTCAAAGTCCGATACTGCTCGTAATCCACGGATCAGCGCCACTGCATTCAATTGCTTGGCAAGATCAACGATCAGACCGTCAAAAGCAATGACTTCAATCCCCGGGCGATCGTTCACATTTGCTCTGATTAATTCTATGCGTTCTTCATCGTTAAAAAGTGGTTTTTTCGTTGAATTGTTTGCGACCGCAACAACCACTTTGTCAAAAATATTCCGCGCGCGGCCAATTACATCAAGATGTCCGTTTGTGATCGGGTCAAAAGAACCTGGGTAAATCGCTGTTTTCATATTGGAAACATTTCAAAGAGTGTATATCTATAACAAAGTCCAATCCTAAAGGCACTTAAATGCAACAATGCCGAATCGCTGCACAAAATGAAGTTAGAATTCAGATGAATCTATTGAAAACAGCGAAGAATCTGAATTTTTACTGTAACGGGTTGACATTTGGTATTTATTGAGAAGATCAATTGTAATTATGGCCCGTACTTCAAATTCACATTGCTCTTCACATGGATGGCTGGACTCGCTTGCAATTAGTATGTCAGTCATCTGTGCGATCCATTGTTTGCTTACGCCACTGCTGGTTGTCCTATTTCCAATCTTGGCGACGACTTTTTGGGTTCATCAGGACTTTCACTTATGGATGCTCTTTTTTGTACTTCCTACAACCAGCCTTGCTGTGTTTCTTGGCTGTCGAAAGCATCGAGATAGATTTGTGATGGTATTCTGTACAGTCGGTCTGGCATGTTTGTTTGCAACCTCATTGTATGAGTCTGCTTTTCATGTAAATCAACTGTCTCAACATAGTGCGCAGTGCGTGCAGTGTACACATGGAGAGTTAAGAAATCATCTTAACCCGACAACGTTTGTAAATGTCCTGGGAGGCTTCCTTCTGGCAACTGCCCATGTCCGTAACTATCGTCTGTGCAGACGCAGTCAGTGTACACATTGACTCTTTGAACATCGAACGTTGAATAATTAGTGTTCGCTGTTCAGTCACATGGTGAAACGCTATTTTTGGCTTGTCCGAAGTATTTGACTAGCTTGTCACTGACCATGCGTTGTTCGTCCAGGGTAAGCGTCTGGTATTTTCGCTCATAGCTCCAGCCATACCCCCAGCGGTACCAGTTGTAAAAATAGGGGCTGCCTCCAAACCGAACGCCCTGATACATCGTCTCTGCAAGAGCTTGGTTGCCGGTCTTTTGATATACGCAATTACGAAGTTTTTCATCGGCTGTAAGACGCTGTGCTTTGGTGCCTCCCTGCCAGTAAGCAATGTCATGTTCCATGCAGCATTCACACCAGTCATCGTTATTGATTAGCGAACGATCCGGAAAGAGTGAACAGCCATCGCTGATAAAGTCGCTCAGATGGTCAGAATTTTCACCGCATCCGACACTCACAAGAGCAAAGACGATTATAATAATGCGGTGTAACTCTGATTTGTCACAAGAAAGATGTTTGCCCGACAGCACTTCTGCATTAGAAAATGGAATATTCTGAATATCAGTAAATATCGTCCAGATGAGGTATCAAACCTGAAACAAACTGGCTGGCTTTTTCTTTTCCGAGCTCGTCATTTCCATCAACGGATATGCGAATCATAGCGCCCTGAACCTGGTCTTTGCTGAACATTTCTTTTAACATATGAAGCTGTTGCCAGTAGTGGTCGGCTATGATTTTGTCGCCAACCATAAACCAATACCATACTTTAGACGTATAGGTATCTGCCTTTACCGCAAATGTTGTTGTGTCCAACAAAGAACCGTCGTTTAAGTTCAGCGTCTCTGCTCCTTTATCTATGAGTTGAACTCCAGAGCCAACGTAACAAATTTCTGGAGGATGGAAACTGTCGCGATTGTTTTCCGCACAAATAATCAACAAAGCTAATGAATAGCCGGACTCATCAAAGTATCTTCGGGACAGAATATCTTCTGTCTCAAGGATTTCGTATACGCTTTGATCTATTGGAATGTCTTCCCCCTTCCAGGAATCGATTTCATAGGGCACTACCGACAGATCGACAAGGTCCTGGGGAACCTTTGCCGAGGCGGCATGGATCTTTAAAAGCATTGCGACCGTAAGGGCAAGCAGGCAAGTGACGATCAGGCTGTTTCGAGAGAAAGGTGACATTTTAAAATATTCATCAGGGTGATTAATCCAATGAAACCAATAATAAAAACCATGATACCCATGAAGTCATGAAAGAATCCTTCTATTATCTGGTTACCGTAAATGTAACTTGCCAGAGTCAGGACTATGATACGGATCGCATTTGAAAACAGCGCTATTGGAATCACTGAAAAAAACAAAATACTTTTTTTCCAAGCGTTTCCTGAAGTTAGCTGAACCACAACAGTACCGAGCGCAAGGAAGGATATTAGAGAGCGCAATCCACTGCAGGGGTCTCCCACCAGTACAAACCCTCCAGGATAAAAAATCCTCGATCCTGAAACCGATGTTTCAATCCCCATCAAGTTTATCAGCCAACTGCTGATCTCTGAGGCGAGTAGTTTCATTTCGAAAGAAATGCCGAGGATGGCCACTCTGGGAAGCGGAAACATGAAAATTAAAAAAATCAGAGGGAACAGTAGTACTCTGGTAATCTTCCAGCCTCCGAGGAAGAGAGACATACCGAAAAGAACAATGAGGAAGGAGGCATAGGATGCAAAATTGATTTTCAGGAAATAGCTTACAACATGTATAAAAAGTCCGACAACTATCAGGAAAAGCCCCCAGTACGATCCCTGAGGTTGGAGGGCTGCCAGTTCTTTTCGTTTACGCCAGACGAGGTATGCAGAGACAAAAGGAACCATATAACCATGGGAATAATAGGAATCCCTGGCTCCGAAGCGCTGCAACAGAGGTTCGATAATCGGGTAATAGGCACAGAATAGAAGTGTGGTGATAATGCCGCCCCAGACTAGAATAGTTTTGTTCATTGTTGATCTAGATCCATAGGATCTACAAAGGTTTCTTCAATGTCTTGTACAGGAGATTCTTCAGATTCAAAAAGAGGCGAAGCGCTTGAAGGATCAAAAAAGAGTTGCAGCGCTTGTGCCGGATTACTGGAGCTTTTCCAGTAAAGAGCTTTTGAAAGTTGAGCAAAACGTTGGTCGTTAGGGAATCGTTTGCTAAACGATGTTAGGTGAATCGCAGCCGCATCCCACTCCTTTTTCTGGATCAGGCTCACAAAGAGAAGTCGCCCGGCAATTTGATCGGTATTGCCATATCCGCCACGCTCCCAACGAGAGGAATACTCTTTCATTGCCTCTTCCAGAGCTTGCTCAACTTCACTTTCTTCTTTGCCAGTTCTCTTATAGTAAAGGTACTTTGTAAAAGGAATCTTGAGGGTAGTGGGATGGTTCGGATACTCGGCAAAAAGATTCATATTTTGCTTCAGAGCTTCTTCGTAATTTCCTTCTCTGGCATCGACCGAAGCCAGTCCGACGCGACTTTGGATAATTAATTCCTGGTTTTCCGGAAAATCATTAAGGATTTGCTGAAATGTTTTGCGGGCTTCCTCAGTGTTGAGTGCTGTACTCTGAAGATATCCCAGCCGGACTCTAAGAAATGGAGTAATCGGCTCAAATGGATACTGGTCAATCAGATCTTTATAAATTGCTTCAGCTTCGGGAAGGTTTTTCATTTGGGAAGCCAGCAGGTTAGCTTTTGCAACCTTGGCCCGAATTACTCCGGAGCGTTCTATTTCAGTATTGATTTCAGTGTCCCAGAAATCCAGAATGTCATCCCAGGCTTCTTCTTGCGCATAGACTTGCAAAGAGTAGCGTTGAATCTGTTCTTCGATAGAAGTTCCCGAATACTTTTCGATCAGGTCCTTATAGTGAGAGCGAGCATTGGCGCTTGCCTCTTTCATTTTTGGCATATCTCCCTGGTTTTTATAATACTGGATAATATATATAGGAACCTGAAGGCCACGGTTGGTAAGAGGGTACTTTTTCATTACAGTCATATATGCTTCCTGTGCTTTCTCTATCTCACCCTTTTGTTCGTAAAGTTGACCACTCCAGAATAAAGCTTGGGAAGCAACGTTTTCGCTGCTACGATCCTTCTTATTTTCGCTGCTTGAAAATCTGAAAAACGTTTCTTTTAAAATACCATGTGCCTGTTCTCTTTTTTCAAGGCCAAGATAAATTTGAGCGATCTGAAACTGAGCTTGGGCGGCCAGAATTTCAAACGGCGCTTTTACACTCACCTTATTCAGAGCCGCAATGATCTGTTCATAGTGCTCTTCTTTCAGACCATCCGGATTTTCTTTGTGAAGCGTGCGATCTAACTTTCGAGCATGCCAATAAGCTTTCTCAGCTTCGTAACGTGGGTCAAAGGAACACCCTGATGACAGAACAAACAAAAGACACGTAATCAGAGAATAAAGCGATAATTTAATCATGAGGATGCCTCCTTACTTATAACAATAGAAACCTGAGAGTCCGTTTTTTGTTCATCAATAAAAAGAAGAGTGGTAGCCGTAGTCATCAAAAGATTGATTATCAGGGTAACGGGTATGCCGGCAGCAAGAATAACTACAATAATTTCCGGTGTAGTTCGAGCGGCCAGCTGGACAATGTCTTTTTCGAAAAAATAAACTCCCAGGTAAATAAACGCAGATAGAAAGACGCATATTGTCGTGGGCACGAAAAGGCGGCCCAAATAGCGGAAGTTCCCGATCAGGGCTCTGAACAGAGATTGCTCTGCTAATATGACCAAAGGGAGGGAATAAATAAACAGAATCTGTAACCAAACAGATAAGAAATAAATCAGATACTGCAAAGTAGTAAGGTATCCTTGAGAATCACTCCAGCCAATCGCCTGCACATACAGTAGCTCGAACAGTTTTAGTACTCCCATACCTAAACCCCAAATAATAAGGAGCGCAAAAAAACGGTGAACTGGTGCTTTTATATGACGTCGCAGCGAAGTGGTGCGGTCGAGTTTAATATCCCCAATCAATCCTATAAAAAAAGCGCTTATGAACATACCGGGCAGAAAGGCTAGAGCTACCTTATAATAGTAGGACAATTGAGGCAGCATCAAAATGTGCCCTGGGTAGCTAATAGCTTGCTCGCCAAAAAAACGGGCGATCGGAGGTGCCAGCAACCTGGAAAATGGTTCCTGGGGAGCAAGAAAAAGAAGGTGGAGCGTTATTCCCTCAAGCAAAGCAAACAAAACGAAAGGGAGAGCAAGTGAAGGACGAGTTCTAAGTAAGCTCCAGGATTGTGCGATGGCCTGTAGTGCTTTTTTCATAAGTATTTTTTTCTGATTGCTTCGAAAATCTTAGCATTTTTGACTATATCAATTGCAATAAGAAAAACAGCGTATCGAATATGCTAAAATCAAGTGCTAAATATATTTTTGTGTATCGGACTCGAAATAGTAGAATGAAATCTTTGGCAAGTAAAATAATATCCTGGAGGGTGTTGTCATGAAATTCCTTGATTTATTAGCCGATTGATTCATGCGGATAAGGGTGCGAGCAGGATGCCACTACTACATTCACTCAAATGTATCAGACTTACGCCAGGAATCGGCGTGCATTTTGAAAGAGTTTCAACCATGGGCCTGCTTCACTTTTAAATGTGTCAGGTGCGCGATAGCTCATTTGAGTGGCGCGGAAACAGCGTTCCGGATGGGGCATTAGGATAGTGGCACGTCCATCGCTGGTGGTGAAAGCGGTTGCGCCATCGGGTGAGCCATTTGGATTGTAGGGATAGGTTTCTGTGGGCTTTCCTTTGTAGTCGATATAGCGCATGCTGATCTGGTTATTTGCGAGACATTTTTTGAGATTGCCGGTCTGACTGAAATCGGCTCGTCCTTCTCCGTGTGCAACGGGAATTGGCAACTGGCTACCTTCCATGTCGCTGAAGAAGATGCTGGGTGATTTTAAGACTTCCACATTGACGAAGCGGGCTTCAAACTGTTCAGAGCGGTTGCGCTTAAATTGAGGCCAATGCTCGGCGCCGGGGATAATATCCTTAAGTTGCGAAATCATCTGGCAGCCATTGCAGACGCCCAGAGTAAATGTGCCGGGCCGCTCAAAAAATGCTGCAAACCTGTCTTTGAGTTTTGAGTTGTAGAGAATGCTTTTTGCCCATCCGGAACCCGCCCCAAGTACGTCGCCATAGGAAAATCCGCCACAGGCGACCAGCCCTGAGAAGTCATTGAGATCCATTCGGTCTGCAAGCAGGTCGGTCATGTGGACATCAATGGCTTCAAAACCGGCGCGATCAAAGGCAAAGGCCATTTCGTTGTGTCCGTTGACACCCTGCTCCCTGAAGATCGCCACTTTGGGGCGAGCTTCAGAAATTTGGGATTTGAGGTTTGAAACTTGAAATGATTCTACTTCATCGAGACCGAAAGCGGGCTTAGTGATCAGACCGCCATTATCTTCAAGCAGGGCGTCATACTCTTCTTTGGCGCAGTCGGGATTATCGCGCCGGGCCTGCATATGATAGGTGAGTTCCGACCAGATGCGGTTGAGCGTGGTGATCGATTCTGTGTAGAGCGCTTTGTGGTCGAGCAGAAGGGTCAGTGTTTTATTGCTGGTGGTATTGCCAATCAAGTGACTGATAGCGTTGATTTTGTGTTTGGCGAGGATTGCTGTAACCGCAGCCAGTTGGGTTTTGTCGACTTCGATAACCGCGCCGAGTTCCTCGGCAAAGAGTGCGGAGAGAACGTTGGACTTTGAGCGTTGAGCATCGAACTTTGGATTGTCGTCTTCTAACTCCTTTTCAACAATCTTGTCGAGAAGCACTTGAATCCCTTTGCGCCCCGCGATGGCCATTTCGGTAAGGGTGACAAAGAGACCGCCGTCGCTGCGGTCGTGATAACTTAGCAGGAGGTCTTCGCTGAGCAGTTCCTGAATGGCATTAAAGAAGCCGATAAATTGTTCGGGATTGTCCAGGTCGGGCGTTTCTCTGCCGATCTGGTTGTAAACCTGGGCAAGTGTAGATCCACCGAGACGGTTTTGACCATTGCCCAGGTCGATGAGCAGTAAAACGCTGCCGGTGGATTTTAGATCGGGAGTGACGGTTTTGCGGACATCTTCAACACTGGAAAATCCGGTGACCATCAAGCTGAGCGGGGAGACCTGTTTATGATCCTTGCCGTAGCTGTCTTTCCAGCGAGTGCGCATAGACATGGAGTCTTTGCCAACCGGGATGCAAATGCCGAGTGCCGGACAGAGTTCCATGCCAACGGCTTTGACCGTATCGTAGAGATTTGCGTCTTCGCCGGGTTCACCGGCGGCAACCATCCAGTTTGCGGAAAGTTTGATATTTCCGATCTTGCCGACATGGGCAGATGCGAGGTTGGTGAGGCACTCACCGATGGCGATGCGCCCGGATGCCGGAGCATCCAGGATCGCTATTGGCGTCCGCTCGCCGAGAGCCATTGCCTCTCCGGTGTAACTTTCCATTGTGGTTGAAGTGACAGCTACATCGGCAACGGGCGTTTGCCAGGGGCCTACCATCTGATCGCGGGTGACCATGCCAGTGATGGTGCGGTCGGCGATGGTGATAAGGAACGTCTTGTTGGCCACTGCCGGGAAACGGAGTACGCGTCCAATCGCTTCGTTCAATTTGATTTCGGTAGCATCGAATGCCTCATGAGTCTCCTGCAGGCGGGTTGCCGTTCGATGCATTTGGGGCGTCTTGCCCAGCAGTATGCCCATTTGCATATCAATGGGCTGGTTTTTGAAATGGGAATCTTCAAGCACGAGTTGTCCGTCGTCGGTCGCCTCACCAACAATCGCAAAGGGGCACCGCTCACGGGTGCAGAGAGCTTCGAAATCATTAATATGGTCAGGGAGGATGGCGAGTACATAGCGCTCCTGCGATTCGTTGCACCAGATTTCCATTGGGCTCATCGAACTGTCCTCACTGTGTATGTTGCGCAGATGAAAGTGTCCGCCAGTGGCTTCGACCAGTTCAGGAAGGCCGTTGGAAAGGCCACCGGCGCCAATATCGTGGATGGAGCGTATCGGGTTTTCAGAACCCAGGGCAATGCAGCCGTCAATCACTTGCTGACAGCGGCGTTGCATTTCCGGATTGCCGCGTTGTACGGAATCAAAGTCCAGCTTTTCGGATTGAGCGCCGGCGCCGATGGAGGAGGCTGCGCCGCCACCCAGTCCGATTTTCATCGCCGGGCCACCGAGTTGAATGATAAGGGCAGACGGGGGGATGTCTTTTTTTGTTACATGCTCCCGCTTGAGGTTGCCCATGCCGCCGGCGGCCATGATTGGTTTGTGGTAGCCGCGGTGTTTTTCGTTGTGGACGAGTTGCAGTGTGCGGAACATGCCGCACAGTTGCGGGCGGCCAAACTCGTTGCCAAATGCTGCGCCGCCGATCGGCCCTTCAAGCATGATCTCCAGTGGGCTAGCCAGGCGTTTTGGATGCTCGGCGATGAAGGTTTCCCAGGGGAGCGGATATTCCGGGATTTCAAGATTAGAAACCATAAACGCTGAAAGGCCAGCCTTTGAACGGCCACCGATGCCGGTGGCGCCTTCGTCGCGAATTTCACCGCCGACTCCGGTTGCCGCGCCCGGGAAGGGTGAGATTGCGGTCGGATGATTATGCGTCTCGACCTTGCAAAGGATGTCGAGTTGACCGGGAGTCTTGCGATAGGTCTTTGAAGAGCCTGAAACATCGACCTCCCACCAGTTGCCGCTAAATCCTTCGAATACACCTGAATTGTCAGAATAGGCAACCAGCACGCCGCCGGGATTCAGTTTGTGCGTATTGCGAATCATCCGGAAGAGGCTGAGGTCGCTCTTTTTGCCATCAACCGTCCATTCGGCATTAAAGATCTTATGGCGGCAATGTTCGGAATTGACTTGAGAAAACATGACCAGTTCGGCGTCCGTCGGATCGCGACCGATTTTTCGGTAGGCCGTGACCAGATAGTCGATTTCCTGTTCGGACATGGCCAGGCCCCAGTCAATGTTAGCTTTTTCAAGAGCGCCGGGTCCTTCGTCCATTAGCGGAATTGTGCAGAGCGGAGCAGGCTCAAAATGGCGAAAGAAATCGGATACGTCTTCATAGAGCGCCTCGGTCATTCGATCGTAGAGTGCGTATCCTGCTACTGTGTTCAGCTCCCGAAGGCTCAGGATTTTGCCGTTTTCGTCAGTGAGTTGCAGATGTATCCCGTGTTCGACGCGAATAACGTCTTTGAGTCCACAATTGCGGAAAATATCGGTTGCTTTGGAGGACCAGGGGGAGATGGTTCCTTTGCGCGGTGTGACGAAGAACCCGTCTTTTCGGGTGAAATCAGGTTGCGCATTCAGGAGTGTGCAGGCACGCTTTGTTGTGGTCGAATCAAGGTTTTTTACGGTTTCGATGAAATAAACTGCGATGGCGTCAATTTGAGAGACGGTTGGAGTTGCCTTATTGAATTCATTCAAAAGGGCATTCAGCCGGAAGTCGGAAAATGCAGGTTGGCCTTGAAAAATGATTGGGTGCATATTGCGAAAGGAAAAAATAGAAGTTTGCTCACTACTTAGAGAGAAACAATATGAAAAGTGCTGCTTTGCAAAAGTGTCGGTCTTTAGAAAAATGAGACAAAATAAAATTTTATAGGCATAGGAATGGAAAGGTTCTTTTTTTTGCTTATTTATTGAACAGGGGAATATTTTACTTTTTCCTGCTTTCTTATGCGCATGTCCAGTGTATTAGAGACCTTACCTTTGTTCGTTACTCGATTATCTGAAAGTAATCTGAAGCTTACGCGTAAAGCGCCGAAGATTTTGCAGTTGAATACCGGGAAACTCTGCAACCTTACGTGTATCCATTGCCATGTAAATGCCGGGCCAAATCGTAAGGAGATCATTACGCGTGAAGTGATTGATCAGATTCTCGGCTGGCTGGAGGATACATCTATTGAGACCGTGGATCTTACCGGAGGCACACCGGAAATGATTCCGGATTTTCGCTATCTGGTCGAGCGTATTTGCGAGATGGGCAAGCGTGTTATGGATCGCTGTAATCTGACCATTCTCAATGAGCCAGGTTATGAGTGGGTGGCCGATTTTTATGTCCGGCACAAAATCGAGATCGTCGCTTCGATGCCCTGTTACAGTCCTGAAAATGTCAATGAACAGCGTGGCGAAGGCGTTTTCGACTCTAGCATAAAGGCGCTTCAGACTTTGAATGCTTTGGGTTATGGAACCGATCCTGAATTAGCGCTCAATCTTGTATATAATCCAGTTGGAGCCAGTCTGCCACCGGAGCAGCGTCTTCTTGAAGCGGATTACAAACGCGAGCTGAAGACGCATTTTGGCATTGTTTTTAACCGGCTCTATGCGATTGCAAATATGCCGATTGCTCGCTTTACATCGTATCTGAAGCGCAAAGATGCTTATGCAGATTACATGCAGTTGTTGCTAGAGCATTTTAATCCCGCTTCAGTGGACGGGCTTATGTGTCGGGACACGATCAGTGTCGATTGGGAAGGGCGTGTGTACGATTGTGACTTTAATCAGCAACTGGGTTTGCACCATACGCAAGCGGCAGAACCTTTTTTCATCTGGGACCTTGATCTGGAAGACTGGTTGAAGTTTCCAATCAAGACAGATAATCATTGCTACGGCTGCACGGCTGGACAAGGCTCCAGTTGTGGGGGCGCAACTGTTTAAGACTAATTGCAATTTATAGCTAAGCTTGGAATTACTTTTACACTCAAATGATGTCCTTTCTTTGGTAAAGAGGTAGCGCAGGTGCGTCTCGCACCGCATCGAATGTTTGTGCGCTCTGACTTACACGACGCTGGTGCGCACCGGGGACGGTGC
>CAZTSB010000048.1:0-25132 GCA_964616435.1 uncultured Puniceicoccaceae bacterium | reverse complement strand
GTGCCGTAGACGGTCATCAAAAACGTGCGATGATGAGGCTGCTGAGCGTGTGCGATTAAACGTTCGACTTCACGCGTGCTCAACACCGATGGCAGACGCCAGCCGTTGCGAGGACGCGGCAGCATCAGTCCCAACTGGTCTCGGGGAACACCTTCAATGAGTTGATAATACAAACGCAGCGCGTTGATTGCCACATTGCAGGTACTCGGTGATAAATTACGTTCCAACACCAGATGGTAGAGGAAATCCTGAAGTTCATTACGACTGAGCTCTGAAGGAGCCCGCATGTAATAACGTGCAAGGTCAAAGACCCAGCCGACATAGCTTTGAATCGTACGCTTTGAGTAGTTGCGCAGAGTTAGGGCACTGATAAACCGAACCCGTGAATCAGTGTTTTTTTTCTTTAGACATAGACTGCGTTTCTTTGAATCGAAGTCGAAATCCAAGTCAATATCGATTTCGATGACGATTTGGATTTGGATAATGAGTAAATCTTTCAGACCTTCTTGTATTAGATATGAGTTGTTTGAGTTAGAATACAAGCTAAGTTTTTCGGAAAGTGCGTCACCCAAAGGGATTTTTGTACGAGTGACGCGTTTTTCGTTGATTCTTAAATCGTGAGTTAAGAATTAGCTTCTAATAATCAGAGCAGCCGGGCATTCGATGCGGTGCGAGGACGCACCAGCGCTACCTCTTTACCAAAGAAAGAACGTCATTTGAGTGTAAAAGTAATTCTAAGCTTAGCTATAATTCCTAATTTAAAGTTGAAACCCGGTTACAGGCGTTTGAGATCGAAGCCGTCTTTTTTGTCGCTGATTTGCCAGCCTTTTGCCAGTAATACGTCGCGGAGTTCGTCGGCTTTGCTCCAGTTTTTTGCCTGTTTTGCGTCCCAGCGTTCCTGTGCAAGGGCGAGGATGTCGGCAGGTGCGTCGTCCGGTTTTTCGTCTTCGGTGAAGAGTTGCAGGCCTAGGGCGTAGAGTAGCGTGCCGAGTGATCGGAGTAGTTGACGAGCTTCGTTTGCAGTCATCGATGCGGCGGGATTGGAGCCGATGATTCCGAAAAGGGCGCCGAGGCAGGCGGGAGTGTTTAGGTTATTGCAGAGCGCTTCCCATGCTTTGGTGAGGCGGCCAAAGTCGTCCGGTGCGTCGGCTACGATGTAAGTTTTAAAGGTGTCTTTGCTCTCGCCGCTTAGAGCGAGAAGGGATTCGGTGAAGCGCTCAATGCGCTGCAATGCGCTTTGGGCGGCGTGCAGGCTGTCAAAGGTAAAATTGAGTGGCTGGCGATAGCTGCCGGCGATGAGCGCATAGCGCACGATCATGGGGTGACTGCCTTTTTTGCGCAAATCGTCGAGGGTGTAGAGGTTGCCAAGGCTTTTGGACATTTTTTCACCATTGACCATCAGGTGAGCGATATGGAACCAATGTTTGCAAAGGGGTTGTCTGAAGGCGCATTCAGATTGCGCGATCTCGTTTTCATGATGGGGGAAGCAGAGGTCGGTGCCGCCGCCATGAAGGTCAATGGTCTGGCCGTTGAATGTGTTGTGGATCATTGTGCTGCATTCCAGATGCCAGCCGGGACGGCCTTCGCCCCATGGACTGTTCCAGTAGTTTTCGCCGTCTTCGGGCTTGCGGGATTTCCAGAGGGCGAAGTCGCTTACGGATTCACGGTCATATTCGTCGGCGTCGTTGCGCTCTCCGGCAGAGGTTTCGGCTTGGGTCTTTAGTTTGCGTTGTTTGAGGCGTGAGAGCTGACCGTAATGTTCGAAAGAACTGACACGGAAATAGACCGAGCCATCATCGGTCGTGTAGGCATGCCCTTTTTCAATTAGTGATTCGATCAGCTCGATCTGTTGGGGGATGTGATCGATGGCGCTGGGCTCGTGTTCGGGCGGACGCATGTTCAGGGCTTTGCAGTCGGCGTGAAATTTATCGAGCCACCCGGCGGTGAATTCTTTGAGCGGGATACCTTCTTTGATGGATTGGCGGATGGTTTTATCGTCCACGTCGGTTATGTTGCGTGCGTGTTGGACGGTTATGCCACCGGCTTCTATGACGCGGCGGAGAACATCCTGGATGAGGAAGGTGCGAAAGTTGCCGATGTGTGCCGGACCATAGACCGTGGGGCCGCAGCAGTAAAACCGCAATGGCTGTCCACTTTCCGGTGCGAGTGATTTTAGGGTGCGGCTAAGTGTGTCGTATAGTTGAATGGGCATGTGAAGGGAAATGCTTTTAAACTGTTCAAAGTGAAGTGTAGGCGGTGTCATGTGAAGTTTGAAATCGTCTTCAGGGCAATTGGGGGTGTAATTCGAAGTTCAAGGTGTTCTTCGGCTTGAAATAGCTGCGTGGGTTATCATTGTAAGCGGTATGTCTGAGAGTCCGGATTTTCGATTGAACTTGAGCCGTCGTCCACGTCGCATGCGGCAAACACCTGCAATACGTGCCCTTGCCTGTGAGACGGAATTGCGGGTGCAGCATTTGATCCAGCCGATTTTTATTATTGATGGTGAGGGCGCTGCCGAACCGATTGAGTCGATGCCGGGGATTGCACGGTTGACGATTCCGTTGTTGCTCAAGGAATGCCGGGAGTTGATGCAGCTTGGAATCTCAGCGGTGGCGTTGTTTCCAAAGCTGGCAAGTTCACTGAAGAGTGATGCTGCCCGTGAAGCGTTGAATCCGGACACTTTGGTTCTCCGGGCGATTCGTGCGCTGAAGGCAGAACTTCCCCAAATGGCGGTGATTACCGATTTGGCTCTGGATCCGTATACGGTGCATGGGCACGATGGGTTAATCGAGTCGAAGACCGGTGATCTGGCCAATGATGCCACGGTCGAGATTCTTACGGAGATGGCGGTTCTTGCGGCGGATGCGGGCGTTGATTTTGTGGCACCTTCGGATATGATGGATGGCCGGGTCGGGGCGATTCGTGCCTTGTTGGACGATAACGATTTTGAGCGCACGAGTATTATTGCGTATTCGGCGAAATTCGCTTCTTCTTTCTATGGCCCGTTTCGTGATGCGGTTGGCAGTGCGGCGAGCGCCGGGAGGCATTATCTAGATAAGCAAACGTATCAGTTGAGTCCGGGCAATCGCCGTGAGGCTCTGGTTGAGGTTGCTCTGGATGAGGAGGAAGGCGCTGATGTGCTGATGGTGAAACCGGCGGGACTGTATCTGGATGTTATTCGTGAAGTGCGTGAGCGGACGCATTTGCCTGTAGCGGCGTATCAGGTTTCAGGGGAGTATGCACAGATACAGGCGGCTGCGGAAAAAGGTTGGCTGGATCTTGAACGTTGCCGTGATGAGTCGCTTATCGCTATTCGCAGGGCTGGAGCGGACATGATTCTGACCTATTTTGCGCGTTCGTTTGCTGAGGACATCGGGTAAGGGGGAATGAGTACCTTACTTTTAAAATCCGTTCATGTTTGGCGGAGATTCTTTGAAATCTCAAATTTCAAATTGGTTCCGGCAATGTCGGCTTGGGAGCTAAAATGTGAAGGTTGTTTGCTAGCGGTTTTTACGCTTCATTATGTATTGTCGACGTTTTGCCAGTTCGCGCATGTCAATTGCCGGATCGTCGTCTTCGAAGATTTCCTGTCCGATTATATTTTCGATTACGTCTTCTATGGTGAGGACGCCGGAGATGGTGCCAAATTCGTCAACGGTGATTGCCAGTTGCTGGTGGTTTTTGAGGAAGGTTTGTAGTGCGTCTTCGGCAGTTGCATTGTCCGGTATGAAGAGCGCTTCGTGAGCCAGTTCTGAAATGCTGAGGTGGTCGTCTCCTTTTACTTTGGCGCCCAGGATGTCACGGCGACGAACAATTCCGGTGATGTTGTCGTTTTGTTCGTGGTATACCGGAATGCGTGCGAAGGGCAAATGTTCTGTTTTCTCTATCAATGAACCTACGGTTTCTGTGTCATCAATCGAGTAAATGACTGTGCGCGGAGTCATTATTTTGTGGACCAGTACATTATCCAGGCGTAGCGCATTGTTGATCATCTCGTGCTTGTTTGATGTGAGCGTACCTTCTTTAGCGCTTTTTTCTGCGAGTAATAAGATTTCCTCTTGTTTGTCCGTTTTGGTTTGTCTTGGTTTAAGTAAAATGCGCACGAGAACGGCAACAAGGCCTGAGAGAGGGGCCATGGTGGAGCAAACCAGTGTCAGCGGGTAGATCAATATGGGTTGTAATGCCGGACGATAGATGACTCCCATATTTTTGGGGATGATTTCCGAAAAGAGCAGAATGGCGATGGCCATTATGGTCGATATTTTGAGCAGAACATTTGCGTCCTCGGGCCAGATTTTTACGGCGAGGCCGCCGACTATGGTCGCGCCCAGTGTATTGGCTATTGTGTTGAGGCTTAGAATGGCGGAACTGGTTTCTTCCAATTCTAATTTGTAGCGTTCCAGTTTCGAGCCTCGCTTTGGGTGTTTCTTTTTGAGGCTTTCAATTTCAGCTGTTCTGGTGCTGAGAATCATAGCTTCAAGGATTGAGCAGATTGCCGAAATCCCAATTGTAAAGGTGATTGCCAGGATGAATATGAGGATCATTTTTAGTCGACAGGCAGGTGCATGAATTTAAGTTACAACAGCCTGAACGGACGCTAACTTGACTTACAACAATACTTTTGTTCAAGAATATTTAACTGAATATCCAAAATAAGGATGTTATCTAAAGTTTAAACATTATTACATATATGAGTAAATTACCCGAAGATTTTTTATATACCAAAGACCACGAATGGATCCGGCTGGAGGAGGACGGCACTGCTGTTGTTGGGATTACAGATTATGCTCAGGAAAGCCTGGGAGATATTACATTTGTCGAGTTTCCTGAAATTGGGGCAAGTTTTAAGAGTGGCGATGTGTTTGGTGTCGTTGAATCCGTTAAGGCTGCGTCGGATCTCTACATGCCTGTTGGCGGTGAAATTCTTGAAATTAATAAGGACGTTGAGGCAACTCCTGAATTGGTAAATCAGGATGCGTTTTCAAAGGGTTGGCTGTTAAAGATTCGTCTGTCTGACAGCTCGCAGACGGAAGGTTTGATGAAGCCGAATGAGTATGCCTCGATCACGTGACGGTGACGTAACCGTTTGGAGAAGGGGTTTGGTTCACAAAACGGGGGATAAGTTCTTCATGACTTACTTTTTTCATTGTAACGTGGGATTTTACGTAAAGCATCTGTCAGATTGCACGCATGAATGTTTCTAAAAGGTTAATTGTAAATTGTGGAGCCAGTAAGGTGACGGCGGCAGAAGTTTCCATCGACGATGGGAATCTGCAGATTGATCGACTGGTTACAGTTGATCTGGTCTATGATATCTCCAATGAAAATGCGGTTCTTCCCAGCATTGGCAATGCCTTAAAAACTCTGGCAAAAGAGCATCACTTTTCAGGCGCAGCGACCTTGATCATTCCCGGAAACCTGGTACTGACCCGAACCATCAATATCCCCCACATCGAAGAGTCAAAGCGCGCACAGATCATCGCTTTCGAAGCGCAACAGAATCTTCCGTATTCGTTGGATGAAGTTGTCTGGGACAGTCAGGTCGTCAGTGATGACAGTGTTGAAACGGAAGTGCTGTTTATCGCCGCCAAGTCCAACATCGTCAATCAGTTATGCGGATACATGATCGCGGCAGGCTTTCAGGTTGAGAAGATAAGCGCTGCAACGGTATTGGATTACAACACATTACGGTTTGCCTATCCGGAGACGGATGAAGGTGTTCTTCTGGTCAACATAGGTGCTCGCTCAACAAATCTTCTTTTTCGTAGTGCCAAAGGCTTTTTTGTCAGGAATATTCAGTTGGGGGGGAACGCACTGACACAGAGTATAGCAGATAGTCTAGGACGTTCATTTGCCCGAGCGGAACAGATCAAGCATAAGTTTTTCAATGAAGTCGAGCATCTGGATGACGACTCCCGTGTTCAGTTGCTCACGAGTTGTGGCGAAGCGTTTATGCGGCGCATGAGTCAGGAAATTACACTTTCCATCGTCAATTACAAACGGCAGGATCGGGGCACGGCGCCAAAGCGAATTCTGTTAAATGGGCGGGGATCGCTTCTGAAAGGACTTTCGGGACAACTTGCAAAGACCCAAAAGATAGATGTCGATTTCTTTGATCCACTGCAAAATGTATCCCTTGAAGGATCGGTCGATATTCCAATGGATGTGCTGCTTCTGCAGACCAGTGAAATCATCGGCGAGGCATGCCAGGGAATTGTTTCCAGTCCTGCCGGGGTCAATCTGCTTCCTGAGGCCATTCGAAATGAAATGGCTTTTGGCCGGAAAAAGCCACTTATCCTGACGGCGGCGGCTTGTTTGGCCCTTGCGCCCCTGGCGCCTTTTTTCAGCTACAAGCAGGCAAATGCTGCTTACTCCGACAATGTTGAAATGATCCAGTCCGGGTTGCGCCCACTCATCATGAAGCAGAACCAGATCCGTTCTTATCGGGAAAAGGCGGAAAACGTCAGCCAATCGATCAAGCATCTGGAAGGTTTGGTAAATTCGAGATCAAACTGGATCCGATTTTTTGCCGATCTGCAGAAAAGTCTACATCAGGCCGAAGATGTCTGGATCGATAAGCTTAATGTTGTGCGGGATTTGACGACTGATGAAGAGTCCTCCTACGAAGTAGTAGTGGAAGGTCGTCTATTGGTACGCGAGGCAGTCAACGGGCTGGATAGTATCGACCAGAGAGCCTTGTCCAATCAGATAAAAAGCTTGCGCGCCAGCTTTGAAGATTCTGAATTCATTGTCTCATCACATTCACCGGTGGTTGTATTCACCAACTTGCATCGAGGGTTGTACGTGCTTCCCTTCAGTATCAATTTGGTGGTAGATCCGGCTAAACCCTTGTAATTCAAATGGATTTGTTAAAACGTAGCCCTGTTCTTTTTGGGCTTTGTATTGGCTCGATACTTGTGTTTCTGGGTCTGACCGTACTTACATTTTTTGAGTCAAAGAAGCTCTCAGAAGCAAAACTCCAGGTGGCAAGTGCGGGTGGGCAAATAAAAGCTCTAATGTATGCGAATCCTGCTCCGACTGAAAAAAACATAAGAGCAGCAGAAACGAATCTGGAAGAATTGCAGGAAAGATTGCAAAGTATCCATCAGGCACTTCAAGAGGGGGCTTACCTGAATACCAGCGATGATGGTGTCAGCGTCATCTCAAGCATATTACGCTATATTTCCGACTACAAAAAGCGCGTAGCAAGTCATATCGATGTTAATGCGGCGCCAGCCCCGATCAAAGTTCCTGAAGAGTTTGCGTTCGGTTTTGATAGATACTACAAGACAACGATTATACCCGAGGGTGAAATCGTCCCTAAATTGGACAAGCAACGGCAGATATTACGCTACATTCTGGATAAACTTATTGCCGCCGACCCAACCAGCATTCAATCGATAGAGCGTGAAGATTTCGAAAACCCGAAAGGCAGAGATACAGGATTTAAAATAGATCCTGCGATCTCAGCGCGTGTTCCTGATGCGATTGATACACTTGCTTTTCAAATAACCTTTACCGGCTATACGCCAACGCTCCGCAAATTTCTGAATAGTCTGGCGTACTTTCAGTTGCCTGTCGTTGTACGCAGTGTTGAAGTTGGCCGTGTTGAGTCAAACTTACAAAATAACGCGGGCGCGATGTTTGATTTTGTGAGCAATGGCGATGACAACAAAATACCTGTCATTTCTGAGATTGAGTCTGTTTTCACTGTAACACTTGAGTTCATTGAAGTGGTCGTACCATCAAATCCGGAAGAGGATCTTTCCTGAATGAAGATGAAATTTACATACGATAAATTACTACTTGGTTTTGGTGGGCTGACTCTACTGGCCGGATTTGTATTTTATGCGATCAATTTCAATAAAATTTCCACTGCCCGTGCTGAAATTGGTCAACCGGGTTCCAACCAGTACGAACCGATACCAGTGCCCACATTCGACGAAAACACGGCGATCTGGCCAAATGCAGAAGAGCAGGCACCGGGTGAACTTTACGATGTTTTTACACCGCCAGCTATCTGGATCGATGAAAAAGGCACGTTTATTTTTGAATCGCCGATTGATGATCTGCCACCGATGCCTTTCGGCGTCTATCTTTCCCAACTGGAGAACGAACTCTATCGTATTCAGTTGGAAGGCTATGTAGAAGAGGATTTTAACGATGCTAGAAAGAGCGTCCTGCTACTATATGACGAAGAGAAGAAAAAGCGCATCAAAGTGCGTGTTGGCGAACTCGTCGAAGATCATGAATTTTCGGTGTATAATTTTACGATTGACCGCATCAAAGACTCCAACGGCATCACCAAGCTCGCAATCGTAACGATTCTGGACTTGCGAGACGGACGCCGGATATTCCTTACCCATGGTCAGCGCAAATTCAAGGAAAACACAACTGTGGTATTACGTTCCGAAGAAGACATATCGTTTGAAATAAAAATCAGCAAAAACCCACCTTTCGAATTCAAAACGGCCACCGCAAAATACATTCTTGAGAAAATAAACCTTGAAGAATCCTCTGTAACCGTCAGAAGACTTGAAAGTGATGATATCGAGTCAGAAACCAAAAAGCTCTTTATCAAACCAAACAATAAATCTAAAAACCTCCCCAATAAATCGCTTGAACCAAAGCCCAATAATACTAATCAGGTATTTGATTTTGATTTTTAAACAGCAAAACTGCTTAATTAAATATGAATAAAAACCTCACAATACGTAAGCATATCTCAACTATCTTCATGGTTGGTGTGCTTGGAATATTAACCATTATCACTTCGCCCGTTGCGAGCGCTAAAAATGCTGCCGAAAAGATACAGCTTATGGCGGAAGCGCTACGTGCACGTGATTCCGGAAATCTTGCTTTGGCGAAGGAAAAAGCTGAAGAACTCAACAAAATTGCTCCTGAAGATGAGAATGCCAAGCGTTTGCTTGATTCCATAAACAAGGAAATCGGTGGCAGTCCGGAGAGCGCAAACACACCAGCTCCCGTTAAACCAGCTCCCGTTAAACCAGCCCCCGTTAAACCAGCTCCTGTTGAAGCAGCCCCTCCTGTTGAAACAAGCTCTGCTAAGAAAGAGCTCGTTGAGACAGACTCTGTTAAAAAAGATGTCGTTAAAGCAGAGCCTGTTAAGGCAGATCCCGTTAAGAAAAAGAAGAAGAAGAAAGAGAAAAAGAAAGATCTTGCTAAAACAGAGCCCGTTAAGAAGAAGAAAAAGATCGTTAAGGCAGATCCCGTAGAAACAAATTCTGTTGATTCTGTCGTTGCAGCTGCGGTAGCAGATCAAAATTCAAAAATCAAAGCAGCACGCGCTGCCATTCCAGAGGCAATCAAACTGGCTGAACTGGGCGCTTACGAGGATGGAATTATGCTCCTGGATGCTCAAAGTGCTAGCTTAACTTTAAATACAACGACAAAGCCGGTTCTTGAAGAAATCGAGCAGGCAAAAGACAGCATCATTGTCATGCAGGAAAAAATGTCTGTGCCTGAAGTAAGTTCTTCTGCGCTTTCAATCGAAGAAATCAGCCCGGATTATGTTGCTCAAAGTGCAGTTATCAATGAATTGCTGGCCCGGGCCCGGGCTCAGTACCTGAATGGCGATTATGACGGAGCTGCAACGACCTTCAAGGAAGTCGAAGCACGCGACGCCAACAACGCAGAAGCCAAGCTTTTTCAAACACGCATTGCCGAAATCCTGGGAGATATTCACAAACAAAATTTCTACAAAACACGTGAGCAAATGCTTACCGAGGTAGATCAAAACTGGGAACGTCCCAAAGTGTTTGATGTAGATAAAGAAGTCAACAGAGACGGTGGTGATGAAAGCGGTATTCTTCAGCAGATGAAACGTATTATAATCCCACAGGTTAATTTCTCGGGAATGGAACTGACACGTGTGATCGATACACTTTCCGAACTCTCCGTAGAGTATGATCCAGCCGGCATGGGTGTTAACATTGTTCCATTGTTTGATCCTAATGAACGAAATCCACGCGTTAACATCAGCCTGCGTAACTTGAATCTGGACCTTATCTTAAAGTTTGTCACTCAGCAGGTTAATTTCTCCTATGAGGTCGGTGGTGATGCCGTAACCGTTGATTTTTCAGACGCACTTGATGAAAATGCCTCAACGCTGACTGAATTTTTTCCGATATCGCGTGCAACCATCATTCGTCTGATTGGCATACGTGAGGGAGGTTCAGGCTCCGTTTCCTCCACGGATCCTTTCGCTGAACCTGTAGCCAGTGTTGATACAAGCGCTTCCGACGATACCGAAGCTCTCAAAAAGTTCTTCCAAAGCGCAGGTGTAAACTTTGACCTGCAGGGAGTTGATCTTGCGTTTGACGGTGAGCAGCTTATCGTCACGCAAACATCGCGTAACCTGGAGCGCATGCGTGTCATACTGCGCAATTACAACGAAGTCAAACAAGTCGAAATCGAAGCGAAATTCCTCGAAGTTTCTCAAAGTGACCTGGAAGAGCTTGGTATTCAGTGGCGCTTTGGAGACAATGAGGATCTTATTCTTGGTGAAGGTACCGGTGGTGATTTTTCACCACGTACTATAGCTTCCGCCTTTGACGAAGATGTTTCCTCAAATTCGATTTCTCTTGGTGGAGCCGCCGTTGCAGCAGTCTCACCTCCCGGCATTTCCAATGCAGTCGATTTAGGTAATGATTTCTTTAATGCCTTCCTGACCAGTACCGTTGAGGGCGTAGGTGGATACGACATCGATTTCGCAATCAGAGCGCTTTCACGTAAAGCCGGCAGCGACCTGATGAGCGCTCCTAAGGTAACAGTATTATCCGGCAAACGTGCAACGATCACCGTGGCACAGGAACTCCGTTACCCTGAAAGTTATGGAGATATCGAGGCAGAAGTTTCCGCCGGTGTTGACGGCAGTGGTGGATCCGGTGGAGCCGGTATTGCTATTACTGCGGGTACACCACAAGATTTCGTTAGTCGCAACGTAGGGATTGAAATGTCAGTAACTCCTAACGTTGAAAATGATGATACAATTAGCCTCATTCTTGAGCCACGTGTAACTGAATTTGAAGGCTTTGTTGAGTATGGAGGTCCCAGCGTTGCCATACAGGGAGGCACCGAAGTCATTGTTCCATCAGGGTTTTATCAGCCAATCTTTTCCACACGTGAGGTGACCACAGAAGTGACTGTATTTGATGGCGCTACGGTTGTGATGGGTGGATTGACCCGAGACGAAGTAAAGACAGTTAAAGACAAGGTTCCTATCCTTGGCGACATTCCCGGCATCGGTCGTTTGTTCCGCTCTGAGGGCGAAACGCGCCTCAAACGCAACCTGCTGATCTTCGTAACTGCAAACTTGCTAAGTCCAGGTGGTTCGCCTGCGAATCAAAACTATCGCAATGTGAAGGCAAATTCACTCTTCCAAAATCCGACGATTTTGACGCCAAGTGGTGCAGTTAATCGTTCGATTGAAGCGCCGATTGCAGAGTAAGCCTGACAATTTAGGATATTTGACTCTTTACAAAGGGCCCGCCTCGGCGGGTCTTTTTTTTGCCTGCAAAAAAAGAAACATGCGCACAAGTCTTCAGAGGTATGCGCATAAGTCTCCAGAAGTATGCGCATAAAATTTTAATGATTACACGTTTGATTTGATCGGCAAATAAGTGTGAAATCGCGGTTCAGTTGAATATTTATGGAGGTTAGGAAAAATTATAGTCAGCTTATCGAAGAAGGTCTTACCAAAGTGGAGCACATCCATGAGCAGTTGGTTGATTCACTCGTTAAGCTGCTCAATCGCATCGGGCAAGAAAACGCCGCTGATCTGATAGCGAAAAGGTTTCAGAACGGAGAAGGCAGTGATTTGCTTGAGTCTTCGCAGATACAAGCGATCTCGTATTATCTGCAATTATTAAACCTCGCTGAGGAATATGTTGCCAATTACATGCGTCGAATTCGTGAAGATTCATTGGGACCTGCAACCGAGTCAGGGCATTGGGCGAGCTACTTCAAGCAATTCAGAGAACTCGGCATTCCCGCAAAAACCGTGCGCGAAGAGCTTGCAAAAGTTGAGGTTGAACCTGTTTTCACAAAACACCCGACGGAAGCAAAACGCTGGTCAGTGTTGCGTATTCATCGGGCGCTGATCGAGGTTCTTGAGCAGGAAGAACGGAGTGTAACACCGCTTGAGCACATTCAGGTAAATAAATCTCTGGATGTTCTCATTGAGCGCCTCTGGTTCACCGGAGAATTGTTTGCGCGCAAGCCCGGAATCGATGATGAGCTTTCCAATTTACTTTACTATCTGACCCAGGTGCTTCCGGAGGTACAGCCACTGTTGGATGCCAATTTGAGTTTTGCATGGAAACAATCCTGGCCGGATGAAAAACCTTTGGATACGCAGGAGATGCCTCTGTTACACTTTGGTTCATGGGTTGGGGGCGACCGTGACGGACATCCTCTGGTGACGGATGAGACTACGGAGCATGCACTGGAAACACTGCGTAAAAATGCAATAGAGATTCTGAGGGAGCGACTGCACATGCTTGCTTCAAAGCTGGCTTTTGTAAGCAGCCAGACACCTGCTCCGGAGGAGTTGCGGAAAAGTCTGGTAGAAAACGCAGATGGTAGAGTTTTTCGTGAACATGAGCCTTGGTGTAGTTATGTAGAGATGCTCGCAGGAAACCTGGAAGAGCGCTCGATCGAGGATATTCAGTTAGCCATAGAGACATTGGGGTCGTGGCTTGGAGACATCGGCGCCGAGAATATTGTAAAATTTGAAATCCAACCTTTGCTACGACTGGTTGAGAGCGTTGGCTTGCGTCTGGCCCGAATCGACATTCGCCAGAACAGCGCTTACTATGAAAAGGCATTGATTCAGCATCTTGAGATCGGTGCGCCGGAACTGGCCAGCAGATATGGCGCCGGTGACGAATCTGCACGAATCGATGTTCTAAATGCTGAACTAAAAAATCCGAGACCGCTGGTGAACGATTCAATTAAGCTGCCGCCCGAAGCAACACAAGTGCGCCGTACGTTGAAGGTAGTGGCAGAGAAAATAAATCAAAACGGATCGAAAGCCGTAGGTGCGCTGATTATTAGTATGACACGTGAGCTTTCGGACTTACTGACTGTATATGTCCTTTGCAAAGAAATCGGGCTAACCAAACATGACGGAGAAGGTCTCTATTGTATCTTGCCGGTGGTCCCTTTATTCGAGACTTTTGAAGATCTCGAACGAGCGCCGGGAATTGTAGATTCGTTTTTGTCGCACCCGTTTACCCAGCGCAGTTTAAACGCAAATGTCAGGCCCAGGATGATGGTGATGCTGGGTTACAGCGACAGCAACAAAGACACCGGTATTTTAGCGAGTCAGTGGGCACTGTTGCGGGCACAGCAAGAACTTATCGCGGTCGGCGATCGCCATAAGGTAGACATGCAGTTTTTCCATGGTCGAGGCGGTACCGTGGGGCGTGGCGCCGGTCCAACGCACCGCTTTCTGGAAGCGCTTCCCGCTGGAGCGCTACGAGGTGGCTTGCGGCTAACAGAGCAAGGTGAAGTCATTGGGCAAAAGTATAATACAATCCCGACAGCGACAGAAAATCTGGAACACCTTGTTGCCGGCACTTTAGGTTCTCAGCTGTTGAACAAATATCGTGAGGGCTCATCCGAACAACTGAATGAAACGGTGGCTCACTTGGGGCAATATTCGCAACGGCGTTACCGTTCCTTACTTGATGCCGATGGGTTCATGCAATTCTACCGTCAGGCAACACCGATTGACGCTATCGAACAAAGCCGGATCGGTTCCAGGCCTTCACGCCGCACCGGACAGTCCAGTCTGGAAGATTTACGTGCGATTCCATGGGTGTTCAGTTGGAACCAGTCGCGTTATTATCTTGCCGGCTGGTTTGGAGTCGGCGCTGCATTGAACCAACTGGAACAAGAGTCACCGGATCACTACGACTTTGTCTGCAGTCAATGGCAAGTCACCCCTTTCCTACGCTATGTGCTCTACAACATCGAAAGTAGTTTCAATAGCGCAGACCCCAAGTGGATGAATGCCTACGCCGGTCTGGTAGAGGACGTTTCGATACGCAAACGGTTTCTGGCCAATGTCATGGAGGAGTACGAACTGACCCGGGAGCAGTTGACTAAAGTTTTTAAAAGACCATTGCCGCAACGTCGTCCACGTTTTTGGAAAACATTACAGGCACGCGAGGCGCCGCTTCAGGTGTTACACCGGGAGCAGATTCGATTACTTGAAAAGGTGCGATCGACTGAGAACGTGGATGAACACACCAAAGAAGCGCTGCTGCTGGTGGTTAATGCAATTGCCAGTGGTTTGCGTACGACCGGATAAAGATCCTCGGGGCAAGTCCCGAGGTATTCATCATCCTACAACAAATAAAGCCATCTCTAGGAAGGTTTGCGACTATGGATCCAAGGTCGAAATCCTCATCGAAATCCAAATCGATTGCGATTTCGATGAGGATTTGGATAATGAGTAAATCTCTCAGACCTTCTTAGATTTGGTATAAAGCCATCATTTCCAGGACTCTTTACGCATCATATTTTCAGGCTTTGAGATTTCATGGGCAAGTTTGTCACCTACGTAAATCCTGACCCAAATTCCTTTGACAACATCTTTACTGCTGTCTTTTCCACCGTTCGTCCAAATGAATCCAGGCTCTAACTCGGTTTCCATCATGGGAAACTTTTCAGTGCTGACGCGTACTTCTTCGCGAGCCTTGATCAGGCTGCAAGATGCGGTCCCCTGAAAACGTTGCAGGGAGCCTTGACTCTTTTTCTTTGCAGCCAGCGCATCCTCAAATTTCAGAATCAGGTATTCGACTCTTATATCCTTAAAATCATTGTCATAGTCGTTATTGGTAATCACGACATCGTAGTGCAAACTATACTCGTTGTATTCGATCCCACCATTTGAGTATTTGTTACGATCGCCTCGTTGGCTACTGAAGCGAACGTCAAAAATGCCGCTTTCCAGAAGTGCATCGTAAGCCCATTTGTTAATATATGCCTGATCTGCTTCGCTGAAAACTGATATGTCTACTTTGGTACTAAGACCATCACTGCGCTCAATATAGATGTCTTCACCGCTCACACGCGTGATTTTTGCTTCCATCTGACGTCCTTTAACATCGGTGAATGTCCGAAATTCAGATGAGGGCGCGCCGTAGACCAAGCAAACCGACAGACAAAACAAAAGGGATAATTTTTGAATAAACATCCCGATAAGGCTACTGTTTCGGCGTAAGCGCACAATCTTTTTCGAATAAAGATCAATATTGAGCAACCTGAGAGTCGACGTCTAAAGACCAGGCATGAATACCACCCTGCATATTGATGATGTTATCAAAACCTTTGGAAGTAAGAAAATTCTGAGCGTTCAGGCTACGCATACCATGGTGGCAAAAGACAACAACAGGCTGATCTTTGGGGAGTGTGTCGCAGCGATCGGGGATTTCACCCAATGGTATGTGGAGCGCATCTTCTATGTTACAGATTGTCAACTCAGACGGCTCTCGAACATCAAGGAAAACGACTCCTTCATCCTTACGTAAAATAGAGGCTTCAACTGCACTGATTTGCTTGTTCATGAAGCTTTTTTATGATGCTTGTTATACTGATATGTCAAATAAACCTTCTATTATTGTTCCGGCGCGTCTGGCATCAAGTCGGTTTCCTCGCAAATTACTGCATGAAGTTCGCGGCAAACCAATCATCCTCTGGACGGCTGAGCGCATTCGTGCCGTGGCTCCGGAGTTCCCGCTTTATTTTGCAGTGGAAGATGCCGAACTCGGAGATTGTTTGAAACGTGCAGGCTTTGAAGCGGTTCTTACGCGAGCCGACCACCCCAGCGGAACCGATCGACTGGCAGAGGCCAATGCATCCATCGGCGCGTCTGCCGTCATTAACGTCCAGGGCGATGAACCGCTTGTAACCGGCGAGCAGATTCGCGCGCTTGCCGAAGGACTTCGAGAGGGGATTGCGATTTCGACTCTGGCAATACCGTTTGAGCAGCCAGAGGATTTTGAAAATCCAAATCAGGTAAAAGTGGTTCGAGATCGCTCCGGAGTGGCACTGTATTTTTCGCGTTCACCGATACCATTTGCGCGCGGGCAAACAGTCGACGAGCAATGGCTTGCAGCACACCCATGTCATCGTCATCTGGGACTGTATGCGTACGACGCGGACTTTTTAGATAAGTTCTCAACACTGGAGCCCGGATTTCTAGAAACCATTGAAAAACTGGAGCAGTTGCGCGCAATGGAACACGGTTACCGAATACACGTCGGCATTACGGATCAAGCAACCATCGGGATTGATACACCTGAAGACGTTGAAAGATTTGAAGCGCACTTGTCAGCTTGACAAAACGGCCTCAACGTAGCGATGTTTTTCTATGCAACTTGACACCTCACCTGTGGAAATGGCTCCGGAAAGTCTGCCTGATGCTCGCGGGCATTTTGGCATTTATGGTGGTATGTATGTGCCGGAAACGTTAATGACGCCTCTTTTTGAGTTGTTTGATGTGTACCAAGCCGCCCGCAAAGATCCTTTGTTTCAAAGGGAACTTGATTTTCAACTGCAGGAATTTGCCGGTCGGCCAACGACACTTTATCTTGCTGAAAGGCT
Organism: uncultured Puniceicoccaceae bacterium; assembly: GCA_964616435.1. GTDB lineage: Bacteria > Verrucomicrobiota > Verrucomicrobiia > Opitutales > Coraliomargaritaceae > Lentimonas. Next base: position 8,497 of record CAZTSB010000048.1, on the reverse strand, counting down.
TACCGAGCACTGCGGAGGCGCAAAGATTTATTTAAAGCGCGAAGATCTTCTGCATACCGGAGCGCACAAAATAAATAATGCAATCGGTCAGGCGCTGCTGGCAAAGCGTATGGGAAAGCGGCGCATTATTGCCGAGACGGGCGCCGGCCAGCATGGTATCGCCACTGCGGCAATTTGTGCAAAAATGGGGTTTGAATGCATCATCTACATGGGCGAGGAGGATATGCGCCGACAGGAGTTGAACGTTTATCGTATGCGTTTGTGCGGCGCCGAAGTTCGAGCGGTTACCGCCGGCCAGCGCACGCTCAAAGAAGCGGTCAATGAAGCCATGCGCGATTGGGTCACCAACGTCCGCAATACACATTATATCATTGGCTCAGCGCTCGGCGCACATCCATTCCCAATGATAGTACGTGATTTTCATCGAGTAATCGGCGAAGAGTGTCGTCGTCAGATAATGGAGAAGGAGGGACGGCTGCCAAACGAAGTTGCTGCCTGTGTTGGCGGAGGATCGAATGCGATCGGTCTTTTTTTTGCATTTCTAAAAGATCCGGACGTGAAACTTACCGGTGTTGAAGCCGGTGGTCGCGAAATTAAACGTGGGCATCACGCAGCACGTTTTGCCGGTGGTAGAGTCGGTGTGCTTCAGGGTTCCAAAACCTGGATTCTTCAGGACGATGAGGGACAGATTGATCGAACGCATTCTGTTTCTGCCGGTCTTGACTACGCTGCAGTAGGACCGGAACATGCCTATTATAAAGAAAAAGGGCGCATCAATTTCGGTTATGCAACCGACCATGAAGCCCTGGAAGCGTTTAAAGCGCTTTGCTCGGTAGAAGGCATTTTACCGGCACTAGAAACATCACACGGCATTGCTTATGTTATGCGGCGCGCCAGTGAGATGTCCTCCGATCAAATAATTATTGGTAACCTCAGCGGACGCGGTGATAAGGACGTTCGGGAAGTCTCCCGGGTGCTGGGAGCTGCTGAAAGTCTGAAGCCTGAAGTATGAGATTTTAAATATGAAATTAACCATTCAATTATGCTTCTGGTTATAGATAATTTTGATTCGTTTACCTACAATCTGGTTCAGTATTTTGGCCAGCTTGGCGTGAAACAGAAAGTCTATCGCAACAACGCAATTACTGTATCAGAAGCGCTTGAGTTGAATCCGGATCGGGTGATGATCTCCCCCGGCCCCTGTTCTCCGAATGAAGCAGGTGTTAGTCTGGAGATGATTGCGGCATTTGCCGGGAAAAAGCCGCTTCTGGGCGTTTGTCTGGGTCATCAAAGTATCGGCCAGCATTTTGGCGGAAAAGTGATTCGTGCAGATCGTCTCATGCACGGTAAGACTTCGCCGGTCAGGCATCGCGACACAGACATTTTCAAAGGCTTGCCCAACCCGATGGAAGCGACGCGTTATCATTCGCTGATTATCGAACGGGCCAGTTTTCCGGATTGTCTGGAGATAACGGCGGAGACTGACGAGGGTGAGGTTATGGGACTTGCCCACAAAGAATTGCCTATATGGGGCGTTCAGTTTCACCCGGAATCACTGGCGACTCAGAAAGGCATAAAGTTGCTTGAAAACTTTTTAAAACTGTAGTTTGCTGCAATCAAGTAGCTTACAAATGCGGTGTCCAAAATGTATTTCTCTTGAGACCAAGGTGCTCGATACGCGAATCGGCAAAAACGATTCATCGATACGTCGTCGTCGCGAATGTCTGAGTTGTGGCTATCGATTTGCTACAATCGAAGAAGTCTTGCGAGCCGACCTTCAAGTGATCAAGCGTGACGGACGCCGTGAGGACTTTGATCGTGCCAAAATGCTGAAAGGCCTGAAGAAAGCAGTGGAAAAGCGGCCAATTGATATGCTGCAAATTGAAATGTTGGTGGCAGATGTACTGGCTGCACTCGAACGCGAATACGATCATGAGGTTTCCTCTCAGGCAATTGGTGAGCATACCATGCAACGACTTAAACATCTGGATCAGATCGCCTATGTGCGTTATGCATCGGTTTACAAAGATTTCCGCGATCTCTCTGAACTTGTCGACGAGATATCGGCGCTTAAAGCACTGCCTGAAAATGAAAAAAAATAACACGATTGATCAGTTGCGTACGTTGAATGAGTTGTTTGTGCACACCGGTGCATCAACGCCTGATCGTGCCGAACACATTCGCCGAGTTTTGGATTTCTGCAGTAAGGAACAGAGCTCGGAAGCTACCCGTCTTTCATTTGTGGAAGGTGCCAACCGTCTGGCCCGATTGCACTTTGGTTCAGAGCAGGAGCGAAAATGGTCGTTTGTCCATTGGGATGCTACAGCCGAAGAACCATTTAGTCCTCTGTGGATTCGACGGTCACTGATTACCCGGATGAAACAAATCGCCGGTTCACACACGGCCTTTTTACTGATTACGGGATTACGTGAGGCTGTCTGCCCAACAGGAAACTACTGGACAAAAAAACGTCAGGAAAATTACGATCGTGTGTGTGATTACATCAATGAACTGGTTTGTGCGTGGTCAACTTCCAGCTCGCGGTTACAGTTAGTGTTTTTTTAATCGGTGTGAAGCGCGCTAAGTAATAAAGTGATTTTGAAAGCTACTCGAAACATATACCCGTAAATCTAGAAAACTAAATGAAAACACTCTTTGAAAAAATAATTGATAAGGAAATTCCGGCGGAAATCGAGCACGAGGATGATCAGTGCATTGTGATTCACGATATTGATCCCAAGGCACCGACTCATTTACTGGTCATTCCGAAAAAAGTGATTCCACGAATTGCAGAAATGCAGACTGAGGATAAGGCGTTGATCGGGCACTTGCTCCATACTGCCGGTTCGATTGCCGAATCCTTGAATTTGTCAGGCGGCTTTCGAATTGTCATCAATAATGGCAAGGACGGTGGTGAAACCGTTCCACACTTGCATGTACACGTTCTGGGTGGACGCCCGATGACCTGGCCGCCGGGTTAGATCAAATAAAACGACCTGCATGTGATGGAAAACTTCGCAGGTCTATGAAGAGCCTTCAACACTCTTAGTGCAACCGGTTAGTAAAACTATGAAAACATCCGACCTCTTTATCAAAGCCCTCGAAAATGAGGGAGTCGAATATATCTTCGGTGTGCCCGGCGAGGAAAATCTGGATTTTCTGGAATCGTTGCGCAAATCCAAGTCGATCCAACTGGTACTGACGCGTCATGAACAGGCTGCCGGTTTTATGGCGGCTACATATGGTCGTCTCACGGGGCGCCCCGGAGTCTGTTTGTCGACGCTGGGGCCCGGAGCAACCAACTTCGTGACTGCTGCGGCTTATGCACAGCTAGGTGCGATGCCAATGATCATGATTAGCGGGCAAAAGCCAATTTACCATAGCAAGCAGGGGCAGTTCCAGATCGTTGACGTGGTCGGACTTATGCGTCCGCTGACTAAGCTTTCCAGGCAAATCACGCATGGCAATAATATCACTTCGACGGTTCGGGAGGCAGTACGTATTGCGGCGACTGAGCGTCCGGGAGCCGTTTATCTGGAGTTGCCGGAAGATATTGCTGCCATGGAGACGGACGAAATAAATCTATTCAACCGTTCTACTCGAAAGTATGCGACTGCGGAGGACAGTGTGCTCAATGAGGCGGTTAAGAAAATACAATCGGCCAAAATGCCGCTGGCGTTGATTGGTGCAGGCGCCAACCGCAAGCAGGTTCGCAGTGCGATTCGCGAATTTCTTGATAAAACAGGCCTTTACTCATTCAGCACCCAGATGGGCGCCGGTGTGGTTGACGGACGCAATGAGCGCTTCCTGGGAGTTGCTGCGCTTTCAGACAAAGACTACGTTCACTGTGCCATTGATCGATCCGACCTGATTATCAATATCGGCCATGATGTCGTCGAGAAACCACCGTTTTTTATGGAGCATGGTGGCAAGGAAGTCATTCATCTAAACTATTTTCCGGCGGTCGTTGATCCGGTTTATTTTCCGCAGCTTGAGGTCGTTGGCTCGATTGCCGAATCCGTGAAACGGATGGGCGATCAGATTGGTTCCAGTCTGGATTATAAAACGGACTTTTTTGAGCGTGTGCGTAGCGATGTGTGGGAGCACATTCACGAGAAAGATGACGCGCCGGACTTTCCGATAATCCCGCAGCGCTTTGTGGCCGATGTGCGCAAGGCCATGCCGAGCGACGGGATTGTGACGCTGGACAATGGTATTTACAAAGTGTGGTTTGCCCGGAACTACCCGGTTCATGAGTCCAACACACTATTGCTAGACAATGCACTGGCAACGATGGGAGCCGGGCTTCCTTCGGCAATGGCGACAAAGCTGATCAGACCTGAAGTGCCGGTATTGGCGGTTTGCGGTGATGGGGGCTTCATGATGAATTCCCAGGAGTTGGAAACCGCAGTGCGTCTGCAACTGAATCTTACGGTTTTAGTATTGCGGGATAATGCCTACGGAATGATCAAATGGAAGCAGGCCGGAATGGGTTTTCAGAATTGGGGTCTCGACTACGGAAATCCCGATTTTGTCCGCTATGCCGAAAGCTATGGCGCCCACGGAGTGCGTGTTGAGAAGACCGAAGACTTTCTTCCGACTCTAAAGGATTGCATTGCACGCAAGGGAGTCAACCTGATCGAGTTGCCGGTTGACTACTCTGAAAATGAGCGCGTTCTGATTGAGGAGCTTGAGAAAAAAACCTGCCTGCTATAATTCTGCAAACCCTTTTATTATGTCTGATTCATTAACCGTTTACTCAGCATGGACACGTGAACCCGTTCATGAATTGCCCTATAATACTGCTGCAGACGCAGAGAAATATTTAAAAGAGAGTGTGCAACTTTGGAAGCAAGGCCCACTGCCCAAGTGTCAGCGCATTGAAATCCTTGAGAAAGCTTCGGCACTCATCGGGGAACGCGCAAAAACACTCGCAAAGCAGATTGCCCTGGAGGGTGGCAAGCCTTACGCGGATGCTCTGGTCGAAGCACATAGGGCGGCTTCCTCGGTAAAGGGCGCGGCAGAGACCCTGAGTCACTCCGCCGGCGCTGAAATACCGATGGGACTTACACCATCGACTGAAGACTATCGCGCCTATACGCGTATCGAGCCGATTGGTCCAGTTGTGGCAGTCAGTGCATTTAACCATCCGCTGAATCTGATCGCACATCAGGTCGCTCCCGCAGTTGCTGCCGGATGTCCTGTAGCGGTAAAACCGGCTTCGGCAACGCCGCTTTCCTGTTTCAGCTTTATTGACATTTTAAGAGAAGCCGGTTTGCCGGAAATCTGGGCGAGACCCTTGTTGATCTCAAATGAGATTGCAACCAAGGTCGTAACGGATCCGCGGGTTGCGTTTTTCACTTTTATCGGATCTGCAAAAGTAGGTTGGTCGCTGCGCTCAAAACTGGCTCCAGGCACTCGCTGTGCCCTGGAACACGGAGGTTCGGCCCCGGTTATCATTGCGAAGGACGCAGATATTGAAGATGCCGTCAGTCGACTGGTTAAAGGCGGGTATTATCATGCGGGTCAGGTTTGTGTGTCTGCCCAGCGATTGTTCGTTGATAAAAAGGTGCACCAAGAATTTGTTAACGCCTTCAAGTCTCGGGTTGAAGCACTCAAAGTGGATGATCCTCAGTTAGAGGAAACTGAAGTAGGCCCGCTGATTCATCCCAAAGAAGTCGAGCGTGTGCATGAGTGGGTTAAGGAAGCAATCGAATCCGGAGCAAAGTGCGTTACCGGCGGAAACATTTTATCCAAAACAGCCTATGTGCCAACGATTCTGGATCAGCCCGGGCCAGAAACAAAGGTATCACGTGAAGAAGTGTTTGGCCCGGTAACGGCTATTTATTCGTACGACTCAATCGAAGACGCCATCGAACGAGCCAACAATGTTCCCTGGGCCTTTCAGGCAGCCGTGTTTACGCAAAATCTCAAAACAGCTGAACTTGCTTCCAGTAAACTGAATGCAGCTACCGTAATGCTGAATGAGCACACCGCATTCCGCGCCGACTGGATGCCCTTTGCCGGATGGAGTGCATCCGGGCATGATACCGGCGGCATTCCTTATACCTTTCACTCAATGACCCGTGAAAAATTAATCGTCACAAGAAATCAAAACTAAGGAAGAACTTGATGCTTTGCTTCCTTGCCATGCACTACGGAGCTTATTCGAAGGTCCATAGTTAAACCTCTTTTCCCGCTTCCAGTTATGGATTAAATCCCAAAGGAAGCTTTTCTTTCGGAGGTGGTTCTTCCAGTAACGGAATCAGATTGTGGACGAGATCTTCAATGACGTTGTCATGTTCCAGCAGTTTTTTGTCAATTTGGGCCAACCGCTTCAGGACTTCCTGCGAAATCGCCAACTCCTTGCGCATATGGACAAAGGCTCGAACTACGTAAATGCTCATTTCCTTAGCCTTTTCACTTTTTAAGATATTAGCAGCTTGCAAAGCTCCATGCTCAGTAAAGACATAAGGCATATAGCGTCTACCACCCCGATTCTTTTTTGAGGTCACATTTTGTGACCTCAAAAAAGAATCGTTCTCATCCTGTGTTAGTTGAAATCGAAAATCATCAGGAAAACGGTCTTCATTGCGTTTTACGGCTTGGTTAAAGACTTTTGTTGTTACGCCATAAATCGTCGCTAGGTCAGAATCGAAGATAACCTTTTGTTTGCGAATGGTGTGAATTGGGATGTCTAGCATAGTGAATCAGTGGTGAACTATGTTAAGTCTGTAAAGCATCGACTGCATTTAAAATATTCAAGAGACTTTATTGAGATAGCTTTTCAGCATCTCCAGTACAACACAAAGTCAGTTGTCGTAAAACGGCCCGCCTGGGCAAGCGTTACAAAGCGTTCTTTTGTATTCGCTATGCTCGAGTGCCGTCGTCCCTCCTCGGTACAGTCATTGGATTGGTTTCTTTCCATGGCATAATTGCCATTTATGTGTTACCGATGTCTTTGTGTTGTACCACAATCATCGAAAGTACTTTTAAAGTGAACACAGTAGGCATTCAAAGCAAGACCATTTCTATTGCCAAAAACGATACAACAGCAGCCAAGAGTCAGGCTGTCAATTCACGTAGCAAGGCAGCGATGTCGTCACGACCCATTTCACCTTCGGCTACTGCAATCAGTGCTTTATGGATGCGCATAGAGTCGCCTGTAATTGGATAGCCATTTTCATTGAGGAACACGATTGCGGCAGCAACTCCCGTTCGCTTGTTCCCATCAAGGAAGGCTTGAGCCTGCGCGATATGGAAGCAGTAAGCGGCCGCCATATCGAACAAATCGCCCTGATCATAATAGAAGATATTCTTCGGGTGATGAACAGCAGATTCAAAGGCGTTGCGGTCGGCGCAACCCTTCACTGCCTCCAAAGCGTTGCAACGACATAGCATGTAGCTGCTCAACGTCTTCGACACGTAAAAACAGTGGTTCTTCCATTACTGGGCTAGCTTTTCAAACAAGGGCGCATGCTCGCGGAATACCTTATCTGCGGTCTTCTCTACCGAAGTACTATCGATGTAACGTACTGATTTAGTGCCCTTGAGTGCTTCCACAAACTCAACGACCTTACCCTGTTCAGCTTCGGGAAGGTGTGCGATTTCTTGAATGATTTCTGCTGCGTTCATAGTGCTTAACATGGCATTGTTTTTGATTTGTTCAAGCTCCCTTTGCTTTCGACCGGGTGCATCAACTCGTGGACTTTCTTCAATTGCGTGACGCTCACGTGCGTGTACCCCTCCGTGCTTTCCAAACAGGAGTGGCCGAGCATCCGTTGGATGAAACGGATATCTGCTCCGTTTTCCAGTATCAATGTTAACATACTATGGCGGAAGATGTGACAGCTTCCGGACAGCTCGATATCGGCCTTGCTTATATGGCTGCGTACTCGCTCTTTTCGACTTCGGCTATGCGGGGAGTGTTATTGTCTCCGCCATCGGGAAGAGTGGCTGTGGCCAGGACGGCTTGTGCGTTAATATCGCAGAAGCAGCTGAAGATTGAAATATTATGGAAACTTGGACCTCATTGATAGATCATGACTCAAATGTTTCATGACTCTAGCGTCGTTGGAGAAGGGTGACCATTACTCGCGCTGCTTTTTGAAGAACGACAAAAGCCTAGTGTATCACGATCGTGTACTAAACAGCATCGGCAGCTAAAAGGAAAGCAGATTATTCGCCGAACATCTTTAACTCAATGCATTCGATACGCTCAAAATGCGCATTACCGGTCAGCACAGTCATCCCATATTGCCTGACCGTGGCCGCGATCCAAAGATCGTTTTCAGGGATCGGCTGGCCCTTCAGTGCCAGACTCAGGCGAATATCACCGTAAATCTGTGCTGTGTATTGGTTCGGGCTAAGCAGCGTCACGATCTGCATAAATTCGTTGAGTTCTTCGAACCGTTCCTGAGACTTGCCCGCTTTCAGAGCTCCATAGTAAAGTTCACCGTAGGCGGCTAAAGGAAGGTAAAGCCCTCCTGCCTGTTGG
>CAZTSB010000047.1:0-9977 GCA_964616435.1 uncultured Puniceicoccaceae bacterium | reverse complement strand
AACTGTCAGCCAATCATCACAAAGCACCCAAATCAGAATCAATGATCCGGATACCGAATTTAAAATAGTCAAAGGCGAGCTATGGCTGCGTTCAAAAACTCAGATACTTGGGTATCTGAATCATGATATGTCACGCTTCACAGAAGATGGATGGTTCAAAACAGGAGACATCGTCGAACAGTCCCCCAATGGCTTCCTGAAAATAACCGGCCGCCGGGAAGACATCATTAATGTTGGCGGCGAAAAAGTCAGCCCACTGGAAGTTGAGAGCATCCTGCTTGAGATACCCGAAGTAGCTGATTGCCGTGTCTATGGTGAAAAAAACGCCATTACCGGACAAAATGTAGCTGCTGAGATCGTCCTCAATGAAAACATTGATATTGATCGTCAAAAACTTAAACGCACAATCAAGCAACATTGCCGAAGAATTTTATCTCCCTACAAAATTCCGGCACGCATAACTTTCAATCTGAAAACCAAACTCAGCTACCGCTACAAAAAAAGTCGGGCCACATAGCACTACTTTGTTATTAAGCTTCTACATGGTATTAAACAAAGTAGTGATAGAATAGTCATTGCATATAAGAGAAAGCTTTACTTGCCTCTAACTTAAATTTTCTTTGTAAAGATAATAAAACAAAACCTAGCTCAACAAAAGTTAACCCTGTAGAAAAGGAGACCAAATATTTTGGATTTAAAAGTAATCAAACAAGTCGTCGAACTAATGAAGCGCTCGGAGATTTCTGAATTTGAAATTGAAGAGGAAGGCTTCAAGCTGCGCCTTAGCCGCAAAAACGGTGAGATTCCAATCGTCCAGGCCGCCGCCCAGCTTCCCGCCACTCCCGTAGCACCCGCGTGCCCCCCCACCACTAAGACAGAACCGGCCGAATCGGCACAGCCTCCCGCTGAAGATCCGAATGTTTTTGTGGTCAAGTCACCCATGGTAGGTACTTTTTACCGGGCTTCTTCGCCGGAAAGCCCTCCCTTTGTAAAAATCAGTGACACAGTAACAACAGACTCTGTCGTCTGCATCATTGAGGCGATGAAAGTCATGAACGAAATTCACGCAGAAACAACTGGCACTATCACCGAAGTGCTTGTTGAGAATGGTAATACCGTAGAATACGGCCAACCGCTTTTCAAAGTTAAAAAAACTTAATCTGAATGATTAAAAAAGTTCTTATCGCAAACCGGGGCGAGATTGCGCTCCGCATCGCCCGCGCATGTAATGAGCTTGGGATTAAGACGCTCGCCGTTTACTCTGAGGCCGATGAACAGTCCCTCCACGTTCAGCTTGCTGACGAAGCCATCTGCATCGGAGCCCCCCCAAGCAACCAAAGTTATTTGAAAGCAGATCGCATTATCGCTGCGGCAGAAATTGCAAATGTCGATGCAATCCATCCAGGCTATGGATTTTTGGCTGAAAATGCTGATTTCGCAGAACAGTGCGCCCGCTGTAATATAAAATTCATCGGACCCAGCGCTGAAGCAATTACCAATTTTGGCGACAAAGCAAAAGCCAGAGAAATGGCAGTTAAAGCAAAAGTACCGGTGATTCCCGGAAGTGACGGTATCATTGAAAACGAAAAAGAAGCGCTTGCCGTCGCTAAAGAAATAGGCTTCCCGGTCATCATCAAAGCCGTTGCCGGTGGAGGCGGGAAAGGCATGCGCACCGCACGCAACGCAGTTGCATTTACCAAAGAATACGCCAACGCCCGCTCCGAAGCCGAAAAAGCATTCGGCAATGGCGCTGTCTACCTTGAACGTTTTCTGGATGCCCCCCGCCACATCGAAATTCAAATTTTGGGAGACAAATTTGGAAATATCATTCATCTGGGCGAGCGCGACTGCTCCGTACAACGACGCCACCAGAAAGTTATCGAAGAAGCACCCTCTCCGTTTATTTCGGACGATGTTCGCAAAAAAATGGGACGAGATGCAGTTAAACTGGCAAAATCAGTCAACTATGAAGGTGCAGGCACCGTCGAGTTTCTGGTCGATAAGAAAGGTGAATACTTTTTCATCGAGATGAATACCCGCATCCAGGTTGAGCATGGAGTCACCGAGGAAGTGACCGGAATCGACCTTGTTAAAGAGCAACTACTGATAGCCAGTGGCCGGAAGCTGAGCTACAGCCAGAAGGATATTAAAATCACCAAACACTGCATTGAATGCCGCATCTGTGCCGAAGATCCGGGCAACAACTTCGCTCCGTTCCCGGGCAACATCAACCTGTACTACTCTCCTGGCGGCCACGGTGTGCGCATCGATTCCCACGTGTATAGTGGCTATTCAATTCCGCCTCATTACGACAGTATGATTGCTAAAGTCATGGCCTTCGGCAGAAATCGTGAACTCGCGCTTGATCGAATGGATCGCGCACTTGGCGAGTATTTAATCCGTGGCATCAAAACGAACATCCCATTCATCCGCGCCATTATTCGAGATCCGGTATTCCGCGAAGGTAAAGCGACCACAAAATACGTTGAAGAATTTATTAAAAGAGTGCCAAAGAACCTTTACACTTAAACAACCTGAATCATACAACACTTATCATGAAAAAAGAATCCGAACAAAGCCACGAATCAAATATTCCCACGATCGCCGAAGACTCCAGCACACTTGGCGAGATTCATATCAATCACAGCGTCGTTGCAAGTATCGTACGATTAGCAGCGCTTGAATTGCCCGGTGTTGCCGAAGTATGTTCAGGCAGTGGATTCGTCGACGGAATCACTGAAATTTTTTCAAAAAAAAGTGATGAACGCGGCATACAGATCGACAAGGATGAAGTCGGTGACTACAAAATCCGGATACGCGTCATACTCTTTTTTGGTGTCGAGCTTGCCGCAGTCGGCAATGAAATCCAGCAGCGCATTGTGGAGCAGGTTGAAAAAATGACCAGCAAGAATGTTGCCAGTGTAGATGTTATTATTGACGAGGTGCGGACTGCCGAAGAAGTCCAGAAAAAAAGCAGCTGGGACAGTCACAATGAACTCGACTGATATAAAACAACATTTATAGGTCCTTCCCTGAAACGAATATTTTAAACGCCATGAGTTGCTCGGAAATAAAAGACCTTACATCCCATCTATTCACATCAGAGAATCTGTATTTATTTGGAGTGCTTTTGCTTCTTATTGCCACTCTGATTCTGATTCGCAAGCTTCGACCAAAAAACATAGTTGCGTACAAAACTGAAAACGGGGACGTCGTCATCAACTATTCCGCAGTCGTTGAGCTGGTACGCACCACCTGCAAACAAATAAGTCAGGTAAATAAGCCAAAACTAAAAGTTTTTAGAAAAGGAGGGCTGACTCATTTTACCATACGCATTCAACTGACAAGTGGTGGCCACCTCAAAGACGTTGAAGAAACATTGCAAAATCACCTTCGTGAAAGCCTTTCAAAAAACCTGGGCATTGAGAATCTCGGCACCATCAACATAATTGTTACCAGTTTTAGAAGTAGTAAGATTCGACCATCCAACAGTGAAAGTGTAATCAAGCCACAAGCGGCTTTAACACAAACGGAAGAATCTTCCGATCACACTCCAGATGAGTCGAAACCATTCGATAAACATGAAGATCAGCAATGATCAGAGGTGATTGAAATAGCGAGGAATTTACTAATCGTATTAATTGTTGCTTTTGCACTGATGGCGATGATCGACAATATCAACCGCTTCCTTACGGCGAAAAAACTTGTAGATTACTTTGGACGCTCTCCACGCAAAGTGCAGTCCGGCAACAATGCCAAATATTATGAACGAGGTATCGGCAATACTGGCCGTGACGATGTACGTGCTTGGCTCGGATAAGTGCTCAAAAATCCGCTAAGGACGACCAGCCGAGTGGAAAAAGGACAAGAACGATTGCAAACATAACAACGTCTTGAAAACTTCCTTTTAACCTAGATTCGGTAGTAGAGGTCGATGAGATTTTGTGAAGTTTTATTTCACAGGGCATTGTAGAGCTGCGAAGGCGCGCCTTTTGGCGCGTTGAGTCAGCTTCTCAATGCCCTGTGAAACAAGAGATTATGAAAGATCGCGATCTCTCTAGGTTTTAAACAACTTCAAAGAGAACAATCCTCAATTCCCTAGAGGAGTGATCTGTCCAATAAGTTACTATGAAATTCTCAAATATTTTAACCTCATAGATTCTTCCGGATTCTCCACGCTCTTGAAAATCGCCTTCTTGAGTCGGATTATCTACCAAGTAATCAAAACATTGTATCGCTTTTCGACGATCCGATGCATTGCAGTTGAGAAATGTACGGGCAGCATTTCCTGAAAGAATAAAATCGTAGTCCATCATCAAATCCCAGACTTACGCAATTGCTCATCGATCCCCTTTAAGTCTTTTAAGGAAATACCTTCCTCAGAACATGATTTCCATTGCTCATCCAGTTCTCTTTTGTATGCCCTATCTCCTCGACGAGATAGATGCTTTAAATAGGCAGCCAAATAGCAGACTTCACTTTGCGGAAGGTTTTTTAATTCTTTTTTAATTTCAACCAAAGACATGTAAGCACCATCACTCATTTATCCGGGCGAGTCAATTCGTGAACTTCCTTTACTTGTTGAATCTCGCATTCTGGAGTCGAAACTACAGCCAGTTTCCTACTCATTTAGCATAGCTCCGAGTTGGGTGCTTTCAATAATTCAGTATAAACACATAGTCGGTTAAAAATTACTGCTCCGATCAGCAGGAGTCCCGCAAAGGAGGATTTTTAGAACTTACTTTTTTGAAAGCGCCTGTAATTGGGTTTGGGGTTTGCACCCGTAAATCCTGCACCTCAACCGGAATCAAAAACAAATTGTCTTTAGCATGCGCCTTTACATAGCATTGCGTAATGGTAACTTAAATTTCCGAAAAAAACGCTCACACGTTTGACATACGAAATTTTAGACGCACATACACTTTACTATAAAAATCATTGCATTGTTAAAATCCAGCCTATCAGCACAGCATGGATACACTGACAATCATGAACGAGCTACAACCTCCACGACGAAGAGCATGATATGGACAAAAATTTGAACGCGCATGCCAACGCAACTGAAGACTCTGCCAGGCGCCCCTCACCCTCTGTTGAAATTGACGGAAAAAAATTAACGAATGCCAGTAGTAAAGCCATTGATAAATTTCCGCTGAAAAAAGGTTTTGTCGAATCAGTTGACAAAAAGCCCGAAGAAACTTTGTTTGTTGACGAGGAGCAAGAAGTAATACGTTCAAAAACTATACGTTTCTTCTAAATTGCTTGATTCAGCAAGCTTTCAGGCCATCTTCCCTAGTCTGATTTGCTGATCAAAGTTCTCATGTAAAGTACACAACTGTATTGTACTGAGCGTCATACTCGGAACATGGGTTATTTTCTCTAGACAGATTCATATCCATCTACATTTTAAATGATCCTTCCAATTCCAAATACGATTAAGATTTACAATCCACAAGATCAAACGACTTACGATATTTTAAACTCATAATTTCAAGTTAAACGTAATGGAAAAGATATTTACACAGCCCAAAGCACAAGGACTATACGACCCTCAAAATGAGCATGAAAACTGCGGTATTGGCCTGATCGTCGATATGAAGGGACGCAAGTCTCACGACATCGTAAAGGGAGCGTTGGAAATCTGTGTAAACCTTGACCATCGCGGTGGATGTGGCTGCGATCCCATTACAGGTGACGGTGCAGGTATTTTCATTCAGCTACCGCACAATTTCTTTAAACACGTCTGTAAGGCTGAGTGCGGTTTCGAAGTCCCCGATGAAGGTGATTACGGTGTAGGATTTGTATTTCTTTCACGTAACAAGGAAGAACGTGAAAACGAAGAAACGATCATCGAAGATATTGTTGCCGAGGAAGGCCTCCATCTCATTGGCTGGCGCGATGTACCGGTACGCAGTGAAATACTGGGTAAAGCTTCAAGAGCATGCGAACCGGTCATGCGTCAATTCTTTGTCGGCAGAAAAGAAATCGAAGCCGGGCTTCCATTTGAACGCAAACTATATCTTGTTCGCCGGATAGTAGCACATCGGATCCGTTACAGCGGCAGTGACGAAGAAGCGCTTTTCTACATTTCTTCGCTCTCCAGCCGTACCATGACTTACAAAGGTATGCTGACAACCGGACAACTTGAAGAATACTTCCCGGACCTCTCCAACGAGGCCATGGACTCCGCGCTGGCGCTGACACACTCGCGTTTTTCAACCAATACGTTCCCAAGCTGGCCACGGGCGCAACCATTCCGCTACCTTTGTCATAACGGTGAGATCAATACCATACGCGGCAACGAAAACGCCTTGTATGCACGTCAGATGCAATTGGCAAGTGACGTATTTGGCGATGATCTGAAGAAGTTGTTGCCGATCATCCGTGAAGACGGTTCAGACTCACAAAAGTTTGATAATTGTCTGGAATTTCTGGTGCTTTCGGGAAGAAGCCTCGCTCATGCAATGATGATGATGATTCCGGAACCTTGGGAACGTCACAGACATATGCCGGACTTCAAGCGCAACTTCTATGAGTTTCACGCCTGCATGATGGAGCCATGGGATGGGCCGGCTTCGATGGCATTTTCCGACGGTGTCCAAGTTGGGGCAACCCTCGACCGCAACGGCCTGCGTCCATCCCGTTACTATGTAACAGCAGATGACAAAGTAATCCTCGCCTCGGAAGTCGGGGTTCTTGCTGGCATTGAACCCAAAAATGTGATCAAAAAAGGCCGCCTTGAACCCGGCCGCATGTTCCTGATTGATATGGAAGCGGGCTGCATCATTGAAGATGCAAAGATAAAGGAGGACATTGCCCGGAGCGCTCCTTACGGCGAATGGTTGCAGCAAAACCTTATTCAATCTCAAAATCTACCCGAACCCCAAAAGCTTCCGGATGACCATTTTGACACGGTCGAAACGCGTCAGAAAGCTTTTGGATACACCTTTGAAGACGTCCGCTTTATTTTAGGTCCAAGCGCAGAAACCGGTAAACAACCGCTCGGCTCAATGGGCAACGATGCACCTCTGGCAGTTCTCTCGGATAAATCGCAAAGTCTGTATAATTACTTTAAGCAACTCTTTGCACAGGTGACCAATCCACCGATTGATCCAATACGCGAAGAACTGGTGACTGCCAGCATTACGTTCATTGGATCTGAAGGTGACCTCACTCGCCCGGGACCACAAAGTTGTCGAATGATCAAGTTTGAATCTCCTTTGATCGATAGAAAGGAACTCACTCAACTAAAATCGATCAAGCTCGACGGATTCAAGTCTGCAAACCTTAACATTACGTTTGAACCTGAGTTCGGAGGTCTTGCCGAAGGTCATAACAGCATCTCCGAACCTTCCATCTCCGGAAGAGGTCTTGAGGCTGCCCTGGAAAATCTTTTCGAAAACGCAGATGCAGCAATCAATGACGGAGTCAATATCCTGATCCTTTCAGACCGCAAAATTGATTCAGTAAAGGCCCCCATCCCTGCCCTTCTCGCAGTAGCCGGCCTGCATCATCATTTAATTCGTACAGGCACCCGTAAGCGTGTATCCATCGTTCTTGAATCCGGTGAACCACGTGAAGTACATCATTTTGCACTTCTCCTCGGCTACGGAGCAGATGCTATAAATCCATATCTTGCGCTTGAATCATTACGCTATATGGTTGATCGCGAAGATCTGGAAATTTCACCGGAAAAAGCGTGTAGCAATTTCCTGAAAGCAAACCTCAATGGCGTAATTAAGACTATGTCGAAAATGGGCATATCCACAGTCGCATCTTACCGTGGAGCACAGATTTTTGAAGCAATTGGCCTTAACCACAGCGTCATTGACAAGTATTTTACCAAAACGGCATCCCGCGTCGAAGGTATCGGCATTGATACAATCGCCAAGGAAGTTATCATGCGCCATGCCAACGCATTTGGCTCACGCTATGATGAGAAGGCAACTCCCCTTGATACCGGCGGCATCTATCAATGGCGTGCCGGCGGTGAGCGTCACCTCTTCAACCCAATAACAATTCACAAATTACAGCTTGCGACACGCAAAGGCGACCGTGCTGTGTTCAAAGAATACTCCGAGACCATCAACAACCAGTCAAAGGAGATGTTCACTCTACGTGGATTGATGGACTTCAAAATTGACCCGTCAAAATCCATACCCCTCGAAGAAGTCGAGCCGGCAGAAGCAATTGTCAAACGCTTCAAAACCGGAGCAATGTCCTACGGGTCAATCTCGAAGGAAGCCCATGAAGCGCTCGCCGTTGCAATGAACCGAATCGGCGGAAAATCCAATACGGGTGAAGGCGGTGAAGATCCCAATCGATTCATACCGGATGAGAATGGCGATAGCCGCCGCTCCGCGATCAAACAGGTCGCTTCAGGACGCTTCGGCGTAACCAGCTATTATCTGGTCAATTCCGATGAAATTCAGATCAAGATTGTTCAGGGCGCCAAGCCCGGCGAAGGTGGTGAGTTGCCCGGACACAAAGTCCTGCCACCAATTGCAAAAACCCGTGGCACGACTCCCGGAGTCGGACTCATATCGCCGCCGCCGCACCACGACATTTACTCGATTGAAGATCTCGCCGAGTTGATTCACGACCTCAAAAACGCAAATCACCACGCCCGAATCAATGTAAAGCTCGTCTCTGAAGTCGGCGTTGGCACAATCGCAGCAGGCGTTGCCAAAGCGAAAGCAGATGTAATCCTGGTCTCCGGCTATGATGGTGGCACGGGAGCTTCACCACGCTCTTCAATACAACATGCCGGAGCGCCCTGGGAACTTGGCCTGGCCGAAACCAATCAAACGCTCCTGCTCAACGATCTGCGCTCACGCGTAGTGATCGAGACCGACGGTCAGTTAAAAACAGGCCGCGACGTCGCCATTGCCTGCCTACTGGGCGCTGAAGAATTCGGATTTGCGACTGCCCCACTGGTTACACTGGGCTGTTTGATGATGCGCGTATGCCACAAAAACACATGCCCGGTCGGCGTTGCTACGCAAAACCCTGAACTTCGTAAAAAATTCCATGGTGGAGCGGATGCAGTCGTCAACTTCATGAACTACATCGCCGAAGAAATGCGCGAACTGATGGCGACTCTGGGATTCCGTACCATACCGGAAATGGTGGGCCGGGTCGATAAGCTCGAGATGCGTAATGCCATTGAGCACTGGAAAGCCAAAGGCCTTGACTACAGCAAAATACTCTATCAGCCAAGTGTCGGCCCTGAAGTGGGCACTTGTAAAACAATGCAACAGGACCACTTGCTTGAAAAATCACTCGATATGTCTGAAATTCTCAAGCAAGCTCAACCTGCGCTTGAAAACGGGACACCGGTCGAAATTAATCTGCCAATCGTTAATATCAACCGCGTTGTCGGCACGATTACTGGCGCTGAAGTCTCACGTAAGTACGATGCTGAAGGTCTTCCGGAAGACACCATAAAGTTGAATTTGACCGGTTCCGCCGGGCAAAGCCTGGGCGCTTTCTGCCCCAAAGGAATGACCTTAACCGTCACCGGAGACACCAATGACTACCTTGGCAAAGGCCTCTCGGGAGCAAAGATAATTGTCCGCCCAGACCCTGAATCTCCATTCGTTGCGCACGAAAATATTATTACCGGCAACGTCTGTTTCTATGGAGCAACCCAGGGCGAAGCCTACATCGCAGGTATGGCCGGTGAACGCTTCTGTGTCCGCAACTCCGGTGTCGAAGCCGTTGTTGAAGGCCTCGGCGATCACGCACTTGAATATATGACCGGTGGCATGGTCATCAATCTAGGTATAACCGGACGCAATCTGGGCGCAGGTATGTCCGGCGGCGTTGCATATATCTACGATGAAGACGGTGATTTCATTCAAAAAAATCTCAATCCCGACATGGTCAACGTCTATCAACTCGTTGAATGTGAGGACACCGAAATTGCCCTGGTCAAGAGCAAGATCGAAAAGCACGTCGAATACACCGGATCTGTA
>CAZTSB010000046.1:0-10721 GCA_964616435.1 uncultured Puniceicoccaceae bacterium | reverse complement strand
GCCTTGTGCCAGCGCCAGGCTGTCTCAACAATTGCGTGTATATCACTATACTTTATCTTCCAGCCAAGTTCTTGCTGTGCCTTCGAAGAGTCCGCGTACAGGCTCGGCGGATCGCCCTCTCGTCGGTCTGCTTCAACAACCTTGATCTTTAAGCCAGTAACCGATTCCACCGCATCAATCACTTCTCTTACAGAATTGGGACGTCCGGTTCCCAGGTTGTAAAAACAGGCAGTTCCCGGTTTTTCCAGTTGGTCAAAGACAGCGATGTGCGCCCGCGACAAATCATCAACATGTACATAATCGCGCAGACAGGTACCATCCGGAGTATCATAATCGGTACCGAAAATGCTAATGGCGTCGCGTTTTTTCAAAGCAACATCAATTACCAGAGGGATCAAATGTGTCTCCGGCT
This sequence comes from uncultured Puniceicoccaceae bacterium, assembly GCA_964616435.1. Lineage (GTDB taxonomy): Bacteria > Verrucomicrobiota > Verrucomicrobiia > Opitutales > Coraliomargaritaceae > Lentimonas. The sequence goes on along the minus strand of CAZTSB010000046.1, from coordinate 10,309 downwards.
TATGGTCTTCGCCAATAGTTCCGTCTTCAGCCGCACCCGCCGCATTGAAATACCGAAATGCTGCAAAGCTCAATCCGTACGCTTTTGAAAAGGCTTTGAGGATGTTTTCCACGTCCAGTTTCGTCTGCCCGTAAGGATTGATTGGAGACTGGGGTAACGTTTCTACGATCGGCAGACTTTCAGGATTTCCGTAAGTCGCACAGGTGGAGGAAAACACAAATTTCTTCACTCCATTTTCGAGCATGCTCTCCAATAGATGCAAGGTAGCGACTACGTTGTTCTCATAGTATTTAAGTGGCTCTGTGACAGACTCACCCACATAAGTAAACGCAGCAAAATGCATGACCAGTTCAATCGATTCATCGCGCAAAACTTTTCCGACAGCTTCCCGATCCCCCAGATTACATTCATAGAATTTGACCTCCGGACTCACGGCCTGACGATGCCCGAAAACCAGATTGTCCAATACTACCGGATGATGCCCCGCCAGCTGTAACTGACGTACGCAATGACTACCAATATAACCCGCACCACCGACTACTAATACATTCATACCCACTTTAGCTAGTAACCTGTAGGAAGATTACAACCTCAATTTTTCTTAAATTAAGACTCCGATTATACTCTCTCGGCTCGCATGTTTAGTAAAATGCAGTCACCTCGCCTCAAATCGTCCATCGGCCCGCTTAATAATCAGACGCTTTAGCTCAAGTCCCATAAGCACTGCGGACAATTCAGGAACGGGTCGCTTCAGGCGCTCCGAAAGGGTATCCGGCGACATACATTCACCCCCGGCAAAGCAATCCAATACACTTTGCTCCTGCTCTGAAAGCGACGGCGAGGGCACGGATGCCTCTTCGTTAACCATTGGCTCTGTGCCGTCAACCTCCATACGCACATAGCGCAACTCTGCCAAAATATCGTCAACCGATGTTACCATGACCGCCCCATCATTAATCAACTGGTGACAGCCTCGACTGCTTGCCTGGTCAATACGACCGGGAACTGCCATCACCGTCCTGCCCTGTTCACCGGCAAACCGGGCAGTAATCATACTGCCTCCGGCAGCATCGCTCTCAACAACAACAACTCCCTGGCAAATACCGGATACCACACGATTGCGCATGGGAAAGGTCTGCCGATCGGCTCGACGCCCCAGGGGGAACTCACTGGCTACCGCGCCTTCGTTTACGATACGTTTGTACAAATCCAGATTTTCTGGCGGATAAATGATGTCCAGCCCACAACCAAGTACTGCAATCGTCTTACCTCCAACTTCGAGAGCGCCTTCATGTGCGGCAGTATCAATCCCCCGTGCCATACCGCTGACAATACAGAAACCAAGACGCGCCAGTTCCGAGGCAAACTTCTTGGTCACACTGTGCCCATAAAGTGTCGCCCGACGTGTGCCCACAATTGCAATACAGGGTTGATCTATCCGGTATGCCCCCTGCCAGTAGAGACCGATCGGCGGATCGTAAATCTCACGAAGCATCTCCGGATAGTCCTGATCTTCACGGGTAAGAAACTCTGTGCCACGCTGCGCCATCAATGCCTCTTCCCGGGCAACGTCAAAATGGTCCGCCCAGTGCGTCAACACTTCAGCAGCTTTCCGGCCGACACCTTTCACTTGCATTAACTCGGTCTGTTTTGCTAATAGGATCGAAACCGCATCGCTATCAAAAGCATTCATCAGGCGGCGCAGCATCACCGGGCCGACATGTGTCAAACCGTTCAGAATTAGCAAAGCCTGGCGTTGGGTTGGGGTTGTTTGCATTAAACAGGTATTGCCGATGTAAAGTACGGTAACAATTAAAATCTGAAGTCATCACCGGTTATTTTAGATTTCTGCGAATTGATTTTTGGGTTGAAGTCGCAATATGCACGTAATACTTAGTTTTACATCATGATTAAAACAATTAAAAAAGTTGGTAACTCACAGGGAATCATTCTGGATGCTCCTCTTATGGAAATGGCACATCTCAAAGTCGGCGACGAAATGCATGTCACTGTTCATGATGGCGGTTCAATTACATTTACGCCTTTGAAGCCTGATTTATCTTCGGAAGCGTTTTCAGCAGTCGTTAACGAGACAATGAACGACTATTCCAAAACCATGAAAAATCTGGCATGAGTGCTCCATCGACAGAGCCGATCCATTTAACCGTAGAAAGAGTCCGAGAAATACATCAACAAGTAATCAACCGCTTCGGAGGCTCCGATGGTCTCAGAGATCATTCACTGCTAGAATCAGCCATCTCTGCACCACAAGCAACTTTCGGAGGAGAGTCTCTTTATGAGGATATGGTAGAGATCGCGGCAGCTTACTTGTTTTATCTTTGCCGCAATCATCCTTTTATTGATGGAAACAAGCGTGTTGCTCTAGGTGCTTGCATCGTTTTTCTTAAGATAAACGGCTTTGAGCCAAAGGCTGATGGTCCCGAATGGGAATCGTTTACTCTTAATTTGGCAGCGAGTCGACTGGATCGTGATCGAACAACCGAACGGTTAAGGACGCTTGTACAACCGTCAGCAGACTAAATAACTTCATAAACTCAATTTTCATGAACGCCCTATCAGGACAAACAGACGCATTTGACAGCATTGAATCGGCAATCCATGACATTGCCGAAGGCAAGATGGTGATTGTGACGGACGATGAGTCCCGCGAGAACGAAGGGGATCTCGTCATGGCAGCTTCGAAGGTAACGCCGGAAGCGATCAACACAATGGCGCTCCATGCACGCGGCCTGATCTGTATCCCGATGCCCGGCCACCAGTTGCGTCGACTCGGCATCAGCCCGATGGCCTCCGAAAACCGTGAAGCGCATCAGACCGATTTCGCAGTCTCCGTCGATGCCGCAAATGGAATCACTACCGGTATCAGCGCCTACGATCGGGCAGAGACCGTTCGCATACTTGCTGACCCAAATTCACATCCGGAAATGCTTGTACAACCAGGTCACGTATTTCCACTCCGCGCACGGCCCGGAGGCGTGCTGCAACGGGCGGGCCATACTGAGGCTGCGGTGGATCTCGCACAGCTTGCTGGCCTCCACCCAAGCGGCGTAATTTGTGAAATCCTCAATGAAGACGGCACCCTGGCCCGCGTACCGGATCTGATTGAATACAAAAAAAAGCACGGCCTGAAAATGATCTCCATTGCCGACCTGATCGAATATCGTCACAGCCGGGACCGCCTTGTTGAGCATGTGCTCACGTCTCCATTTGAATCAGAATTTGGCGATTTCGACCTGCACATTTTCCGAAGTATCCTGGATGATCGCCAACACTACGCACTTTCAATGGGTACGCTGAATGAAGAACCCACCCTGGTCAGAGTTCAAAGCGAAAACCTCCTGTCCGATGTCTTCCGCTCAAAAAAACTAAGCGGGCACAAAGCGCTGACATCTGCATTGGAAAAAATTGCAGCGGCAAAACACGGCGTCTTACTTTATATTGAACAGCCACAGGGCGGTGTCCGAATCGACACAGAAAACCACTCCGCAAATCCTGAAGCTGCCAGCTCCAAGAAAATGGACTTTCGCGACTACGGAATCGGCGCTCAAATCCTTGTAGAAATGGGACTTAAGAAAATCAAAATCCTGTCCGGGACCACCCGGAAAGTCGTCGGACTGGATGGATATGATCTTGAAATTGTCGAGCATATAGAGGTATGAAATGATGGCTCGAGCTGAATTACCCTATGGAACCTATGGAAAATTAACTAACTGAACACTTGACCGTAAAAATTTTGGCTTTTTATTTACTAGATTCTTCAGAGCAGATACGTATGCTGCAGTCATTCACTTTAACACAAAACCTTTTATGGGACAGCCAAAACGCAAACATTCCAAGCAACGCAGTCGCAAGCGTCGCGGTGCAGTTATTTTCAAATTGCCACAACTATCAAAAGATCCACAGGATGGCACGCTTTTCCGTTCACATCGTGTGAATCCTTTGAATGGTCTCTACAGAGGTCGGCAGGTTCTTGATGTTGAGTTTTAAGTAGCGCTTACTCGTTTCTTACGACCAGCACTTTTGGATTACTCCAGACCGCCAATGGGTGACGGAACAACTAACTGCACAATTGCAGTGGACACAATGGGTGGGGACAAAGGACCCACTGAGTTCATCCGCGGGCTTTCTTATTTCATCGAAGAACTTGCTATCGATTGCAATTTTGTGCTCGTCGGCAAAAAACGTCTTCTGGAGCGTTTGCTCAAAGTCCGAAAGCTAGACAAATATTCTGACCGGATTCGTCTGTGCAATTCAACACAGATTATCGAAATGGATGAGAAGCCGGTTAAGGCATTGAAGAGCAAAAAAGACTCTTCGATGGTCAAAGCAATTGGCTTACTTAAAGACCAGCAGGCAGATGCTGTTGTAAGTTGTGGCAACACCGGAGCGCTCATGGCAGGTTCAACATTGGCCTTACGACAAATCCCCGGAGTGGATCGCCCTGCGTTGGGGATCGTTATACCCAGCAGAAAGAACCCATTCGTACTGATTGATGTAGGCGCAAATCCGGAATCAACGACCAAACATCTGGTACAAAATGCCGTTCTCGGCTCAAATTATGCAAAAGCCGCTTTTGGCATAGAGACCCCACGCGTTTCTTTGCTCACAATCGGCACAGAAGAAGGCAAAGGCAATAGCCTGATCAATCAAACGCACTCCTTGCTTCGGCAAATTGACGGCATCATTGATTACGCCGGGCCAATTGAAGGATTTCAATTATTTGATGGGAATGTCGATGTGGTTGTCTGCGACGGATTTGTCGGCAATGTTGTTTTAAAATCCAGCGAAGCCCTCTTTAGCTTTATTGGAGCAACCATGCGCGAAGAACTTTTGCGCAATATGAAGCGTAAGATCGGCGCAGCGCTCTCTAAAGCTGCATTTAAAGACATGAAAACCCGGCTCGGACCGGACAAGCACGCCGGTGCGCCGCTACTAGGTTTGCGTGGAAATGTTTTGAAAACACACGGATCTTCCAACTACATAGCAATTGCAAATGCAATCAGGATCGCCAGAGAAATCGTGACTCGGGATATGATTCATCTTATTGGGGATGACATAACACAGATTAATGAATTGATAACTAACTCCAATATAGACAATACCTAACTCCCTGCATTTAACGTTAGATAACTTTAATTTGTTCCATGACTTACCTGTCAAAATCAGTCGTCATCCTCGGTACCGGCTCTTACACTCCGGAAAAAGTCGTCACTAATGATGATATGGCAAAAATCGTTGACACTTCCGATGAATGGATACGCACGCGTAGCGGCATAGGTCAACGACGGTTTGCAGCTCCAAACGAAGCCTCCAGCGACATGGCTTGCATAGCGGCCCGGAAGGCTATCGAGGCAGCTAAAATCAAACCTGAAGCCATTGATCTGATTATTGTCGCAACCATGACGCCCGATATGCCATTCCCCTCAACGGCTTGTCTGGTTCAGAGCAAACTAAAGCTTCCGGGGATAACCGCTTTTGATATGCAGGCAGCTTGCTCAGGATTTGTATACGCACTCAATACTGCCCATTCGATGCTACTCTCGGGCAATTATAAAAATGCGCTTGTAATCGGTTCAGAAAAAATGAGCAGCATACTCGACTTTCAGGATCGTAGCACCTGTGTATTATTTGGTGACGGTGCAGGCGCCGTGGTACTTTCTACCCAAGAGACCGCAAACAACGAAAAAACAGGAATCCTTGGCGGACTGGGCGGTTCGGATGGCTCTAACCCAAGCCTATTACAACAACCCGGCGGCGGCTCCGCAATCCCTGCCTCAATTGCATCCATTGAAAACCGCAAGCATTTTGTGAAAATGAACGGTAAGGAAATTTTCAAGCTGGCCGTTCGTATCATGGGAAAGGCCAGCACTGACATCATTGAACAGTTCGGCTACCAACCAGATGATCTGGATATGGTTATACCCCACCAGGCCAATCTGCGTATTATCGAAAGCCTTGCAAAACGCCTCAATATGCCCATGCAGAAGTTTTACAACAACCTCGAACGCTATGGCAATACTTCCGCTGCTTCCATACCCATTGCCCTCGATGAAGCCATTCACAGTGGTAGCCTGAAATCAGGCAATCTGGTATTACTGGTTGCATTTGGAGCCGGTCTGACATGGGCTTCGACGCTCATCAAATGGCAATAACCATGAATCGTCTAGTTTGCTTCTTTTTCATCTTCGGGCTATTAACTGCAGCAGGTTTAAATGCCAATGCCGCCCCCAATGCATTGGTATCGCCTGCAAGCGAGAATGAAAATGCGCCGGACGACCATCCTGCTTTCGACGAAGAGGAAGAAGCAGCCATTGCCGCAACCTTTGCAAAAGCCGAAGAAAAGCATGCAAAGAGAAAAACAAAAGCGGCAAAACGACTCTCCAATAAAATTATCAACCGTTACCCAAAATCTCCCTTCGCTGCCAAAGCGCTTGCTTTAAAGGCGCAAATTCACGAGGAAAATGAAAACTGGATCAAATGCTTTGACACCTTGCAGCTCATCATCAAAGAGCATCCGCAATATAAAGACTTCAACAAAGTCATCAGCAATCAGTTTAATTGTGCCATGGCCCTTATGGAAGGTTACAAAGGCCGGATACTTTTCATTTTCCCAGGCTTCAAGCAATACGACACGGCCATTTCCCAGTTTGAGCAGATACTCGAGAACGCTCCATACAGCGACCTGGCCCCATTCACCCTGATGAATATTGCCCTCCTCGCTGAAAAAACCAACAGCCCTGAAACTGCAATTGATGCACTGGACAGACTCATCAACTACTATCCGCAAAGCACGCTTGCCTCGGATGCCTATTACAACCTGGCTCAGATTTACTCTGACCTGGTCAAAGGACACGAGTATGATCAGGGCTCAACCCGCCGGGCAATCAGCTACTACGAAGATTTTCTCGTACTCTTTCCAAACAGTAAATATGTTGGTGAAGTCGAAGCCAATATCAAAAAAATGGAAAACCTGCTTGCAAAAAGCCGTCTGGACTTAGGCGACTTCTATTACTATTATCGCAACAATACTACAGCCGCACTGGTTTTTTACAATGAAGCGATTACCATCGAACCAAACTCAGATTCTGCCAAAGAAGCACGTCTGCGCATCGAAGATATTGAAGCTGGCGTCCGCCCGGCCAGCAAAGCAAATATCCTCCGCAAATTGCTGGGTGTTAAATAATAACAACGGATAACCGGTTCACTTTTAAAAGCTAGCTTACCCACATGCACAAAAAACTTCATTCCGGAACTTTTCGCGCACTGAGAGCACTTGCCTGGATCACTGTATTAGGCACACTGAGTGCCTGTAAAGCGTATCATCTCGGATCACCGACCGAAATTCCCTTCAAATCCATTTACATCGCGCCCGTTGCAAACAATAGCTATGCGCCCCAGGCACAGACGATCACCAGCGCTATGCTGCGTGAAAATTTCACACGGGATACACGTGTAAAAGTAGTCGCCAATAAGGAAAATGCCGATGCGATCCTCCTGATCGACCTCACAGACTACGAACGCAGTGGCACTGCGAGCAACAGACAAGATACCAGCATTGCAGATAGTTTCGACATACGGCTAGGAGCTGTTGTCTCACTGCTGGATCAAAAAACCGGCACCTACCTGTTTGCAGAGCGTCCGATCCAGGTCACAACAAACGCGTTCACAAGAAACCTTTACCAAGATGATGATCAGCCCATAGCCTATCAACTAAGCGAGCGGCAGGCGATGGAACAACTTGCACGTGACCTTGCCCGCAGGACAACCGAAATGGTCCTCAGCCCCTGGTAAACTAAAAAAGGCTTGAGCGAATGTAGTAGCGGCATCTTGTCGCTGGTCCATAACAAACTAAGCGGCTGGAAGCCGCTTCTACGTAAACAGCTCAACCCTTTTTAGATTTGATAACTTCAGCGTTCAACGTTCAGCGTAAGTGATACCACATTTTCAATATGACGGGTATGCGGGAACAGATCAAAGGGCTGAATCCGGCTGACTTCATAGCCTGATTCAACAAACTCCTTCAAATCACGCGCCTGCGTCGCCGGATCACAGGAAACATAGACAATGCGCTGTGGACGAAACTGCATCAACTGCTGCCGGAAACTTGCATCGCATCCCTTACGTGGTGGATCAATAACCACCGCCGTAGCCTCAGATGGGAATTTCAAACCGTTGAAAATTGCTTCCGCCTTTCCGATTACAAAGCGTACGTTCTGGATACTACTGATTTTAGCATTTGCCTGTGCCCAGCGCACCGCTGGCTCACTGATTTCGACACCGGCCACCTGTTCAAAACTCTTTGCCGCCGACAGTGCAAACAAGCCGACACCACAATACGCATCCACCAGGTAATGCGAACCTTCCGAAGCTGCTTCGCTGATTACATATTCGACCATCTCAGGCAAAATAAATGGATTATTCTGAAAAAACTCACCTGCCTTGAATTGCAGTGTCAGATCATTGACGCGCTCGGAGACAATTGTCTGCGGATCTGAAACCACTCCTTCTAGCACATCACGCAGCAAAAGTGTGCCACCGCGTTGACGACGTTTTTTGCCACCTGAACGCCTGGCGGATTCACGCGCTTCGGGCAGAGCCTCGTTAATTGCCTCGGTTGCGATCGGACACTGCTCAACATCCACCAACTGATTGCGTCGCCCATATCGCAAAAATCCGATCGGCTGCGAACCATCTTTAGCTGGCCGATTATAGTGCGGCGTTATTTTAGAACGATAGTGATAGGTCTTTGGTGAACCCTTTGCCGCTTGCACCGGATGTTCGATAGCGCCCAGTTTTTGCATGACCTCACGAACCTGCCGAGTCTTCTCTGCAAGCTGACGTTCGTAGGCAATATGCTGATACTGGCAACCGCCACAGGTCTGGAACAATTCACATTTCGGTTTCACACGATCCGGCGATGGCTCAAGCACTTCAACCAGATCAGCTTCAGAATAGGTTTGAAAATTACGAAAAATACGTACCCTGACACGTTCACCCGGGACAGCAAACGGCACCATAACCACCCAGCCATCGACACGGGCAACACCCACACCTAGATTGGTCAGGCTCTCCACCGCAACCTCCAACTCCTGATGGTACTCGAACGGTTCCGGAACAAAATTTTTCGGCACTTGCATCCTCTTATATTCCTTTCATGTGATAAAATTCAGCGCTTCCCCAATACTCGAAAGCAAACTAAATGATTACTAAATGCATAGGGATTCACCTATACACAAATATCTTTTTTGAGTGGTTGAATGCCTCAAAAACCGTCAATGAAGCATTTGGTAGTATGCAAAAATGCCCCCAAGTCACCTGAAAATGGCATAACATCGCCAAAATGGCGACTCGGCTTGATGCTTAAGCGCCTGACTATTATAGCTAAGCCTAAAATTATTTGAACAGATTGTGCATTGGGTAGCGCCGCACCGTCTCGGTGCGCACCAGCGTCGTGTGAGCCAAAGCGTCCGAACATTCGATGCGGTGCGAGGACGCACCTGCGCGACCTCTTTACCAAAGAAAGGACATCATTTGAGTGTAAAAGTAATTCCAAGCTGAGCTATAGAAGCTAATTCCTAATTCTTCATCGCCGATTTTACGATTATAACTATTCTTGCTCACCGGTCATGATATCAATCTCGATTCTCATAAACAATTTAGAAACCTGAATGTAAGTCTTTGTACTTTCCACCCTGAAATTAATGTATCCGGGCGCTCCTGCTTCAGAAGTCACTCCAGGATTGTTCCAATCCTGACTTCCAATCTTCCGATTAACTTCGGTCCAGGTTCCTGAGAGTGCTTCGACTTCTTTAACCATGTAAGTAACATCAATCGGAGCGGGATCAGGAATCGAAAAATTGAGAACTATCCGATCACTCGAAGTTGAGCTTTCAATGTGCGGTATCCGATTTCGTTCGGATGTAGAAAGTGGACCGCTTAGTGGAATGCCCAGTGCATACGCAATGCCATTCTCAATTCCTCTGTTAAACGGGTCTGCATCCACGGCTGCATCTGCACCAGTCAGACCGGCATCAGCCAAAGCTTGCTGCCAACCCGAAACAAAACCTGTGACTGTGAGAGTGGTATTGCCCGACTTGTAGAGAACTGTATTGTTCAACTCATCGGACTCGAAAACATCGTTGTTCGGGTCGATGATCCAACCCACATAGTATTGACCCGGAGTCAGAGAGGCGGGGACGACTGCGTTCACCAGTTCCGCAGTTTCCCATGCTCCAGGCCCAATTGATGACATTGAGACTGTCCCCAGCAGAGTGTCGGCCGTCGAAAT
>CAZTSB010000045.1:0-7253 GCA_964616435.1 uncultured Puniceicoccaceae bacterium | reverse complement strand
TTTTTATGCCTACAAAAATTTATTTTATGCTTATAGAATTTAATTTTATGCGCATAAGATTTTGGAGTCTTTATATCTTCTTTAAACCCTGAGGCAAAAGCACGATAACGACCGCATATGTTGCTCTGTTTTCTTTTCCAGAACTATGGGCTATGCGAGTGCACCTTCTTCACCACTGTCGAGAGTAAAGAGGCAACTCGAGTTCAGCAAATCGGGTAGTTCGCGCAAAGTATTGATGTCGATGTCTGCTTCGTCCATGCCCATAATATTCAGGTCGGCACGGTCGGCTTCTTCCCACATTTTTTCTGATTTTCGGATAACTTGAACGCTGGTATTCTTTGGTATGCGTGCCAGTTCCATGATGTATTCGACTTGTTTCATTGCCACATCGCTCCTCTCTCCCTTGTCGATCACTCTGATGATGTTAAGTGTGCCATCCCAGTTTTTACGAATGATCAGGCTTATCAGGACAGCGAGGTCATTATTGCCCAGATCAAGCTGATCAAACCAGTCCTCAGGGATGTTGTTGAGCCAGATGTTCAGGGTCTTTTCAATTCCAAGGTTGGTTTCGTAAGGAGCAAAGAAAATAACACCCCAATGATGTTCCTGAGCCTGTTTGACGATGGATTTGTAGTCTGTCACTTTGTGTTCCAGGCGATTGTCCAGTTTCAGGAAGACAGTATTAGGTCTAAAGAAGGCGGTGCGGAGCGCCTGCATACTGACACTTGCGATTTTCCCGTAGTCATCGTTGCCGTCTATAAAGCTGTATGATGATGAAATTTTAACATCGTTGAAAGTATCCATGAGACCCGGCAGGTAGGCTTCAAGGCGTCCTTTGTTGTCGGGTGTTTGCAGGCCCAGCACTTTGATAGATCCTTTGGGATGGGTCAGAGCATACAGGGTCCGGTAAGCGCCCCGCAGTTCCTTTGCAAATTCGATAAGCACCAATAATTCCGGTTGCCAGGCGCGTGTTTCCTTCCTGGGAGAAAGTTGTTTGGATTTTTTAGTGGCCCACTCTGCCAGTGCAGTAAACAGGCCGCTGCGTGAATCACCTTGTTGTCCATGTAGTTCTCGTTTCAACAAATACCCATAGAAGGCAACCACCAATGCCATTGAAACGAGCGCAAAGGCAGGGTTGATAATGAACATGACAAAGAAGCAACCGATGGTTCCCAGCAGCGGCACTATAATCGGAACTTTAAAGGTCGGGCGAAAACTTGGTAATCCCAGGCTTTGTTCGATCAATACAACGACGTTGATCATCGCGTAAGTGATCAGGAAGAACATTGTAATCAGGGGAGCAATTGCATTCAGATCACGTGTCAGCAGTGAAACAAACACAATGCCGGCAGTGAAAAAAATGGAACTTTGCGGCTCACCTTTTTCATTTGTTTGTGAAAAGAACTTGCTTCGGGGAAGAATATTGAAGTCGCCAAGAGCAGCAAGAATACGAGGCGCTCCTACAAAAGACGACAGGGCCGATGAAACGGTTGCGCTGAGTAGACCCACCAGGACAATTGGCCACCAGAAGGAACGCTCAATAAAGATGTAATAATCTGCAACCAAGTCCTTACTGCTTGCCAGCAATGCGGCTAAAAAAATCAGGGCAAAGTAAATAATCGTCGTCAAAATCACGCCGCCCAGCGTTCCATTGGGAATCGCTTGACGTGGATTTTTTAACTCTCCGGAGATATTCGCGCCCGCCATGATGCCGGTAACGGCAGGAAAGAATACGGCAAAAACAATCCAAAACGAGCTTTTACCTTCATCGAAATCGCCGATCCATTTAATGTTTTCAAAACTGTCTACGACATCTACTTTTGCTAAACCGGCGAACATCGAAATCAGTGATGCTCCGACGATGGCCAGAAGCACATACTGGATTTTGAATGCAAAGTCTGTGCTGATTTTAACGATAGCGAATACAATGAAGAAGGTGGTAAAATCAACGATCCAGGGGAATGCCGGTGTCAGGATCGCCTCAGGGTTTTCTGCAACTTTGGTAATCAGCCAGCTAACACCTTCGCGAAAGCCAAAAATGTACATGGTGACCGCAAAGGCTTGTGAGAAGTAAAGAGGCAAGCCAATACTACCGCCCACCTCGAGTCCCAATGATTGTGAAATGATTGAAAAGGCTCCGCCGCGACCTATCCGAATGTTTGTCGTCATGGAAGCCATGGAAAGTGCAGTCGATAAGGTGATGCTTACTGCTAAACAAAGAATTAAAATAGCGCCCAGCACACCAGCGTTTCCAACCACCCAGGGTTGGCGCAGGTACATCATACAAAGAATGATGATTACCATTGGTGTGAATACACCTTGGAACATGCCGAATTTTTGGGGACCTTCAGGTTCACTTTCCGATTCTTCCGAATCATCGACTTTTTTTGTGAACAGGGACTCAATCGGTGCGAAGGATTTTAAGAATTTCATGGAAGCTAATTTTTTGGATTCCAGTCGATAAACAAAAATTTGAGAGAATCTATCAGATTGCGATGATTCTGGATTGTGAATCCTTGGATTATTGAACAATTAAATATTCTGTACTTTGTTATAAATAAGTTTTTGTCATTACAAGTCTAATGTGAGTTACAATCGCTAATTATATAATTTGTGGGGTTTACTTTGGCAGAAAATTAAAACTCACTTAAGCTTTTTAAATGGGTTGTTTTGTTGCAGCATAAAGCATCCTCACTAAATCACTAAGTATTATGACTGGGATTCGATTTATTTTAACCGCTTCGCTATGCGTACTATCCACCATTGCCGGGTGCAAACCGGGCAGTGTTGAGGTTATTTCCGAGACGGACGAAAAACAGTATCAACTGGCCAAAGATTTTCAGGGGCAGGGTCGCACGGCGGATGCTTTGAGAGCTTTCCTTCGGGTTATTGAGGCGCGTCGCAATGCGCCTGAGTCGCATTTTGAAGCAGGCTATATCTACCTGAATGCAATGGGCGATCCGATAAAGGCGATCTATCACTTTGAGCAATATCTTCAGCTAAAGCCGAATTCACCGCAGGCCAGACAAGTTCGTCAGCTTATAGAAACTGCACAAAAAGAATTTGCCCGGCAGTTACCTGCTCAACCGTACGAGGGTGAGTTGGATCGGATTGATATGATGGAGTTGGTAAACAGTCTGAAGCAGGAAAACAATCGGTTGAAACGTGAACTTGTAGCGACACAGCAGCGCCTCCAAAATCTTGAAAGCAGATTCGACGGTTCAAATACCAGGACTGAGATCCAACCATCTGGCACATACAATCAGAGCCGATCAGCTACAGTTTCTCCAAATCCGTCGACCGTGCCGCGTACCTATACCGTGCAGTCAGGTGATTCGCTTAGCAGCATCAGCCGCAAAATGTATGGCACGCCATCGAGATGGATCGATATTTATCAGGCAAACCGTGATCGTCTTGCCAGTGAAAATGCGTTGCGAGTGGGGCAAGAATTGCGCATCCCCTGAGGTTTTGAGCAGTTGCAAAACGTAGACTCTTCTTATGGGTCCCAACAATAGATACTTGCTACAAATTATAATTACCCATTTCCGGATTATATACGGCGCTGAAGCATTAAGTATAAAATGGAGCGAGCGAAGAGGTTCGAACTCTCGACATCCACCTTGGCAAGGTGGTGCTCTACCAACTGAGCTACGCTCGCATCACAATTTAAGGAACAAAGGGTTCTTAAGATATTCCCTTCTGTCAATTTATTTTTTGGGAAAGTTTTTCCACGTATTTTGCAATCAGGTCATACTCAAGATTCACACGATCACCCACCTGCCTGGCATGTAAATTGGTCACCTCCATCGTGTGCGGGATCAGCCAAAGCGCAAAACCTGCCTCGTCTACTTCAGCGACTGTTAGTGAAATGCCGTCGACCGTGATACACCCTTTACTGACAATGTATTTCAACTTATCGAGTTCCGGTTTAATCCGGAGAAAAAAATCTTTATCTTGCTGTTCAATCGATTCGACGACTCCGATACCATCTATATGACCGGAAACAAAATGCCCTCCCATTCGCGTACTCGGCAACAAGGCACGCTCGAGGTTTACCTTGTTTCCCGGCTCAAGCTGATCGATTGAAGTCAGCCGTTTCGTTTCATTTAGAATATCAAATTCCAGAAATTCGTCCTTGCAGGCAACAACGGTCAGACAACAGCCGTTCACCGCAACACTATCTCCCAACTGCACATCATCCATGACGACCTTGGCCGACAATCTGAGTCGCCAGGCTTCTCTTTGCTCCTGAAAGGATACAACCACACCGGTTTCTTCTACAATTCCCGTAAACATAGTGCTACTAAACACATCAAACAGAACTTTTCACTCAAAAACGATTAATTCATTCGGTTCGCGGATTTGAGTGCGAAACCAGGTGCGCTGCTTTTTCACCAGATGATTCGTATTCTGAACAATTTCCTGGGCCAGCGCTTCACGCTCCATTTCACCCTTCAGGCAAGACAGCGTTTCACGATAGCCGATTGCAGAAGCAGCACATGGATTCTGCTCAATCCCCAGGTTGCGCAAGCGATCGACTTCTTCTATAAGTCCTTTTTGAATCATTTGATCCACCCGAAGTACTACGCGCTTGCGCAATGCTTCGGGATCTCGCTCAAGCAAGATAAAGTTTTTCTCGTATTCACCGTAAGGCTCGGCCCTGGCTGCAAACTCCGCTTGCAAATCCGGCAAGGACTTCCCCGAAGCCATACAGCGCTCAAGCGCTCGCTGAACTCGACGTGGATTCAAAGTGTCGAGATTGCCCAGCCCCTTCGGGCTTCGTTGATTCAATTCGGCAAGCAACCCTTCCAGGCCTTTGTTCTCGTACAACTTCGCCACTTCCGAACGGATCAAACCCGACACCACCACAGTATCGACAACCGGAGCAAAAAAGCTCTTCAGGTAAAACCCGCTACCACCTGCCACAACGATCGATTTGCCGCGCTCCGTTATCGAGGCGACAGCAGCCTCTGCTGCACTTACGTAGGTGACAATATCATATGGCTGGTGAACCGGAGTCACATCAATCATGTGATGCTTTACCCGCGACCGCTCTTCAACAGACGGCTTGGCTGTCCCGATATCCATATCTTTGTAAACAAGCAGCGCGTCACAGGAAACAATTTCAGCATTGTGTTTTTCAGCATAGGAAAGCGCGTATTCCGTCTTACCAACAGCAGTGGGCCCCGAAATGATATGGAGGATTTTCTTCATTACAGATGTCATTCAACGTTAAACATTCGAAGTTCAAAGTTCGATGTTTGACGTTCAAATGCTATTTCCGCAACAAACCACTGGCATGTTCATCAAGAAACGCACGATAGGCCATCGCTATACCTTCCTCAAGAGAAACTTTCGGCTTCCATCCGGTGGCGCTGATTTTAGAAATATCCGTCTGCTTGCGCAAAACACCATCCGGCTTGCTCGAATCAAAGACGATGGAACCTTCATATCCGACGATGTCCCTGATCAGGTTAGCAAGCTCTGCGATTGAAATATCAGAACCACAGCCAAGATTTACCCAATCCGGCGGGTCCTCGAGCTTGAGCAAGTGTACAATGCCTGCCGCGGCATCGTCTGCATGAAGGAATTCGCGCAAGGGCTTGCCACTTCCCCAAACAACGACTTCCGGCAACCCTTCAATCTTTGCCTCATGAAATCGCCGGATCAAAGCCGGAAGCACATGAGAGTTTTCAGGATGGTAGTTGTCGCCTGGCCCATAGAGATTTGTCGGCATTGCCGAGTGGTAGCAAACACCATACTGGCGACGGTAAAACTGACACAGTTTCAACCCAGCGATTTTGGCGACTGCATATGCCTCATTGGTTTCCTCGAGTGAACCAGTGAGCAACGATTCCTCTCTTATCGGTTGTCCGGCCATTTTCGGATAAATGCACGTGCTCCCCAGAAATAAAAGGCGCTTTGTACCGTTATGATAAGCTTCCGAAATGGTGTTGTAAGCGATTCCCAGATTATCGGAAATAAAATCTGCCGGATAGGTGTTATTCGCATAGATCCCACCTACGCGTGCCGCAGCGACAATCGCCACATCCGGCCTTTCAGTTGCAAAAAAATCATGTACCGACGCCTGATCGGTCAAATCAAGCTCTTTGCGGGTACGGATTAAAAGACGCTCAAAGCCATTTGCACGAAGTGCGCGCACAACAGCAGAACCCACCATTCCGTGATGACCGGCGATATAGACTTTTGAATCCTTATTCATAGTTTTTAAAATAGCTCGGGGCTTGCCTCGAGGATATTTATTTACGTCTTTCTATAAAGTCTGATACCCCGGTCGCCTGTTTTACTGCAAGTTCCTGTTGTGCCAACTCCAGGTCGGCATCCACCATGATTTTAACCAGTTCTTTAAAGCGAACCTTAGGCTCCCAATTGAGCTGTTTTTTCGCTTTGGCAGGATCGCCAATAAGCAGATCTACTTCACTGGGCCGCTCATAGCGTTTATCATATTCGACATATTTCTCCCAGTCCAGATCGAGCAAACTGAACGTTTCCATAACAAACTCTTTTACCGAATGCGTCTCGTTGGTCGCCATTACATAATCATCGCCTTCATCCTGTTGCAACATAAGCCACATCGCCTCGACATACTCCTTTGCATAGCCCCAGTCACGCTTTGCGTCGAGATTGCCCAAATATAGTTTTTCCTGAAGACCCATTTTGATCCGCGTAGCTGCGCGAGTAATCTTTCGGGTCACAAAAGTCTCACCACGCCGGGGCGATTCGTGGTTAAACAAAATGCCGTTCGTAGCGTGCAGTCCATAGGACTCCCGATAATTTACCGTAAGCCAATAGGCGTATACCTTGGCACACCCGTAAGGTGAGCGCGGATGAAACGGGGTCTTCTCCGTCTGTGGAACTTCCTGAACAAGGCCGAACATTTCCGACGACGATGCCTGATAGAAGCGGCATTGGTCCTCAAAGTGTAACTCGCGGATTGCTTCAAGGATGCGCAAAGTCCCCAGACCGGTGACATCCCCAGTATATTCGGGAATATCGAACGAGACACGCACATGGCTCTGCGCACCGAGATGGTAAATCTCGTCCGGCTTGATCTCGTAGAGCATCTTGATCAGCATCACACCATCTGCCAGGTCACCATAGTGCAGAAACATCCGAGCACTGGAAATATGTGGGTCTTTATAGATGTGATCAATACGGTCTGTGTTAAATGTAGAACAACGACGTATAATGCCATGCACTTCGTAGCCTTTTTTGAGCAGTAGTTCCGCCAG
>CAZTSB010000044.1:0-51438 GCA_964616435.1 uncultured Puniceicoccaceae bacterium | reverse complement strand
ATTGAAATTACCGGAAATCGACTGACCAAAAGCATTCAAGACAATATTTGTGCCACTCACTCGAAGGAAAGTACTGTTCGCCGCTGCCGCTGGTAGCGACAACACTTTTGACTCGCCACCCACGATCACACTACGATCAATTTCTTCTTCAGATGTATTAAAGGCCAGACCAAACGTGCCGTCCAGGCTGACGTTATCTACATTTACTCCAACTTCAATCGAAGCCTCTCCGGCGATACCGGCATCGGTAAATACAAACACACCGGCGCCATTCACCAGCGTAACGGGTGAGTCGGAGCCTAAATCGATATTCAAACCGTTAATCGCCAAAACGATAATCGAACTTTCCACAAAGCTCACACCCCCAAATGGATCCACCACCAATTCGCTCTCCTTAAAGCGCTCTACTACAAAGTTGCCACTAATGGTCACATCAGCGCTAACGACCGTCAACGACACGTTGTCACCACTGAAGCGGAAGACATTTGCTTCAATGTCTAGTTCGTATAATTCCTCCGCGCCAGTATCCACCGAAGCAATCACTTGCTCGTCGGTCGTATTGATCTGCACTTTCATCAGTTCAACGCTCAGTGTGAAAACACTATCAAAACCAATCAACGCAACTGATCCACCGGCTTCCAGCGCAAGACCTTCTTCTGTAACTATAAGTGCGCCAGCTCCCTGGGTGATGTTGAAACCTTTTCTGTTATCTGTATTTGTTACTGTATCGATAGATCCCGTGCCCAGGAAAACTTCCACATCCGACATCCCGGCACGGATCGTATCACCCTCTTTTTCCACGACAAAGTTACCGGAAATCGACTGATCAAATACCACTAATTCCAAACCTGAGCCGCTCAAACGCGTATAAGGCCCACCTGGCAATGCCAG
This sequence comes from uncultured Puniceicoccaceae bacterium, assembly GCA_964616435.1. Classification (GTDB taxonomy): domain Bacteria; phylum Verrucomicrobiota; class Verrucomicrobiia; order Opitutales; family Coraliomargaritaceae; genus Lentimonas. The sequence continues at coordinate 50,547 of CAZTSB010000044.1, read as the reverse complement.
ATCAACTGTCACCGGCAGACCGATTGCATCATACTCACCCGTTGCTACCGAAGTATTGACTTCCGTTTCGATGGTATTCACCTGAACCGTCATCTGATCGGCCTCCAAGGTTACATCATCGATGCCCACCAGCGAAATGGCGCCACTCGCTTCCAAAGCCACACCATCACTCGTCACCAGGAACGCCCCACGACCGTCATTGATACGGAAGCCTTTCTCATCTACCGTACCTTCGCCAGTTCCCAGGAAGACTTCCACTTCGGACACGCCACCACGGAACTCATTGCCATTCAGTTCCAGATTAAAGTTACCGGAAACCGACTGACCATAGGCATTAAGAACAATGTTCGTGCCACTCACTCGAGCGAAAACACTATCTTCCTGGGCCGCTGGCAGAAACAATGCAACTGGCGTTCCACCGAGCACAAGACGTCGATCAACTTCTTCTTCAATCGTACTAAATGCCAAACCAAAGGTTCCTTCCAGACTGATGTCGTCAGATCCGGAGAATTCAACACCGACAAAAGCCTGACCCGCAATGCCTTTATCCGAAAGCATAAAGATACCCGTGCCATTCACCAAATCGACCGGCCCCACACTCATATTCAATCCGTTCACTGCCAGCACAATCGTAGCAATTTCCACAAGTTCCAGATTGCCATCCGGATTCACCACCCACTCGGTCTCTGTAAAGCGTTCAAACGCGAAGTTACCGGAAATGGTCTGATTAGCCACAGTCAGATCAACGTTATCTGCATTTAGCCGGAAGGTGTTTGGCTCAATATCCAGTTCGAGTAATACAGGCGTTCCATCTGTATCAGTCTCGCCGGTAGCCACGGAAGCGGTTACCTGATCATTGGTTGTGTTGACCTGTACCGTCATCTGCTCGGCATTCAATCCGATAACCCCGTCAAATCCGACCAGCGCAACTGTGCCACCAGCCTTGAGGGCAAAACCATCTTCAAGTAGCAGTAATCCGCCAACACCTCCACTGATACGAAAACCTTTTTCGTCGATGGCATCTTTATTGATACCCAGGAAGACTTCGACATTTGACATGCCTGCACGAAATCCAGCATCGTCCTTCTCGAACACAAAAGTTCCCGAAATGGTCTGATCCCCTTGCACCGCCAGTGTCAGGTTACCAATGATGCTAAGGAAGGCATCGTTCTCGCCTTCAAAGTCCAACGTCGGACCGGTCAGTGGAGTGACGGAAATTCCTGCAACTGAGCCACCGGCATTAAAGTCGAGGACCGCGGCTCCTACGCTTGTTGTGTTGCTTGTCTGGTTAAATCCGAGATTAAAGGAATCAACGGTAACATCCAATGCATCAATGCCAACGAATGTAATGGCATCAATCGAGGTATTCAGGGCCGTATAATTGAATCCGGTGGTTTCGTCACTTAACAGAAGCAAGGTCAAATCAAGATCGGCGATGTCCAGCCCGACAGGATTCGCCGAATCTTTGCCGACACCAGCAAAAGCATTGACGTTTTCAGCGCTGAGCAAGGTATAACCGACATCGGTTAAATCCGTGCCATCGGAAAGCTTAAGATCATCCGTAACATATTGGGCGCTGAAAACACCTTCTATTTCAACGACATCATTGACTGTAAGTTTTGCCGGAGTATCGATCTCACCGAAAGTTAAGCCAACATCTACATCCGTGTTATTAAAAATATCGACTGCCGAAATATCTAAAACACCGTTTCCAGCAAAATCGACGACAGCATTATCAGATTCAACGGTAAAGGGCAAGTTGAGGAAAAACTTTGAGTTTATTTGATCTGGCTGCAATAAACTGTTGCCGCTATCAGCAGCAACCAACAGCTCAGCGAAGGTGACAATCTGATCACTATCTAGCAAGGAAGGCGCTGGATTAGTACGCAGATCTTCCATATCATAGAAAACAAAGTCGGTCTCAGCCTGAAAGTCTAAAGTACCATTTGTAACAGTGAGTGCGCCGATACCATCGTAAGTTAAATCCAGATTAATGTCCGAAGCGCTTAGATTACTAAAGATAGTAAATTCTTTCAGTTCGAACGTCAGGCCTTCAGCGCCTGAACCATCTCCAAGTCCGGATAGCACGGTGGCAAAATCCAGAGTTACATCCAGTTCAAAATCGATACCGGTGTTCGCAATGACTGATAAGTCATCGCTATTTAAAGGTCCTATTTTTGAAAAATCAATAAAGTCCTGCAAGTCCGTCAGGAAATCACGCTGGATTGCTAAAGAAAGTACAATCTTTCCGGTCGTTTGAATTTGCTCCAGGGTACTTATCGTAAGCTCATTCTCTGAAAGGCCCAGGGCAGCCTCGATATTGGACTCCAGATTATCCAGTTTGTCCTGGTTGGTTGTACCCTCCTGATCATTGGAATCCTGGGTCGTTACCGAACTTGCCAGACCATTGATAAAATCTGCAAAGCTCCATTCACTATCAATGGGCTCCAGACCTAATATGTCATAAAGGCTTTTCTCAATCAGCGGTAACTCTTTTTGCAATTCTGCATCCGCAGAACTGATCAAACTATCGATACGTCCGGTGGTCTCAATATAAAGGTCTTTGGCTAATGCAACTGGATCCAGAATGTTTTTGCTTAACATAAACAAGACTGAATCCAACTGGGAATATTTGAGATCCGTAGAAATTGCAGCCTGTGAAGAAACCGTTACTCCTAGAAGATCAACGATTTGGCGCTGAGACGCCTGGTTGTAAATAAGATTCGAATGACTGATTGTCTCTGAAACGGCAGAAGATATTTCGAGCAAGCGCGATTGAGCAAAGCCATCAGTTGCAGAAAATGTGGAAATGACACCATCACCCGAAGGATCCCTTATCATTTGATACCAGACCTCACTTGATCCGGGCAATCCTCCCAAAAGTGTATTATCCAGTCCAAGAATTTCATTGCTCAATCCCAAGTCAAGTTTCAGGCCGGTATGCTGGATAATTTGATCCCTAGTGGGGATCGGATTGCTATATACAATTGTAGTCTGCTTGTCATAAAGACGTAATAGCTCTGCATAACTAATAATACCATCGGCAAGTCCACCCTGATCGTCCCCTGTATCCGCTGAGCTTAGAGCAACAGGAATATTCGTATCAGTTGTCTCTAATGTACCATTGCCATCGCTACTACCACCGTTGGCTAAAACGTCATAGAAATTGATCAGTTCCTGAAGTGTGACAATGCCATCACCATCGCCACCATTACCGATGTTATCGGCATCCGAAAATTCAGCGCCTAAGTTGTCTTCGACCAAATTGAGTTCGCCACGTGCCACAAAGGCATCCACATTATATGCATTCAGATCGGTAAGCAACTCATTGAAAAATTCATCCGAAGACACCAGCGCTTCAAATTCACCAGTCGTAATATCATTTTCCGTATCGTCCAAAAATGCGTAAGTTGGCAGAAGGTTTTCCAAGGTACGTACATACTTTCTGACAAAATCTTTCGCATCTGTAGCACTCAAATCAGGATTACTTGGATTCGGATCTTTAATCGCTTTCCCGTCGAGGTATAGTTTATAAGCATCCCCGATAGTTAAAGATAGTAAGCGGTGCGTTGTTGAAGAACTGAAGTCATTGTTCAAAAACATAAACGTACTGCCAGTTCCCTGATTCGGTACACCTGTCTGAATCAAATTATTGATCGGCAATAAGTGATCTGTTGTCCCGATCGATTTTGTCTCGTTATAAGCAACGCTTTGGATATAACTACGTGCAACGAGCCCTCCGGTACTGTGCGTTACCACATCAAATGCATCCGGCGCTTCTCCGGTAAGCGCAATCCAGTCAGCAACGGCCTCTTTCATGAAATGCGAAAGATAATCCAGAGCTGTATCGAAGGTACTATCGACCAGGGATGCGGAAGTAACGCTATCTAAAGTACCATTGTCAGAACTGTCCGACTCTGCCACCGGCACACGCCAGTCCCAGAGCACGGAAAATAAGGTACCATTTACATTCGGATTGTTTGTCCCATTGGTATAACCGATATTATCAAATGTCTGAACGATGTCAGCATAGCCTTCGGAGAGAGGATCCAGGGCAAGACGTGTGGGATCGATTCCACGATTAAGATACCATTCTTCAAGAGATCCATCACCGGAAATGCTCGGATCATCATCGAGATCAACATTAGCGAACGTTCCGACAAACCCGGGAATAAACAGCAATGGCCGGTCGATAAGGGTTTCAACATCGGTATTGTTATAACTGCCGGTATTGCCGCCTTGATTGATAATTGTGTCCGCAAAACCGATACCACCATCGAAAGTAACGTTTGTACTTGTGCCGTTCTCAACGATGACAGAGTCGTCGCCGATACCGCCATTGATAGTAACATCCAAGGTGTAGGTATTATTGACTTTGAATTCATCAACTGCAGCGCCGCCAGTAACGACTAAATTGTTGTTGCTAAAATCAATCGTAGTATTCGTGCCACTCAAACTGGCAAAGCTAAGGCTGCCGGAATCAGAATCGAGTAACCAGCTTGTAGCAAGATTGGTACCACGTACTTCCAAAGCTCCACCTGGGTTCGTAATGCTGCCTGGAGGAATAACTGGAGTCAGGTCGCTAATGGTATCGGCTGAATCCACAAGAATGACCTCGCCCGAAGCAAGCACTGTAGCAATGACATCACCTGATGTTGTCGGTATAAAATCTGAACTGCGCTGCAAGGCAATGTTGTCAATATAAACAACTGAATCCACCGCATCTACTGATGAATCCAATAATTCAAAAATAAGTTGCTGCCCCTGCCCGCGCCATTCCGTAGGGATTTCAAGAACAACTGTGGAAAAGTCGCTGTCAACAGACGTCAGAGAGAAATCCTGCAAAGTGGAAATCAGGTGACTGACATCGAAAACATTTTCTCCGAGCCTAACCTGAAAAATATCATCACTGCTTAGTTGATGAACCTTCATGTCGAAGGTCAGCAGATCCACATCGGTAGGGAGATACGATATAATGTGATTCCAGTTATCGTCGCCACCAAACAGAGAATAATTAAGTTCCAGCACAGTATTTTCATTGATCACCTCACTGGTTCCTCCACTACTGACGACTGAAGAACTATACGGATTTGTGTCTTCAAAATCTATGACCCGGCTGAGCAAATCAAATCCTAATGCCCCAGCATTCGCAATCAAGTTTGAGAATGCGCCTTGCGACACAGCATCTTTCTTTACCCAGGAACTGATCAGATCTAATTCTGAAATGGCGGTTACTTCGCTTTTCAGCAACTCAATGAGGCGAAATAACTCATGCTGAGTCTGCTGAAGCGCCAATTTAAATGCGTCGTAATAGAGCGGCAAGTTATCTGCATCCACCTTCCAGGGCGCGTCTTTAGCCAGTTCGCTATACTCAAATTTAGCGTCACCCGGAGCCAGAGATGCATCGGCATCCGAACCAAAATTGAAACCACCGGTGACAATACCTGCTATAGTTTCTGTTACGCCTGCTGTCGTTAAATCATCTACGAGGACATTAAATCCGTTAGAAGTATCTAGAGCATAGTCTGCCGGAAGATCGCCTTGCAATAAAATAGCTTTCTCAGTGGAATCAGCAGGATTCGTAAAAACCGTATATGGCGTAAGCGCATTCCAGAAACCGGTTCCTGTATCGATCAACCAGTCCAGACCATGCTCAACCCAATTGCTGCTGGAATAAAAATCCTGAGTGGCATGCAGTATTTTACCAAAGTTTTTTACAAGCGATTCAGCAGCTGGATCGTCGTCTCCCAGTATACTCGTGTAGAGAGAATTGATCCAACCCGCAGCACCTGAAAAATTTGAATTGTCAAAGTGCGCAGTATCGTTGGTGCCATCAACTGTTTGGGCCAATGTATGGCCATTGATCAAATCATTGAGCACATCGTCTTTTAAAAACCACAAGGCTTCACGTGTCAGTAACTCGTGCACAGAATATTCGTCATAAAAACTGAAAGGATTCAGTAAGACATCCGCGTGTGAAAATGCGTAATTACTGAGTGGATTACCTGTAATGGATCCCGAATTCACGACATTTGTATAACCAATCAAACGCCCTGCTTCATGCTCGATCACATTTTTTAGAAATGACGAATAGGCTTTGACGTCGCGCAAAGCAATTCGATCACTAAACACGAAAGCCCGGTCTGAACGATTTTCATTACCGGAATCGATTGCTTCGGTAAGTCCGAAAAAACTTCCGTACTCGGAAAATGCAGAGCCATCACCACCGACTATAATGGTTGAATAGTTTGTTCCCGAGTCAGGCTCATCCAGAGTAAAGGAAACACCTAAAGCTGCAAAACGTTCATTTAACTGACTAATGATGTCTTCAAAATCAAATGTTTCACCGTCGGCAAAACTTGGCGCTTTGAACTCGGAAATGTCAAACACTTCAACGTCTACGGGTCCCTGAAAACGAACCGCGTTTTGACCGAATAATTCGATATGAATTATCTGACCGTAAATATTACTAAGATCTTTATCCAACAGTTCAAGACCGGGGAGCTCTGGAATATCTGAATCGGATATTGCAGGCAAATACTGTTCCACACGAGTTGAATCAGTATTGGCTACACCAGGATCAGAATCTAATTCATCGGTATTCTCCAAATCGTAACCAACTTCGTAAATTGATGCGTCCTGAAAATCTGTCTGACTTTCAGCTTCATTTTTTTCTTCCGCAGCATCCGAATGATCCTCTAAAATTTCATTCCTGGTTTCATCTGAAGATGTGTTATCGACGGACTGTTCTAATCTCTGCGAATCCAAAGTTTCATCGATCAAAACTTCCTCTACCAGACCAGTCTTTGCAATTTCAGGTACAAAATTCAAATCGTTTTTATCGGATGGATCGGCAGCAAAATTTCCTATCGTTAATTCATCCTGAGGAGGAGAACTTTCGAAATCGAGAGCCTCAGAATTTTCATGATTCGCAGGAGAAGATTCAGCGATACTAATTGCTTCACCCAAATTTTCTTCGAACATCTCACTGAATGAAGCCTGCTGAGATTCAAAATTTATTTGGGTGGGATCTTTCGCTCCCGTGTCTTCCCCAAACTCTACAACAATGTGGGCAGCACCAACATCCGCTGGAGCCTCAACTCCATCGCCGGATAACATTATCCGAGGCTCAAGTGTCTCAAGCTCAAATAAGTTTTGAGAGTATGTCTGCTTTGATGACAAGGTACGAAACGCTTACAGTAATGAAAAATAAAACTCTGAGGACACGAGCTCGACTAATTCCTCAATAGTTTTTGATTTACCTTATCAAGAGCACTCTCCAATTTCTGCAACTCCTTCAATCTCTTCGACTTCTTCAAACTTAGTAAATAGTCATTGCCCTTCAAAAGGATTAATCTATCTTCGAGTCGTCTCAGTTCAATCATTCTTGCATCTTGCTGTTGATTTAAACCGCGTATTACTTTTGCTCTTTTTAGCCGAATCTCCTGAGCATATCTCTGAAATCGTGACAATCTTGACTGTATATCCCGCTCTTCCCATGTCGAGATTCGGTTTACTACAGGTTGTAGTTGTGGCTGTTGTGGCTGTTGTGGAACTGGAGCATTAACCTGATTTCCATTTCCAACATTGGGAGCAGCAACCTGCTGAGGACGAGGAGGTAGAGGGCCTACCAGCACTGGGCGCACAGGTTCAGGATTCGGATTAGGAGCCACATTCTGAAGATTAAGTTGATCTATTCCCAATTGAACATCCATCGGGGCTCTAACAATCAAATTACCTGTTTCGGGACTATAAGGAACATTTGGAACGTGCTCTATATTAATGAGAATCTGATTCGATTCCTGCTCATGACGCGCATTTAGAAAACCCTTAGGATTACCGACAATTGACTGATCAAGCGCCTCTTCGTTTGCCAAAATAGTTTGTTTGGCGCTTCCAACTTCATCGCTTCGATCAGTTGCAACAATACCTGCATTATTGTTAAAGGTTTTTTTCCAATTCATGAACTCTGTAACAATCGCTACGATTTTTGCTTTTAATTCGGCTGGAGTTACCACAGTTAAATAAACGTTAATCTCTATAGCACTGTCTCGATATTGTTCGCTTGCCGAAAGATCTTCATTTTTCTTAATATTGGTTGATATCTCGCTTCCGGCTCTATAGAGCGCAATCATATCAGGCGCTACATAACCCATATTAATCGCAGCATCAGCCAGACGGAACATGTACTTACCTGCCTTAAAGGCAGCTTCGCCCAAGCCGGCAATACTTGTTAAATCATCGCCTCCATGACGAGTCGCTTCTTTAAGCGCATCCGCCATATTTTCAACAATGGCATCGCAACCTTCTGCGTTGGTGATTCTGATTGGAGCTTTCATCTGCAAACCAACCACGGTATGATTAACCGCGCCATCAGTAACATAAGCTTCATTTGCAAACAAAGCTGCTTCCGATACCAAGTTACGCAATTCTTCAAGCTTGTCTTCAAGAGCTACATTACTGCCATTTTGATTCGGTGGAGTCGTTCCATCATTGTCATAGGCGGTCACATCCGTTTTTAACAAGACTCTTTTTGCATGTATCGCTTCAAGCTTTTCTTCATAGATTCGATTACTCGCAGCCATTAACAAATCAGCTGCATCGCCCTCAAACTTATAAATATTATCGACCTCCGGATCTGGATTTTTTCCTAATTTGATAACCTCTTCAGCATACCGATTCAATTGTTGTATGCCGGTAAGATTCGCTAGACCTGTGACGTTATTTACAGGATAAGCATTGGCATCCTTACCAGCTATCTTCAACATTTTTGCTGCTAATTCATTGAAGAAAGCATTGTATCTTGCAAGCGCTTCATCTTTGAGACTACCACCAGCATTTCCAACTCGATAGTTACTACCATCTCCACTCCAAACGCCCTGATCGATGCCAATGCCATTAGGATAAGCGGAGGCGTACGTATTAAATTCAGCGGATGTCATATAAACACGCGCCTTCACATGCGTCCAAACATGCTGATTAGCAATATCAATATTGTTTGTCTGATAAAAACCGCCTTGAAGCCACCCGAAACGACCAGCCTCCTTACCATGAATCCCAGTTCCTTTAGCAGTAAAGTTCTGAGTTGTGTTGTCGTTTACATCTTTTGACTTAAGTAGGTTACCGTGTAAATCAAAGACGTCATAAGGAAGGGCGGCATTGGTCTTCACAACCATCCCTGAACCAAGATTGGCTTCTGCATGCATAAAGTCTAGTGCGTAAACATTGACGTCATAAACAACACCAGGTTCATATTTCCAATCTTCTAATTTATAAAGCGCATTATACTCTTTCACGGCAGCCTCCGTGTCCGTGCCCTTTAGGTTCACATCGATGTCGGACGTCAAGGTAGTCGAACCAGCCGCTGACCATTTAGTTAAACGTTTTTGTCCGCTATCGAACAAAAGGGTACCATTGGCAGCTACCGATGAGTCAACTGCATTCAGCGATCGTTTCGCCCTGAGAAGCATGTAATCGTGGTGCCACTGACGATATTCCCAGATTTTCCGGAGCAAAATTTTCCTCTTACCATCATCTTCTCCTGTATTTAACTTATGCACCATGTATTCCCAGCTTTCGTACATGACATTTTGTATAATGTCGCGGATCGCTTTGCCTTTGGGATTCAAACCTGCGACTGCGTTCACATTAACTTGATTATCGTCATCTAATCTCGCTAAAAATTCATCGGGTGTTTCACCATACTGCCAGGTCAACGCCCCCGGAACAGGATTTGGAAATTTGAAGTTGCGATTATCCGGCAGATTCGTAATATCTTCCCATCGATTCATTGGAATGTCTTCCGGAATCTTGGTTGTATCGAATTTCTCTCTTCGTCTGTACAATTTGCCTTGATACTCCCATACAAAGGCTTCTACTTTCGTCATATCATCACCTGGATTCCAGCTTTCCAGGTAATTGGATGTATCGTTGTAAGATTCTTGTTCACCGGTCGGGCTAACTCTTGCGCTTAACTGAGCGCCATAGTTATTATTCCATGCGGCTGTTCTCGACCAAGTGACAACAGCAGTACCGATCTCGATAACTTTAGCCTTCAGCGCTGTTGGCGTTGTCGTGCCAAAATAGAAGCTTATAATTTCTCTTGCACTTAAGTCATACTGCTTTTCAGGCTCAGCTACTGTTTTCTTGATAAAGTTTGAAATTTCATTTCCAACGACATACAGTTTGGCAACATCAGCGCTGTTATATCCCATGTTAAGTGCTGCATCTGCAAGACGATACATATACTTACCGGCCTTGAATGCAGCTTCGCCTAACTTGTTAGGATTAGCCAATTTATCATTATTGTTGAAGCTTTCATCATATCCGTGACGGACAATTTCTTTAACCGCATCCGCCATATTTTCAACTGCAGAGTTCAAGGACTCATAATTGGTAGCCGTTAGTGGCACCCCACCCTGAATACCTACAACAACAAGGTTAACAGCGCCATCGGTAACGTAAGCTTCATTCGCAAACAAAGTTGCTTCCGACACAAGATTACGTACTTTTACAAGTTGCTCTTCTATTTCCCGGTTTAACGTAGCAGTTGGATTCGTTAAACGGTCATACTGACTTACCAGATCCTTTAATGCATCCCGTTCCTGGTGAATCACCACAAGTTTAGTTTCATAAATGAGGTTACTCGCAGCCATTAACAATTCAGCCGCATCTGCTTCGAACTCAGGGTCCGTATCTACTGGATCTGGTTCTGTAACTTCCCTGATGACATCTTTTGCATATTCATTTAGCTGTTGTATGCCGGTAAGGGTATTATCAGGATTTTCATTGTAGTTATCAAGCTCCTTTAAGAGCAGCATTTCATTGGTCAATTCATTACGAAAACTATTATAACGATTGATTACTGTGGGCTTGAGTTGATTGTTAAGTGTTGAATTTGTCCAGAATGTATCAAACTCAGCCGCAGTCATATAAAGACGAAGTTTAACCAGCGACCATATTTCCTGGTTAGCAACATCCTGATCTATGAAATTTTGATTAGTCCCATCAAATCCGCCCACAATCCGCCCTTTGCGAGCAGCCTCTTTACCAGCTATTCCGGTTCCGAAAGAAGTGAAATTCTGCAAAGTAACATCAGGAACCTTAGTGGTGTCTACATTCTTCAAAAGATTGGAATGTAAATCAAAAGTTTTCTTGGTTCCATTTGATTCCTGTTTGACTACCATTCCACTTCCGAAAGTGGCTTCTTTATGCAAGTAATCGACGGCATAAACATTGACATCGTAAACAACACCGGGCTCGTACTTCCACCCGTCTTCTTCAAATTGGAAATTAAACTCCAGAACTGCAGCTTCTGTATCGGTGCCTTTCAGATTTACATCAATATCGGAAGTTAAAGTTGTTGATCCAGCTGCGGACCATTCTGTCAAGCGTTTCTCACCACTGTCATACAATCCGGGCGTAGATGAAAACTCGTTTAAATCATCCATCGATTTGTATAACATATAATCGTGATGCCATTGACGGTACTCCCAGATTTTCTGTAAAAAATTTCGACGATTGACCTGTTTGCCACCTGCGACAGTTCCGTCTTTATTTAATTCATGAGTCATATACTCCCAGCTTTGGTATAGCTGATTTTGGATCATGTCGCGAAGCGCCTTACCTTTAGGATTTATGTTTTTAACAGCATCCACATCAGCATTATCCAGTGCGGTCAAAAAACCTGCCGGCGTCGTGTTTTGAACGACGCTAAATTCAGCAGTATTCGACTCAAACTTGAAAAAACGATTATCATCAGAACTGGAAACACTCACAAACTCATTTGGTTTAAGATCTTCCGGGATCTTCCTTGTGTCAGCTCCATTTATTCGTTTGTAACGCGTATTACCATCCTCCCACACAAATGCCTTTAATTCTGTATCCCAACTTTCCTTAAGATTCGATGAGGCATTATAAAACTCTTGAGTGCTACTGAGTCTAATGGGAGCGCTGAGACTACTGGTAAAACCAACAGGACGATTTGTTGTGTCATATGCCCACTTAATTACCTCAGTAGCAGCTGTTCGAATAAGAGTAGATAGCTGCGCAGGTGTCGTCGTCGTGGTATAATATTTTGTGATTTCTTCAGCGCTGAGTTGAAGTTGCAAGACCGGATCTGCTTTAGACTTCTTAATGTCATCAGAAATATCTTTTCCGATTATGGACAATCTTATGATGTCACCACTAACGTATCCCATATTCAAGGCTGCATTTGCCATTCGGTAGATGTACTTGCCGGACTTGAAGGCGGCCTCTCCCAGTTTCTCAGGGTTTGCCAGATTACCACCATTAAAAGTCGGATCAATTCCATGTCGAACGATTTCCTTGATGGCATCTGCCATGTTTTCAACAACAGAATTCAGGGATTCACTGTTGGTTCCAGTAAGGGGAGCGTTGCCTTGAATGCCTACAACAACGAGATTGACTGCACCATCGGTAAGATACGCTTCGTTTGCGAATAATGCTGCTTCCGAAACAAGATTGCGAATATCTACCAACTTGTTCTCTATTGCCTGGTTTTTGTTGCTGATGGCAGTAGCATCCGGCGCTCCTGCATTAACCAGACCGAAATATTCAGTTACTAATGTTTTTAAAGCAACTCGCTCGTTATAAACTGTGACAAGTTTATCCTCATAAAGCCTATTACTTGCCTCCATCAATACATCGGCTGCTTTCGCCTGAAACTCATGACTTGTTGTGTCAGGCGCAGGTACCCGACCTTCGGTCAAAAGACGTTCAGCATATGCATTTAACTGCTGTATTCCTGTAAGATTCGCATCAGGGGCTTCAACAAAAGCTGTAGCAGGAACTGTATACAAAGCCATGGCTCCGGTTAAATCATTGCGAAAGGTATTATACCGACTAAGTACCTCTGTTTTAAGCTGGTTATCGAGCGTAGTTGCGGTCCAATACAGGTTAAATTCTGCTTCAGTCATGTAAAGACGCGCCTTGACATGTGACCAGATATTCTGGTTGGCCGTATCGATACCGGCGATGGCTGCATTCGTATAATTACCATTTAAATCCTTTTCGAAACCACCGACAATGTTGTTGGTGCGAGCACCCTCCTTGCCTGAAAACCCGGTTCCAAAAGCTGTGTTATTAATCGTTGTTACTTCCGGACTTACGGATGTATCAACACGTTTCAGTGTATTCCCATGTAAATCAGTGATAACTGTAAGCCCGGGGCTGGTAGTATCTTTTATGACCATACCACTGCCAAAAGTAGCTTCTTTATGTAGGTAGTCGATTGCATAGACATTGACGTCGTAAACAACGCCGGCTTCATAATCCCAACCATCGTTAGTGAAGAGTTCATTAAACTTATCAACAGCAGCTTCCGTATTTGTGCCTTTTAAGTTTACATCAATATCGGACGTTAGAGTGGTCGAACCAGCAGCGGACCATTCTGTAAGGCGTTCGAAACCTGAATCATACAAATTAGCCGTTGAAGCTGTTGTATTTAAATTTGCTTTTGTTAAACGTAAAATATATTCATGATGCCACTGACGATATTCCCAGATTTTTCGCATCAAATTTCTACGATTATCCCATCTTGGATCTTCTATCTCATATATTTCGTTATTTTTGTTCAGCTCTTCAACCATATACTCCCAACTTTGATAGAGCATGGTGTTTACGATATTTCTAATAGTTGTTCCTTTGGGATTGAGATTTTTAATCGAATCCGGATCAGCCTTATCCACTTTTTCCAAAAAGTTTTCCGGGATAAAACCCTGTATAATAGCAAAGGGAGCAGTATTTGTTGCAAACTTGAAGTTGCGGTTGTCTTTGGCGACGACAACGCGTCTGTTATTATCAGCAGTCAGAGTTTGAGTAAGTGCGTAAAAATCAGCGTCCGTGTTATCTACTTGCTTCTTTAGGCGCTTATACAAAACACCATTAACTTCCCACACGAATGCTTTTTCTTTCGAGTCCCAACTTTCCTTGTACGTCGCGGTCGAATTAGTCGCTTCCTGGTCGCCGGGAGCTCCGAGAACGACTCCAATAAAGAAAACGATCGAGAATAAAATGGATAGGTACTTTTTCATAACTGCATGAATTGACGGTGTCATCACTAAATTTATCTTCTTGTGCTATTAAAAATCAGCTTCTGTTAACTCTAACTGTTCAATAATATCGTAGTCATCGACTTCAGCTGCCCCAAAGCCTTCATAGACGTTCTTCTTGCCAAACCAGTCGTACGTGTAATATTCAGCTACGTAGCCTTCGTTATCAGTGAGCGCGCCAACAGAGCCGGCGGCATTACTATGGAAGTAATAGTCATCTGGCGTATTACTATTGACCGTGTAATCTTTCATTAGAATGGACTTATCCGACTTCTGACCGGCCACGTACTGACGCAATACAGTGTTGTTGGAAGAGAATTCTCGTTCTTCTATCACTTCTGATCCATCATAAATATACCGGATGGTTATGGAGTTAGCCGTTTTGAGCGCAATACGTCCATCTGCAGTATAAGCATATTTAGCAACCGTTGCCGAAGAATTCCCATTACGAACTTTGGCAATACGATTCTTATGATCCTGTACAAACTCCTGATCATCTGCATCTGTCGAATCATTCGTATTAAAATCATCCACATTTCCATTATTATCATGATTGCGCAATTTATTATTAAACGTGGTATATTGATTGAGATTGTTGCTTGAAAGCACCACATTTGATCCCTTGCTATTGAATGCAGTCATCATGTTTGCGCCATCCAGTGTGCGATTACTTTCAGTGCCTCCGGTAACAGCATTGGTGTTATCATTAAGCGTTGCGTTCTGAAGAAATTTTGTCATGCGATATGCAGCATCGTAAGTATAATCATCGTAATTTCCATCGCCCAGATGCAGGCGATTCTCACTTAGCGGACGATTGGTTTTGTTGAAAGTGTTTTTATAATGAACGATCACATAGCTGTCTTTTTCCCATTTGGTTTCAACCGCACGTCGATTGTAATCAAACGTTGTTGTTAAAACTGCATCATTGCCGTAAGATGCCCCTATGGTTCTGTCTGGACCTTTATAATCATACGAAGCGATAAAATCCGTCCCTCCATTCGTCTTCTCGCCAACAAAGATAAGACGGTCTGATTTGTCGAAGTTACGTGTTATCGTAAGGCCATTCGGATATATTGACTCGATCTTGCGATTATTGGAAGCACCCTCCCATGTCGTATCGACATTCAGGTCACTGGAAGTATCCGTACCAATGCGTTGTGTTTCCCGAATCCTCCGTGAAAGCGAATCATATACATAAAAACAAGTAACATCATCCGTTGGGTCATTTGGATCATTGTTGTCAAATGTCTGGACAAGTCGTCCGATCCCATCGTATTTCCAGGTACGATTTGTACTTCCATCTCGTTCCAGTGAGTTGGCGTCCGAAACGAATGTTTCAGCAATCGGACGTGACTCTGCATCGAATGTTTTTGAAACCTTGGTTCCATTACGATCAATGTATTCGATGGGATCATTGTCATCGTTGTAAGTCCATTTCTCAACACTATTATCTACATATTTAACCTCTGTTTTGCGATTCAAGTCGTCATAAGTAGAGTCAACTGAATTTCCTTTATCGTCTATTTCCGATAAAATACGATTTAGCTTATCCCATATATATCGTGTCGTAATTTTGCCGTCTCCACTTTGTACAGGATTCGTTACACTATTTCTATTAGCTCCCGTCCCGGTGTTAGAAAGAAAAACATCTTTCTGCACGAGACGATTAAGACGATCATACGTCAATTCAGTTACGTTATCATTAGCATCTTTGATTTCGATAGTGTTGTCTCGTGAATCATATTTGTAATTAGTTGTCTGCTTTGTCGAAGTATTTGATTGGTCGTAAGGCTCGGTGATTTGAGTCATCCGATTTAATGCATCATACACCATTTCGGTAATATATAATTCGCCATTTAAATCAGCAATACTTTCCACTTCCGTCTCGCGAATTTCAGTAACATTTCCATTTTTATCGTAAGTAAATTCAATACTGTTACCGTCCTCGTCTATTTCGATATCAACACGGGAGAGTCCATCATACTTGATTGCTTTGAGACCTTTCTCCTCATCAAGCACAGCAACTTCCCGATCGAGACCATCATAGAGAATGCTTTTTGAAGCAAATCCATCATTTGCAGCAGAATCAACGTCCCTAATTGCGCCAATTTCTTTACCGGAATAGAGAAACAAAGCACGATCAATGTCGGTGGCACGATTGCGCTCGTCATAATCCGTATTGATCTGAGAAAGCAACACCTTGCTAGTAGACAAGGCATCAAGGTTGCCATAGGACTTCTCGCTAATTACATTCGACGCACTATCGTAGTTATAAGTTTTGTAATTGCCAACTCGGTCAATCACCTTCTGCTGACGATTATATCCATCGTAAATGATTTCGATTACGTCACCGACAACTACTGAATTGCTAGTGTTAGCATTTACAGCTTCACCATCAAAATATTTAATGACATTTCCAACAGCATCAACAACCTGCTCATAGGTTGCTTCTTCTTCTTCACCCACCCCAACAGTGAGGCTAATCATCAAGTCACGTTCATCATAACTTGTAGTTTCTTTTGCATACTCATCATGTGTACTTGTCGTAGAATCACCAAAAGTTTTTTCTACTAAATTTTGATTCTTATCATAAGTATACGTAGTTTCTATGGAAATTTCGCCATTACTTCCATCGCCATCGTCTTCTATAACGCTCTTTGGTTGATCCAGAATATCGAAAGTTGATTTGGTAACGATCCAACCACCGTTGTTAGTGATCACTGTCGAATTAGCAGATCCGGAAGCATCTATGAGCGTGTCCGCATTTTCGACACGTGTTTCGATAATATTATTGTTCCCATCGTAAAGAGTCAGTGTCTCGTATGCAAAAGACGCAACCGGACTATTCGTTCTGGCATCCTTATTAGCTGCACGAACTTCACTCACAACCTGATCCAATTCGTTGAGTGTATAGGTGGTCTCCACCCCAAGTGGGTCAATTATGGAAGTAGGAACACCTCTCGAGTTACTGGCATACTTATAAGTCGTCGTCTGTGCAATGGGTGAAGTGCTATCACCACCCGCAACGGCATCTTCAACGACTTCATTTAGGTAACCACCACCACCGGATGAAGCTGATCCGTTCTTATCGTAATAGCTGTATGTTGTCCCATTATTCCTGGCATCTTTATAATATGTCTTCTGCCCATAATTGTTATACTGAAAGATCTCGGGGGCGGTACTAGTTACTGTAATACCTAAATCATTTTTAACCTGACTAAATTCACTTTGGTTTGGCAATGTAACCGCTGGTAATTCTGTTTTGATAAGATTACCGGCTATTTGATTTGTTTTGCCGTCTTCGTTGAGATTATTTGTGGTTGTTGGATACGTATTACCAACAATACTATTACTACCAATAACACCAGACTTTTGGAGGAGAGGTTCCAGAGCTGACTCAGCAATTCCCATCAAGCCAGCCAACGTAGCTTTAGAGTTAGCCAAACCTTCCATGTAATCGTAGTAATTCGTCGTTGTATACTTTTCTCTTAACGTATTGATCTCAGTTTGCGTCGTACCTTGAGCCGGCACGACCAATCCCCGGGAATCCACTATCTTGAAGGGCTGGTTGTAGATGGGTTCATAAACTGTACGGTGACGAATATATACACTCTGATCAGATGTATTTGCCTTCGTCGGGGCTGGGAGGTAGATTGTATCGGTCATCGGATATTCCACATTGCGGGGATTTGTGGCATTGGGAAATGTATTGTTAGTAGTGTCTGCCAGATCTCGACGATTTGTATATGCATACTGAGTACGAGCGCCGATCGGATTGTCATACTGAGTCAACTGTCCGTCTTCATTGTATTTAAAGGACTTTGCATAACTGCCAGTCACCCCAGTACGTAGGCCACGGGTTTTTATATCTTCGAGTAGCACCTGCCCAAAGGGGTTTGTTTTGTAAATCGTTTTTGTCCCCTCGCGATCGGTCACCTCAATTTGACGAACCGCCTTGTTGCTGCTTGCACCAATAAAAGAAGCTAAAGCTTGATAGATGTAGGTAAATGTTCCTTCTCCGAAAGTAAATGATTTAACATAGCCGAAATTAGGATTAACGCTATTACCCGTGCTCTGGCTGCTTTGATCATAAGTCCATGCATAGCGCGGTGTTTTGCTGGAGTCGGCAACCTGATTCGGAAAAATCACCGCTTTAAGTAAATATTTCAAAGTAGCATCCGTAGAATCAAGATATTGATACTCGTATTTTTTGCCATTGCTGAAATTGTTGATATTGCCCGGAGTGCTAACCGCCGGACTGGTCATACTAAGAAGTTGACCATCCGTATCATAAGTATAAGTAAATGTACGACTAGTACTTTGCTCTACGATGCTCGTAACATACTCAGAACTACTGGCATAATTAAAGTTTAAAACGCGGCCAAAAGAATCTGTTATACTCTTCAATTTACGTTTCAGGATCGCGCTCTGTTCACTTGAGGTTTCGTAAGTGAATGCAAGTGTAACTGTATCTGCAGTAGAATCTAGAGTGTCGTTTGGAGAGATGATTTTTGTCAGATGTGCCGGCTTTCCAGCAGCAGAATTATCTGCGGTAAACTCAAGCCGGGTACCATGTGGCATTCTAAGGTTGTACATCGCTGAAGATGCATTGTAGGTCAGCCGGCCAAAACGGCCTCTAGAGCCTTCCCAGAGATTTTCGGCCACAACAGAGACATCAATAGAAGACGCTGTGTAGGTGACCGTAAAATAATCGTTATTACTGGTGAATGATGTCGTGTAGCCACTTTCGTTGTTTATCAAAGTCGACAATGCACCTGCGACTGCAGTTTTGGTAGCCGCACTAACGGTGTGTGTCAGCGTTTTTCCATCGAGACGTATCGTCCACTTTTGTCCGCTAACAGGATCACTGGTAATAGTAACTCTTTTGGTTTTGCTTGGACTAGTCTCAGTCGTCACATTTGCAAGAGGCGCTGGTGTAAAATAATCCCGACGTCCATACGACTCCATGATTACATCATCCCCATAGCGAGTAATCGTGTGATTATAATTAAATGCCCAGGACGGACCAAACGGAGAATGCTTGTCGATAGTATCATTGGCGAGTTGTACTTTTGCAGTCCCCCAGGAAGTTGGCGATTGAGCTGAAGTTGCAGTGAAAGTATCACCAGGTGAGTAGGTACCTGCATTGCCAGCACCTACATTGCTAAGATTCGGAGAACCACTAGTATCCACCCACTGATACTCTTCTCCAACGACCAGCGAATCTCCCGAACCATAGACTTCATTTCGGATGGTTTTGGTCTGGTTTTTACGCGAAAGGTGACGCCTGGCAATCACAAGATTTGTCACTTCATCCAGACCCTGGATTTCTATATCTGTCTGATCATAAACTACCTGACCGAACCCCAGAACAATCCCTGGTCCACACCGATTCAAATCAATATCGGGCTGCGGTGAAACAGTCGCGTTATTACCAGTTGGAATGCCGAGCACGTCTATGGGCAATCCGGAAGATTGCACGGAAGGCTGTGGCTCGAAAGCAATTAATATGGGACTGGTTGCAGTTACCGAAGGATTGGTGGTTGCATAAACATAGACCCCGCCGGTTAAAACAAAAAGCAAAAAACCTGCGAAGACTGAATAACGGTTACTTATATACTTCATTTTATCTTAATTTTTGGCTTGAGTCGGCAGCAGTGATTCCAATCGATTGTAACGATTCAAGAGAAGGAACATAAAAATCAATCAGGCACTCACCGTCCTCATTAGTGACGTAGTAAGCGTTGCTGTCTTCATCGGATCCAACAGCAATAAGATCTTGCAACATATCGGATTCTGTAGAGTTGAACATCTCACCGTTTATTTTTGCACTACCTACAGACAGTTTAATTCTATGGCCGGAAAGTGGCTCCCCTCTGAAAGACCGCCTTACAATTGCCTTGGCAATACTGCCGGATCGTAGAGGATAATGATCGAAGTTTAACGTCATGTCACCTTGCATGAAATGAACCTGTTCAGACATAACCTGTTGCGTTACATCCGCATCAAAAATATCTCCAAGATTTACAATCACACGACAGGAATCATTTATCACTTCACTCGAAGTTAAAATCAGTTCAGCAATACCATTTGAGCCAGTGACAACTTGTAGTGCCTGCTCGGGTTGTGCCACATCGCTTGCAACATAAGAATCTCCATTAAGTTTCTTAAGTACGCCACTACCTTCCGCCCAGACTCTCAGCGGAACACCCGCAAGGCCAACGTCTAAGGTAACTTTGGTTTGATAAAGCTCGGAATCAAAACCACCTGCTACGACTTCTGTTTTTTCAACCATTACCTTCACCACATCTGAAACATTGCCTTCGGGATCAGGGTTCAATTGCAAAGTAGATAAAGGATCCATATTCGGCCCATCATTTAACAACTCGAATAGAGTACTGATGCCATCATTATCATGATCTATATGACCGGCTTCACTTATATCCGTCTGCACGGCTTTAAAAAACATTTTCTCATCATCCGATATGTTGAAATCAAAAACAAACTTAGGTTCTCCATCAGGGCCGATGATTTCAACTTTATCGCAAACCCAGCTTCCTTCTTTAAGATTCTTGCTTACCATGTATTCAACCAGCGTCTTTGAATTTGGTCTAACTTCAGGCTTGAAATCGACGATTGCCCGATCGCCTGCATCAGTCTTCTCCATTCGTATATTCTGCCCTTCGGCAATCAAACAAAATAGCGTCAAACAAACTATAGTTGTAAGCCCTATATAATTTTTGAAGCAGTTTTTTGCTTTTGTTCTATTCTGTCCTGTTTTCATAGTGCATATCTAAAATTTTTATAAGAGAGAAGTTTGTGAATTCTTTTTCCGATAGTTGTGTGCTATAAAGAATTGAAATTTGGAAATGGTTTAGCTTGTTACTATTTTCTGTAGCTACGAAAACTAAAAGAAAATAGAATGAGATGAAGAAGTTAAAATTATCAAAAATAAGCGACGGAAGAGTGAAAAAATCACATAATTTATAGATGTCAATTCATCCTCGTTATTTTTTTCATTTTATTCTGAATCTGTTAAATAAAATTTTAAATTTTTGAAAAAATTGTTACCTGTTGGGGTTCAGTGGTTAGCTTAAACTTAAATTCAAAAAAACCAAAACACCCAACAGGTGAAAAACGATAAAATGGCGGATTCAAACTTAAAAAAGTAAGAAAGAACTCAACAGTACCGGCGGCAATTATATCTGCGGGCAAATGATTCCTGAAGACACTCGAGAGCAAATACCGGAGAATTTTCAGCGTCGCCGCAGAGATGCAATGCCTGCTAGACAGCATTGCCGGTGAATCAAATACTTCGCATTCTCTGATAATAATTCCTGGATTCTTGAACATCAAAGTATTCAGCCTTCGTTTTTAAACGCCAATCGCATTCGCTCTATCTCGCTACGACGGATCCCCATCTTCTCTGCAACAGAATCCCATCCGGCAACTGCCTCTCGGACTTCATTAATATAAGTGGCCTGCTGCTGATCTGAGAGTCGAAAATAGCGCCCAACCGATCGGGCCAAGTCCAGATCACATGCGTTACTGACGTCATCCACATTCAAAGCTAGTCCTCCTGCCCAAGGTTGAGGGTTTAAGTCGTAGACAGGCGATAGCTTCCAACCAGATTCCCTCAACAGAAAGCCATGGTTTCGTAAATGATCGTCCGTATTGTGTATGCAGATGTTAAAAACGATTCGCTTCCACAATTCTGCAAGGTCTGTCTCCACATCGGCACCATAGCACTCGATTAAATCAACCATATCCAGATAGCTGGCTCCGGTTTTCGCACCGTCCCCATCCTGATAACCCAACAGACACATCGCCGAAGCAAAATGCACTCGTCTCTGCTCCTGCCGATCAAAGCGCTGACTCAGAAAAGTGTGACCGGCACCTGAGAATGTTTCCACTCTGGCAGACGCGGTATTAAGTCCAGCCTGCCGCGCAAGCTCCGTAACGACTCCCTCCCACGCTCCCACATCGTATTCGTCGTTGTGACTCGGGAACTTTGCCACCCACAGATTGCCTTTAGAATCCAGCACACTGGCCTTAGGGCGCGCACCTCCAAGAGAAGTCCCCGGAGCGAGCAACATTTGCAGCCATTTCACATAATTCGGATCTTCCGAATCTGCCGCTTCAAAGTTAATCGACGCCTGTTCCAGCTCTCGAAGCATATGCATTGGAGGCACCGAAAGCACTTCATCTTCAGCAAGAAAAGAGCCATCCAAATCCAACTTAAAGCGCAAACCGCCCATTCGACAAGTATCGGCAACCGCAAGTACATAGTCGGACTCATGTAAGCTCGTTGGCTCTTTCTCTAAAGCCGCCCGACGCTGAATCAACAACCGCCCCCAGCGATCTGGTGCAGAATCAGTCAAAAGGCCAAATGCTCCGGACGCATTGGTGTATTGACGTCCCTCGACTAGCTGTAGACGTGGATCCAGTAGCAAGGCCTCTCCCTCTTTCAACCACGCATCCTCATACTCAAACGCAAGCACTTCCTCCCCACGCACCACGGAACGATGCACCATCCCTACTAAAGAAGGCTCCCCAAGCCTCAGCCAATCAGCATAGACATAAATCGGTGATCGCTCAGCCATTTATAACCTTTCGCCTGGGAGCTCGTTTCTTTGTAACTAAGTCCAAATCCTGAAGCTTACGCCCCATTTGATCATCCAAAGCAAGCAGTCCAAAATCAGCCTCCAGCCCTAACACTCGGAGGATCTGAAAGTAGCTCCCCATTGCCACATTGGGATCACCCGATTCTATCTTGTGCAATGTCGCCCTACTTACACCAGCTCGCTCCGCCACTAACCTCGCGGAGAGGCAGCGACGCAAACGCGCCAACTTCAACCGTTCCCCCAACTGAGTGAATTGACGAAGTTGCCGAGGGAGTAAATTCACTGAACGCTGCATAATGTCTGCTAAAATTTACAAAATTTAGCTTATCGTCAATTTTAATAGACATTAAGACTTAAACCCCACTCCCTCTCAAATAAGGTGCAGTAGGTCAAAGCCTTCACCCAAAGCCCACAATGCAAAAGTGCAACAAAACGCTCAAACTCTATAAGCTCTCACATTTATCACAACAACACGCTGTCATTCGACTCCCTTATATCATAACCCATTTCACGATATCCGGCAGATCGCTTCCGATACATACTGTTTGCCAACTGTAGCTTGTAATCGAGATAATCAAAGATAAGGACTTCGGATTTTCCTGAAAACTCTCGATGTAGACGACCTGCATACTGTACTATTCTACCTCGAAACGAAACAGGCATTGCTAAAAACAAAGTATCCAGCTCGGGCAAATCGAATCCCTCACCAATAAGGGAAGCAGTTGAAAACAAACAAGCCTTCTGACCGGATTGGATCGCTGCTTTGAATTCCCCAATACAATCATTTCTTTTCCGAGACAACATAGAGCCATCGATACCACAAACTAAAATCGCCCCCTTCGCCTGCTCATCAACAGTCTGCATTAGGATTTTTAGATGTTCCTTGCGGTCGGACAATACAAGCGGCACACGCCCAACACTTTCTTTGACAACATCCGCTGCAATCAATTCGTTGCATGATTTTGAACGAATGAGATTTCCCCAGACCAAGTGAAGCGGCAAAGGCAGACCGTTCTCATCTGCCGCACTAAATTGCGTTTGCTTGACAATCACACGTCTCGAATGGGCAGGATTCTCGACATTTGGAATCATATGGCGAATTGCCCCACATTGCAGATAAAGCAACCGCTCAAGGCCATCCTTTCGCTTAGGAGTGGCAGTAAGGCCAACAATATAACGTGACCCGCACTCCTTCATCACACGCTCCAGAGTAACCGATGGGACATGATGACATTCATCAACGATCACCATTCCATATTCTCGGAAGAGTTTTTTCAGATCATCGCGTCTTGCTAAAGTTTGAACTGAAGCAATATCGACAAAGCCTTTCAGTTTCTTTTTTGAGCCCTGCAAGGCACCAATCTGCTCTTTGTCGATGTCCATGAATTGCTGCAAACGTACTTTCCACTGTTCGGACAAGGTTTGGCGATGAACGATGATGAGAGTTGGCACCTTGCGCATCCCAATTAAGGCACACCCCATGACTGTCTTGCCAGTCCCTGGCGGAGCAACAAGTACTCCATGCTCATGACATTTGATCGATTTTACCGCAGTCTGCTGAACCGACTTCAACTCACCAGTAAACTTTATGGCAATTCTCTTCGGCTTGAGCCTCCTGTCTTGAACTTCTACTCGGGATCCCGCTTGGGCAAACGCATCAACGACATTCTCCAAGCATCCGCGAGGCAATACCAAGCGGTCCGTATATAATTCTCCCGCAAAAATTCTACGTGGTATATTGTATGTAGGAAAACGTTGGCGCTGTTTCTCAAAAAACACTGGGTTTAGAAAACGAGCCAATGCCTGCAACTTCGCAACGAAAGTAGAAGGAAGACCATTGGTTGGAATAATCAAGTCCTCTGCAAGATGAATTACCCAATCTGAGACGATCGGGTAATCAACAGGACCAATTGAAGTCGATTCCAATACCAAAGACTCCAATTCCAAAGAATCGATATCATGGACTGGAACACCCAACTCTTCTTTTAAAATATCCTCAAGTTCATCAAAAGACAGGCGAGGCACTTCTGTTAGAACTTTCCATTGATCATCATACGGGCGCAAAGCGTCATCAACGAACTCAGTCAAACCGTAGTGCCGTCTTGCTTTTTGTAATGGTAGCGCAATTAAGTTACCAAATCCTCCTTTCGGCATAACATCCTGATTGGGAAAAAGCCGATCAAAGGACTGAAGTGACAAAGAAGGTCGAGTTGTCTCAATCCTAGCAAGAAGAAGGTTCCCTAAAGCACGCGCATCACGAGCAGGCACTGGCTCCATAAAGAACATCCATGCATGTGCCCCATTTCCTGATCTCGAAATTTCTACAAGAACTGTAATCCCGATTTCGGCTGCTACATCACGGTAGGCTGTAACCTCGCTCTTCCAACCATCATTATCAAAATCGGCAGCCAGGAAGATACAGGTGTCATCAGGGCGAATTGCATACGTACCAACAGTCCGCTGGCCCCGGAGATGCGCTTCCAACACCTGTCGATCCAGAGGCCTAAACTTTGACTTACCATAGCGCAAGAATACCTCTGTCGCCTTCAACTTATGTCCGTCTATCCATACAGATTCACAAACAGGAGAGTAGCCCTTCTTTCCAGAACTTAGATTCTCCCAATACTGAGGATAAACATCTTTGCGTGCGGCAAACATCTGCTCAAAGAGCTCAACACGCCTATTAGAGGTCTCAGGATACACTCGCTGATCGAACTCAAGTCTTTTGCCTGAATATCTGTTTTCTCGCTTGGCTGCCTTCAGCGACTCCAGCAGAGACGCTCGTTCCGCCTCAAGCTCGCGCAATCGCTTCTCAATTACTTCATATTGTTCGTCCTGCATGCCCCAGAAAAGATTGCATTATTGACATGTGACGTGCCAGAAGAGATTTTAGTCAAGTCGCAAAATTGCAGAAAAAGACATCACCAACAAGATGCTAGAGAGTGCCGTCATAAGATTTCTTGATTTATTAGTAACTTATTTCATACCACACTACCGGACAAAACTGTGAATAACAGGTTTAACTTCCCACAAGCACTTATCGATCTATGCTTTACAGCATTGCTTTTAACAGACAAACAAAAGCCACAAGTCTCATAATAGTTCGTACGCTTTTTCAATTAGTCGGGGTGAACGGCTTGCTTCGCCATCTTCGCATTTTCAAGACGCAACGTCCGTTGCTAAAATGCTTCGCCAAACCTGCTTCTTCGCAGGTTCTCATCTCTGTCTAACTCGCGACCAAAAGTTTGCTTCCGCAAAAATTTTGGTCGGGGTGACAGGATTCGAACCTGCGACCCTCTGGTCCCAAACCAGATGCGCTAGCCAGGCTGCGCTACACCCCGTTCCAAAGAAATCCTTAAAGCATCAAAATCTAAACTTCTGTCAATACAGTTCGGCAAAGTTTTTAGCAAATTTTTACTCGCATCTTTAAAATTCATCTTTCAGTTTGTTTTTTTAGTACCCCAATTAGCATATCCCATGCCCCTAAAAAACTCCATCGTTGAACTATTACTGTTTATCGGTATGTTAACGCCACTTTTCAGTCAGTCGGTCCTGACACTACAAAAACAGATGGAGATCGCCGTTGCTGCATTCGGAGAAGGCAATTACCTCGCGTGCTACCGGCAATTTGAAGCTATGGAACTAGATTACGGCACTGAACCGGAATTTCTTGCTCGCAATTTTCAACAAACGATCCTCCCGTTACGTGGCTATGCGGCATTGATGGCAGATCGCCCTACGGATGCACTGGTCTATTTTGAAAGACTACTCAATCAATACCATCTTGATAGAGGCTTATTCGCTTTCGTTCTCTACAATCAGGCAATTGCACAATCCCAGACGCAGGCGTTAACTGACGCAGCTGAATCTTTCAGCCAGTTTCAACGAGAATTTCCCGGCACACATGAAGCTGCCCTCGCATTGCTGCAAGAAGCAAATCTGCGCTTCGAAATCGGCGAAGTACAACAGGCTGAAACACTCCTGGACACTTTTTATGAATCAAGTGCTTCCAAAACGTTACGCATACAGGCCCGTCTCCGTACATTACAAATCGCCAGTGAAACCCACTCGACTAAACGTGCCCGCAAGATTCTGTTTGAAACCGACTGGAACATCACAGCGATGCCTGACATTGCCATACTGAGCTTTGCAGCTCTGGAAATCGGCGACCTCCTGTTGGAGGAAGGCGACTATAGAGCCGCTGTACGTGCCTATCGACTGACATTGCCACACCCGGTGCTTATCGAAAAACAACGTGAACGCCTGCAGGCAACTGAAGCTAAACTGGCCCAAAACATACGTTTCGCCTCCAGCATTTGGAAAAGTCATTATCAGCAATTGATTGTTCGCCTGAAAAATCAACTCGAACGACTGGAAAACATGCCGGATTATACGCCCGGACTTTATGTGCGCTCGGGACAGGCCTACCTTCTGGAACAACGCTACCGCGAGGCAGTCATTCTGTTTCGCACGGTTAGCGGCAACAAAGACTTTGAAACAGATGTACGCGCCGAAGCTCACTACCGCTGGATTCTGGCGCTGAGCGAAGCCGGAAAATGGCAGGACGCCCGCGATACCGCTCGAAGATTCCTCAAAGAGCATCCGGGCCACAAGCTTGCTAACAATGCTCTTTTTCTCGTAGCGCGAGCCTATCAGCTCGAAGGTCTTTATATCGAAGCTATTGAAGTTCTGGATGACCTGATCGAAAATTTCCCCGATGATTCAAAAGCTCCGCGCTGGTACTTTACCCGCGGCTATAATTTTTGCGCTCTGGAAGATCATATTGCTGCCCGGAAAAACTTTGATACTGCGCTTGAACGCTTTCCTGAAAGTAATCTCGTCCCAAAAATCAAGTTATGGCGAGGGCTCAGTTTTTTCTTCGAGCGCAATTACCCGGAAAGTTTGCATGTGCTTAATGCGCTCCGGCAAGAGAGCAAAGAACAGCCACTGTACCCGGAAATACTGTTTCGAACTGCCAATGTCTACTACGCACAGCGTGATTATGAAAACGCACTTTTGACGATCGACACCCTGATTGGCCATTCTCCCGATCACCGCCGAGCCCCGGAAGCGTACACTTTACGAGGCGATACCTTTATGGGACTTGGCGAACTGGAACAGGCAATTCGTGCCTTCAAACAAGTTCCGCCGGATGATACCAAACTCTTTGACTACGCAGTCTTCCAGACAACAAAGATTTACAAAGCTCAGGAACACTATGATCGACTCCGCGAACACTTACAGGCTTATATTGACCGTGAAGACTCCAGCGAACGTCCCCGCGTGAGTGAAGCACTCTACTGGATCGGCTGGTCGCTGCAGCAGGAAGGACGCGGCGCTGAAGCATTTCCGCTTTTTGAGAATGCACTGGATCGTTTCGGTAACGATTCAAAGGCACAGGCAATCAACTCCATACTTTCTGCTTATTGCGAGCTTTACAAACGTGTGGGCCGGACAAACACCGACCTGCCCGATTTCGATTATTGGCTCCGCAACGCGACTGAAAAGAGTCTTGAAGATGGCCAGCTTACCTGGTTCGCACGACTTACCCGTTTCAATGCAGATCAACAGCGGAGAAAATTCGGTGATCACCGCGCAGATGCTACCCTTCTGTCCATCAATCGCTTTGTCCCGCTAGACCATCAGGATGCTGAAACACTTGCAGCAGTTGGTCTCGTCTTGATCCAACGCGGCTATCTGTCGGCAGACGATTATTGCGAACAGCTTCTTATGGAACACCCGGATCACTTTCAGCGCGGCACTGCTTACTTCGGCAAAGCAAAACTCGCTGCTGATGCAAGCCACCTGACAAAAGCGCGGCGCTGGCTGCTTCGCTTTCTCGAAGAAACACCTACCCACTCTCTCGCTGCCGATGCACGGCTGCTTACTGCCGACATTTTAACCCGTCAGGGATTACACGTCGATGCTCGTGCAGTGCTCGAAGAAATGCTTCAACTGAAAAGTCTCCGCGGTCGTCCGCATGCACGTGCGCTTGCCGGACTCGCTCGCATTGAGACCGACCTGGAAAATCCTGACCGAGCGATTCCTTACTGGCAGCGCATTTACACACTCTATCGCGCCTATCCTACGATCGTTGTCGAAGCCTACTGGGAGAGCGCCCTTTTGTTCGAAACCATTGGCAACCTCTCTGCTGCGCGAAATACGTTGGTCGAACTCGTTAGCGATTCACGTTTGGCAAGGTTTGAAAATTACAAATATGCGCAGGAAAAATTGCCTGAACTAGAAGATCGTCTGCAGGCGCTCAATGAACTCGCCTCACAAAAAACCACAATACACTGAAACTGCTCCATGAGATTTTTACCCGTCAGTTTTTGGATACGAAATCTTAAGTGGCTCACCCTCACCCTGCTGGCAACAGCCACTGCAAATGCACTGACTCCTGAAGAACGCGCTATCATCGTTGCCGAACTACGTGTGCCGATACAGGTGCATCTTACCAATGGCAGGACCATACCCGGACACTCCATAGACGTATCCGGCAGATTGATACAGATCGCATCTGCTGAAGGCGCCGGCGAAGTCATCCATACCTTTGATGTGGAAAAAGTCGACCGCTTCACAATCCCCGGAGAGAGTTATAAAATGCTCGCAGTCGAACGAATGGAATCGGGAGATACCGAAAGTGCGTTTGAGCTGATGCAGTTGCTCTACTTGCAACGTGTAAAAATCCTGCCGCTGTTACCGGCTTCCGAATCACACTTCTTCATTTATTACGTCGACCTGATCCTTCAATCCGAGAATCCCGCCCGTGCGATTGCCATCGCTAAAGTTCTCAAGCCACAAATCTCAAATACCGCCGCGCTCCATGCGCTCGACGATGCCATTCTCGACAGCTACAACACCCTGCAACTCTACGATGAAGCGCGCCCACTCACCGAGGCATGGCTCGAACAACGCAGCCCGTATGGAGAGTCAGCGCTCGGCTTCTATACCCACAGCGCCGATCTGTTGCGCAGTGAACACTACGAGGCGGCACTGGACAGCGCATTGCAACCCATCATCTTTTCCACAACCACTCCACCATTAAAGCTGGAACACTGCTACGCAGCAGCAATAAGCGCAGCCATCGGTCTGCGAGATAAAGATTACGCACTGACACTTTACGATGAAATGCAAGAACGCCGATTAAACTGGCCCACATCGGACCCGACCTTCGAGCCTTACTTCAAAAAATTGAGCGGTTATCTTGAAAAAGATCGACCTGCCGATGAAACACCACAACACATTCAATAACTTTAAAGCAATTTCTGCTTATAAATTACCCCGCTAAACCCACTTCACAATGAAACCGTTTATCTACGCCCTTATCCTCTTTTTTTCAGGACTTCTTCTCCACGCTCAGGAAACCACGCCTGCCCAAGAAACCATTGATTCAGTAAACCTTCTGGGACTTATTCGACAGGGAGGCTGGGCAATGTATCCGCTTGGAATCTGCTCAATTGTGATGTTTTTTCTGATTTTCTACTCATGGAAAGAAACGGCGACAAAAAAGTTTTTTGTCCGCAAGCAGATAGATGCATCGCTAAATGCTCTCGAGGAAGGTAATACTCAGCAGGGACTTAGTCATCTGCAAACATCCGATACACTACTCAACCGTGCCGTGACCCCTGCACTAAAGAAAATTCACAAAGGATCAGAAAAAAGTGAAAATCTGTTTATCGAAAATCTGGAAGCAGAAGAAAACAATGTCGCGCAATGGGTCACCTATCTGAATGTCGTTGCATCCGTTGCGCCAATGATTGGGCTGCTGGGTACGGTGAGCGGCATGATTAGCGCATTTCAGACCATCGGACGCGGTGGCATGGGTCGTCCCGAACTACTGGCGGGTGATATCGGCGAAGCTTTGATCACAACAGCAACCGGTCTGGTAATCGGTATTCCCGCAATGATTGCCTACTTTATCCTGCGCAACCGCCTCAACTCTGCGATGATCGCTACTGCTCAAGCCGGCACCGAACTAATCGAAGCAGCGGGCAGCACACATGCATCCTCACATAGCACAAACATTTAAAATAATTTCAAGGAATATCCGGGCTAACGATTTGCTCTCATCCACATGCTATTCAAAATATTAAAACATTCCGAAAAATTCGTATATTTCTTTTTTATCAGCTTAATTGCTCTGATAATCTTTGCACAGAAATCGACATCAACACCAACAGACAAAACAACCATGACTCACTCACAGGACCCTTCATACGAAATCGCCAGCTTTGGCGCCGGCTGCTTCTGGTGTGTCGAAGCTGTTTTTGAAAACCTGGAAGGCGTACAAGCTGTGGTATCCGGCTATATGGGTGGGCAAGTAAAAAACCCAACTTACGAATCTATTTGTACCGGCGCCACCGGTCATGCGGAAATCATTCAGATCACCTTCGATCCCGAAGTTATCGAATACAAAACCTTGCTAGATTGGTTATGGCGCTCACACGATCCAACTACACTGAATCGTCAGGGCGCAGACAGAGGAACACAATATCGCTCCGCCATCTTTTATCACAACGAAGACCAGCGAACAATTGCCGAAGCTTCAAAAGTAGAAGCACAAAAGCACTTCAAGGATCCGATCGTAACGGAAATCACAGAAGCTTCGGAATTTTATCCAGCTGAGAATTATCATCAAGACTACTATCGCCTGAACAAAGCCGCGCCCTACTGCCAGATGGTCATCCGCCCGAAACTAGATAAGCTTGGTCTTTAGATCCTTAGACCATCTCTAGGAAGGTTTGCGACTATGGATCCAAGGTCGAAATCGTCATCGAAATCCAAATCGATTGCGATTTCGATGACGATTTGGATTTTGATAAATGAGTAAATCTTTCAGACCTTCTTAGATTTGGTATTAGACTAGAAAACTACAATCAATGGTCTCGGCAGGCTGAAACCAAATAAGGCCACAAGTTTAAAACTTGTGGCCTTTTGTAAAACGATCGGACCAGTCTCTTAAACGGTGATCGAAATATCGACACCAGCTGGCAGATTGAGTTTTTTAAGCTCGTCCACCGTTGCCGCAGTTGGCTCAAGGATGTCGATCAATCGCTTGTGCGTACGAACCTCAAACTGGTCCATGGACTTTTTGTTAACATGTGGAGAGCGATTGACCGTGAACTTTTCGATACGGGTCGGCAATGGCACTGGACCGGAAACGCGTGCGCCTGAACGCTTTGCAGTTTCAACAATGTCCATTGCGGACTGATCGATAACGCGGTAATCGAAGCCTTTAAGGCGGATACGGATACGTGGTGAACTCATAGGTTGTTTTTAGTTATGTGCCGGAGCACGGTGAGATGTTTCAAGTATGGCATTGATTATATTGGGTGGCACTTGTTCAAAGCTTTCCGGCTCCATACTGAAAGAAGCACGGCCCTTGCTGAGCGAGCGAACGATGGTTGAATAGCCAAACATTTCCGCAAGTGGAACAAGGGCTGAAATGGAGACAAAAGCGGTTTTTGTGGCGACATTTCGGATCTGGCCACGACGACGGTTCAGATCTCCCATAATATCGCCCTGATATGTCTCCGGTGTCTCTACCTCCACCTGCATCACCGGCTCTAATAGTATCGGACTTGCTTCCTGCATTGCTTCCCGAAAGGCAAAAATACCTGCCATTTTAAACGCCAGCTCCGAGGAATCAACTTCGTGGAAGGAGCCGTCAAAAAGGGTTACTTTAAAATCGACGACCGGATAGCCTGCAACCGTTCCATTACAGGCAGCTTCTTTAATTCCATCTAAAGCCGGTTGAATAAATTCTTTCGGGATAACCCCTCCGACGATTTTGTTGACAAGCTCAATACCGGAGCCTTGTTCAAGTGGCTCCAGCTTTATGCGAACGTGCCCGTACTGTCCCTTTCCTCCGGACTGACGGATAAACTTGCCTTCGCCTTCGATCGTGGTGGTGACCGTCTCACGATAGGCAATTTGCGGCCTGCCGGCCTCCGCATCTACCTTAAATTCGCGAAATAGGCGGTCTTTGATGATCTCAAGATGCAATTCTCCCATGCCCGAGATCAACGTCTGCCCTGTCTCTTCGTCGGAACTCACGACAAACGTCGGATCTTCTTCGGACAATCGCTGTAAGCCCAATGACATTTTTTCCTGATCTGCGGACGTTTTCGGCTCAATTGACATAGAAATCACCGGTTCGGGAAACGTTGGCGGTTCGAGACGTACATCGTGCCCTTTTGCACAAAGCGTGTCACCAGTCACCACGTCACGTGCACCCACCAAGGCACAGATATCTCCAGAGTAGGCAGTATCCAGATCTTCCCGGGCATTTGCCTTCATCAGGAGCAAGCGCGAAATACGCTCGGTCTTGCCGGTTCGCATATTATGTAGCGCTGTCCCTTTGGAAATGGAGCCGGAATACACGCGAAAAAATACTAACTTGCCGACATATCCATCGTTCATGAGCTTGAATGCAAGCCCTGCCAGTTTGGCACTATCGTCTGGTTTTATCTCAACATCTCTGCCCTTCGAGTCTTCACCAGTCATCGGCGGCAGATCCAGTGGTGATGGCAGGTAGTTGACAATTGATTCCAGGAGCGACTGAATTCCTTTGTTTTTAAAAGCGCTGCCCGGGATGACTACACATATTTTGAGCGCTACAGTTGCTGTTCGCACAGCTGAGCGAATGTCGTCTGCGGTCAATTCCTGACCTTCGAGATATTTGTCTGCAAAATCATCATCTACGTCGGCCAGTGCTTCAATGAGTTTTTCCCTATGGTCTCTTGCCTGATCGGCATAGTCTGCGGGAATAGCTTCCATCTCAAAAGTCATGCCCGAACTGTCGGACATGTCGTACATAATTGCCTGCATCGAAGCCAGATCAATCAGGCCCTTGAAATCTTCCTCGGCTCCTATTGGCAGAAAAACAGGGTGTGCATTTGCCCCAAGCCGCTCACGTATCGACTCAACTGCGGCGAAATAATTCGCTCCGACACGATCCATTTTATTGATGAATGCAATACGAGGTACATTGTATTTCGTCATTTGGCGCCAAACCGTCTCTGACTGTGGCTGTACCCCGGCAACCGCACAAAAAACGCCCACTGCCCCATCTAAAACTCGCAATGATCGCTCAACTTCTGCAGTGAAATCAACATGTCCCGGAGTATCAATAATATTGATCTGATGCCGAATCCCTGAATAAGGACCCTCTTTATTTGTCCAGTTACAGGAAATTGCGGCCGATGTTATCGTAATGCCGCGCTCACGCTCTTGCTCCATCCAGTCAGTGACTGCGTTTCCTTCATGTACTTCGCCCGTTTTGTGAACAACACCCGAGTAAAACAGAATTCGCTCGGTTGTTGTCGTCTTCCCGGCATCAATGTGTGCAGCAATACCGATATTTCGCATGTGCTCCAAAAGCACTTTGCGCTTCGACGAATTGATAGTTGCTGTAACCGTTGCGGGCATGGAAGGAAACTGGAAAAGAACAAAAAATCAGGCTAGCGGGAATAAATCCTCACCAACGCAGATGTGCAAACGCTCGATTTGCCTGAGCCATACGGTGTGTTTCATCCTTCTTTTTCACCACGGCTCCGGTGTTGTTGTAAGCATCAACAATCTCGTCTGCAAGCGCTTCATTCATGGGAACTCCTTTGCGTTTGCGCGCTGCAGCCACCATCCAGCGAAATGCCAGACTTTGCTGACGCTCAAAAGATACTTCAACCGGCACCTGATAGGTGGCTCCACCGACACGGCGGCTTTTAACTTCAAGTTTTGGACGCGCATTTTCCAACGCACCCATGACCAGGTCAACCGGATCTCCCTTACCGATTTTTTCACTTACCCGCTCAAAAGCCGAATAGACAATGCGTTGGGCAAGCATGCGTTTTCCGCGCTCCATAATCATGTTAACCAGATTGGTAACTAAAGTACTGTTGTAACGTGGGTCCGGGGTCAATGGACGTTTAACGGCTTGTCTGCGACGTGACATAACTAAATATCGATATAAAAGGTTAAAGGTTTAACTATTCTGCTTTCTTGGGACGCTTCACACCATACTTTGAACGGCTGCGGCGACGTTTTTCAACCCCCATACAGTCCAATGCTCCACGAACAACATGGTAACGAACACCCGGAAGGTCTTTCACACGACCACCGCGGACTAGCACGATACTGTGCTCCTGCAGCTTGTGCCCTTCGTCCGGAATGTAGGCAATCACTTCAACGCCGTTTGTCAGACGCACTTTGGTAACCTTGCGGATAGCAGAATTCGGTTTTTTGGGAGTACGCGTCATGACCTGCACACAGACGCCGCGCCGAAAAGGATTGGAGCGAAGCGCAGGAGACTTTGTTTTCTCCTTCTGCACAATACGCGGTTTGCGAACGAGTTGATTGATAGTTGGCATTGAAAAATGAAAGCTCTGAATTTTTAGAAAAACCTTGAGGATTAGCGTCAATAAATTGCGATGCAAGTATTATTCGCGATTTTTTTTAATCTTCTCAATTAACTGAAAAAGTCCACAAAGAATGCTGTGGAATCGATCATATGGGCTTGTCATGTCAACGATGGTTTCTAACTCGAGACTACTCGCCTCCATTGGTGGTTTCTATCATGTCCTCAAAAAGTGCCTGCCATTTAACGGCCAAGGCATCCTGTCCAAAATGTTTATGCGCGTAACGATGTGCGTGTTGGCGTTTTTTCATTGTCTCTTTCGGATTTGAGCAAATTGTTTTCAGCACCTTCTCCAGTCCGGCCACATCACCTGGAGCCACCCACCATCCACAATCCGCCGCTTTAATCATATCCACGAGATCCGACATCTCAGGCGCAATTGCCAGAATTGCCTGCCCTGCTATCATCGCCGAATAAGTCTTGCTCGGCATCACAACCGTTTCGGAGCCCGGAGTCATCGTCACCAGTGCGATATTCGCCGCTTTCATTGCGGTCACCCAATCCGACTGTCCAAGACCGCCGCCAATCTGAATCCGGCCTCTTAAACCATTCGGCAAACCCTCACATTCAGCAATCAACTCCGCACGTTTCGGCCCTGAGCAATGGAACTTCCAGGAAAAATGCTGAGCCACCTCTTCCAGACTTTCCGCTTCGTCCTTCAAACTGTTTCCAACCCTTTTCCAGAAATCAAATAAAGTCGCAGAATCATGCAAATTACCAAAATTGCCGCAGTATAGAACTTTGCTTTCCGCTTCCGCCCGTTCAGATTTCGAGTTTTCAACATTTCCAAAAAGTGACTGGTCCGCCCCTACCTCAATAATTGCAGCATCAGGCACTGGACCGTAAATCGACACGACATAATCTTTTAACCGCTGCCCCAGAAATACATTCCGCCGAACCCGTTTGAGAGTCTTCCGTGTAACCCAGCGTACACACTTTGCTTTCAGAGAACTGTCCCGCCATTTGCCGGAGTGGATCATTGCTTCCGGAAACAGATCATAGACCAGATGCACTACATTTGGATGCAGATAGGTTGCAAGCAAAGGAGCGTAGAACGTATTGGTCGAGACAACACAGACATCAGCCTGGCGCCGGAAAATGCGTTCAAAAAACAAAGCGCTCACCAGTTGAGCCGGATACACCAGATACTGTCGAACCCTCAGCCACAAACGCGCAACAGGAGACTTTGCCGCCCGATAACTCGCTTCCGAAATCTGGAACCGTTGCCGCGCTGCAAAACTACCTGCCTGAAGCTCCCGCATCAGACCTTCAAGGAAGCCGGAGTACTCAGTGGAGGACCAAAAGTTGATTTTCATCAGATTTCTTGCTTAAACGGAGAAACAATCATTTGGGGAAAAAATTGGTTTTTTCATTAAACCCAATCTAATGGCAAGGCAAGAATGGTAGCTAGAAGCCGACTGGATTGAGGCCCAAAAGTCAACCAGTTAGTTTTGGTGTTGCCGATTTGGTCGCATGCACATCTCCTGTTCTTTGTGATGAGTAATAATAAGCTCGATCTTTGCGTTTCAGTATATTTCCAATATTTGTCGAACACAGAACATGATTGTTAACATAGATAGCACATCCTCCCGCGATTATGAGGTCTGCGTAGTTGGAGCAGGCCCAGCCGGAATTATCTTTTCTTTAGAATATTCAAAGCTAAATCCCGGTCATACAATCCTTCTAATAGAATGTGGTAGCAAAGGGACCACAATCAATCGCCTCGACGATAGCATTAAAAACGCCAACCCTCAAAACCACCACGACCCCTATGATTGTACAAATAAGGGGCTTGGCGGAAGTACCATAAGCTGGGGTGGGCGTTGCGTGATGTATGATGAAATCGACTTTATGCCCCATGGAGATGTCGATGAAGATTGCACCTGGGACCTGGATTTCTATAAGGATACGCTAAAGTGGCTGGATTGTAGCAGCCAATACTTCAAGTGCGGTAACAAAGGGCTGTTTGATCTTAATAAGATTGAGCGCTTAACTCCCCGGAGCATTGCTGAAAACTTTAAATCGGATGTTTTAACCGATACACATCTCGAACGCTGGAGCCTTCCTACTCGTTTTGGCAAACAATATCGCAAAGAGATCGAGAATAGCCAAAGCATTCATTTACTCACAGGTTACTACGCTGATTTACTAAACCCGCGGGAGGATAAACAAGGCATAGACTCTTTAACCATTAAACCTCTCAATTCAGATGCAATTTATTCCATTCGCGCAAAACAATTTATAGTTACCGCCGGAGGACAAGAAAGCACGCGTCTTTTATTAAAATCACAAGCCATATTTTCCTCGTTACCTAAGTTACCTGCCGCATTAGGTAAATACTACCAAGGCCATACCTCCGGAAAGATTGCATACATAAAGTTTTATGGTGACCCAAATAAAACAGACTATGAATTTATTCGTGACAAAGAAGGAATATATCTGCGAAGAAGATTTCAATTTACGACTGAAGCCTTGATCAAAAACAAGCTTCTAAACATTGCCTTTTGGCTCGACAACCCTCCATACCATGACCCCTCTCATGGAAATGGTACGCTTTCGTTTATTTACCTTATGATAACAGCTCCAATGTTGCGCAAAAAGCTACTACCTCCTGCGATCGCACATTCAATGTCCGGAGGAAAGTCGATTACTCGATTTCCGCACATACTTAATGTTCTCAAAGGACTTCCCGGGTCTCTAACAATACCGGCATCGATTTTTTTCCGACGTTACCTTTGCAAACGCAGTCTTCCGGGCGTTTTCCTCAAGAGCGCAAATAATCGCTATGCCCTGCATTACCATTCTGAACAGATTCCGCTCAAGACCAACCAGATGAAACTTTCGGACGATGGCGAGCAACTTCAGATTCACTACAAATATAGCGACAAAGACATTGACTCGGTTATTCTCGCACACCGTCTGCTGGATAAGGAGTTACGCCATAGAAATTGTGGCGAGCTTGAATTCATCTATCCAGAAAAAGACCTCCCCGAAGCGATTCATCGCACTTCTATCGATGGGCTCCACCAGGTGGGGACTACCCGTATCGCAAATAGTCCTGATGCAGGTGTTGTAGACATCCACCTTCGTGTCTTTGGAAATGACAATCTCTATGTTTGTAGCAGTTCTGTTTTCCCAACTTCAGGCCAGGCAAATCCGACGTTTTACCTTGGCGCATGCGCTGCTCGCCTTGCACACCATTTGAATCAGGCTCTTAAAAGATAGAATTGATTTTTCAATGAAACCGAAACAAATCATTTATCCACTTCATTATATTAAACCCTGGTTTGCGAAAGACCCGGACAGATTGGAACGGAAATTCATCTCTAGCCTTTCACAACGCATTGATCCGGAATGTCACTATTTAGCACTTGGACGAGCTCGAAGCGGTATTTATTTAATGAGTAAATTGTTTATCGATAAGAATCGAAAAAAAGTCATTCTTTCTCCTTACACGATTCCAGACGTAGTCAACATGATTCGATTTGCAGGAGGAATACCTGTT
The DNA here is from genome assembly GCA_964616435.1 of uncultured Puniceicoccaceae bacterium. Taxonomy (GTDB): domain Bacteria; phylum Verrucomicrobiota; class Verrucomicrobiia; order Opitutales; family Coraliomargaritaceae; genus Lentimonas. The sequence continues at coordinate 11,928 of CAZTSB010000044.1, read as the reverse complement.
TTTGTAGATTGTCTGCCAAAATCGACCAATATCGACTTACAACAGCTTGAAAGCCTTATTGATGAGCAAACCGCAAGCGTAATGATTACGCACTATCATGTGAACCAAAATCAGTATGGTGAAATCATTGAGCTATGCAACCGCAAGGAAATCGGACTGTTTGAAGATTGTGCAATTTCTGCCGGAGGTACCATCCAAGACAAAACTGTTGGTTATCGCTCTGCAGGAGGAATTTTTAGCCATTCATCATTTAAGTTTCTTAACTTCTTTTGGGGAGGAGTTTTATTTACAAAAGATCCTGACTATTCAAAAAGAATCGGTGAAGAAGCTCATAAATGGAAACGCTTAACACAGAAGCAATACCGGGGACAAATACTGCGAACCCTAAAGTATGATTTAGCGACAAGGCCGTTGCTTTTTAAGTACATCACGGCATCTATCATTAGACGAAAACTGAAAAGATCCAATCAGGACCCATCTTTAAAACCTGTTCGTGTAGAAAGCACCTCAATGGACAACACGCTTACAACACGACCAGCTGCAGCGGCTTTTGCAGAATGGAATCGGAAAATCGACGACCTGCATAAACATCTTCGCCATCGACGAAAGATTGCCGGCATTTACCAAGAAAGACTAAAACCATTCATGGTTTCCAGTGAAACCAGTGACTCAATAAGTGCGGGTTCGTGTTTTGTAAACTATCCTGTTTATGTGGGAAAAAATAAACGTCATCAAATTTATAAAGAGCTATTTTTAGCGGGTATTGATACGAGTCTTTCCCTTTACCCAAATGTTCATAAGCATCCTGAATTCGAGCAAATTGCCGGGTATTCAGACAAAATCTCTGACTTGGTTGATTCAGTCATAACTCTTCCAACGCATCCAAGGATTTCTAAGGACGATGCTTTAGAAATTGTAGAAAAAATTAAACCGTATCTTTGAGAAATTCCCTCAGGTGCTCTTTGGGATTTTTCTTATCCGTTGCTTCAGCCAAGGATATAATTTAAGTTCCGCAAACCAACAAAAAGCTAAGAGAACAATCAGGTAGCCCAGTTTTTCAAAAACAGGATTCCCGATGAATTCAAAGTAATCTGCATGCACAAAAAGAGGGACATGAGAAATATACAGGGCATAGGAAACAGGTGCAATTAATGTACCAACACGTAAGATTGAAAAGCCGTACCACCCAATTTTTTGCCAGGCAATAGCAGCTAGCACCAAGCATACGGCAATACTCGTATGTCTAAATTCCAAAATCGGATGAATCCCTAGTGAGAAATGATTACCATTGTACACGTAAATAATGACATTCGCTCCAAGTATTGAAGATATTACTATCATAAAAAGCAGAGGAATAGTCATATCCTTAAAGTTTATTTTTCCTTCTCTCATATAGAGTCTGGCTAATTCAACGCCAACCCACCAGGTAGGAAAATACATGATTAAACGAACAATAAAATTTGGATCTATGGTGTAAACCAACGCGCCCAAAACTCCGGCAATACTTACATAAAAAATTTGCCTCTCTTTTTTTACACAGAATGCGATTGGATAGTATGCCATATAAAACCACCATTCATAATGGAGTGACCACAGGGCCGAAGAATAAAGTGTTGGAACAACGACGTTAGGCTTTGCAGTCCCAAAATCTTGCAACATTAAAAGATTACCTACCAGCACCTTCCAGAACTCGAAATCGCTACAATCAGGTTGCTTTATAAGGCTTACTAGCAGGAACATCATTATCAATATGGAGTAAATCCTCAGAAATCGCTTCAAGAAATAGTTAGCAAATCCTTTATCCCGAGACTTTTGAGTAGAGTATTCTATAACGAATCCCGAGAGAACAAAAAACACCATGACAGCCTCTTGTCCAAAACGCATAAGAACAGAAGCTTCACCGAATGTATGCGTTAGAAACACATAAAATGCGGTTAGGCCCCTTAAAGCTTCCAGTCTCCATAGTTTCATTTATTAAAATTTTGAGATTTCATTGTTTAGGCGGTTTTTATTCTGATGCAAGTACCCCCCCTTAGTCAGTTAAACGATTTTAGCACACTTCACACAAGTTACTCTTTTATTTTCAGTCGTATCTGATAGAAGTAAATTGCCTTCATCAAAGCAAAATGTAATCCGATTGCACCATCCAAAAAACCTCCCTTGAGACAATAGCTTACCAAAAAATAGGCTGGCGCAAACCACCATTTGGCCAAATTCCGGTATTTTTTCTTTTGACGATCCGTAAGTCCATCCCACTCCGCATCACCCACACGCTGGTTTACCAATCGAATGTATCGGTTTGCCTCCCAGGATGAATACTCATTGTGCTTGTTGATATAGTGCTTCAGCCCCCTGAAGTCGTTGTGCTCAATAGGAGTCTTTATTTCGCCGATTGAACCCTTCAAGACCGGATGTTCGTGGACTTCCATATCCAGATGGCTCCAGTTGTCTTCATCTATTTTTTCATACTCACCGGTACCCACTTTAAACAGCGCCAGCTTTCTAAACGGGTCTCCACCACGGAGCTTTTTACCCATAAAGTGATTTTCAAAATTCAACCAGAACCCAACCTTATCTGTCCCTGCAATCGCTTCTCGAACTTCTGCAATAAATGTATCATTGATAAACTCATCCGCATCTAGAAAAAACACCCACTCAGTCTTAAAATCGTAGTTTCTTAGTGCCCAGTTGCGCTTCTTCGGAAACTTACCATCCCAATTAAAATCAAGAACCTCTGCGCCTAAATTACGCGCAACTTTCTGAGTCTCATCCGTCGAACCAGAATCAATGACCAGAACAAGGCCAAGTTTTGCAGCCAGGGGTATACAACGACTTAAATTGTCAGCCTCGTTCTTTACCGGGATGACTATTTGAACTGTATTCATGAAAGTACGTATATGGGTATGTATTGGTCCAATATAGAGCTTTTCACTCAAAAGGAGAAGTTCCGAACCTACTTTTTTGCATATCTCTTACGCAATTCTAACAAACGCGTCTTGAACAGATCAAAGCTCAGATTTTCTTCGACCCACTTACGCCCACGCATACCCATTTCCTGAAGCTTTGATAAGCTTAGATCATTAAATGCCCGGACAACTTCAATAGCAGATCGAAGCGTATCATCTTCGATATTCAGACAACATCCCGCACCCGATAAATCACCTCTCAAATCATTCCCCGGAGATAAAATAACCGGCAGACCGGCCGCAAGTGATTCCGCCGCCGTATGATTGAAGTTTTCTTTAAACGAAAGCGAAATGTAGGCATCCGCAGCATGCATGTAATGATATTTGGTCTCTCCATAAATCGCCCCAATAAAATGAACTCGTTCTTCAACGCCGTGCTTTCGTGCCAATTGCATACAGTCCACCTCGGTTACTCCGTCTTCATTGCCAACAATCATTAAGTGCGTTTTTTCCGAGTTTGCTTTGGCAATTATCTCAATTGTCTCTAACGATCTTTTAACTGGATGTAGTCGACCAAAATAAAGTAAAACATGTGCCTTTTCCGGAATGCTCAGCTTTTTTCGAATCTGAACACGTATGTTTTCGTAATCAGTCCTATCGACCAAATCAACGGCCCAAGGAATTACCTCAGACTCAGGCAAAGCAAACTGACTAGCTGCCTTATCACGCTCAGCTCGGGTAGAAAAAATAACTGTCGAAGCATGCTCTAAAAAATCTTGCCCCCCAAACCTCCAATACAGTTGCTTTACCCAACGATTCTTTTGCATTACCCAGGGATCTAAGATTCCGTGTGGCACAAACCAGTAAGGGACACCAGCAGCTTTGCAAATATCACGAGTCCATAAAGCATGGTAACGATAAAAACTATGGCATGAGACCATATCTGTGTCCACCAATGCCGCTGCTGCTTTTCTTGCACCTTTTCTGGTGTAACAAAATTGAGACAGTACTGGCAAAGAAGAGGACACAACCGGATGTGCTCCTTTGATTGGCAATCCGTATTGTTTCAAAGTACGTTGTTCACAAAACGCATACAACTCAGCGTCCAATGCCTGCTTGAAACAATCTATGGTTTTGGTTGGTCCACCAGCATGACTAAATAAGCCCAAAGATACAATTGCAGATTTCATTTGCTGGGTAATTTTCTTTTTTTTAAAAGACCTTCCAGATCACCGCTTAATCCTGAAAAGATCGAGAAAAATATTTTTTGAAAAAATTTGATAACAAAACAAACTATTATACCAAATACCAAAAAAACAATCGTTCTTCGGATTGTACTTGTTAGTAAATATATGGTTGCAAACTGCAACGCATACTTTTCCAGGACAGCAAACTCGAAATTCATCATATCGGCATGACGCCAAAGCAATCCTCTATTTAAATGCTCAAATACTGCAAAAAAAGCGAGTAGCACGAAGATTTGTGCTATGCTTGAAAATAAATCACTACGAGGCCAAGAATCTGCAACAACACCAAACGGTAAAGTATGTGATACAAATCTACCTTCATTGTTTGTATTGTGATTAACATTAAAACCATAATTGTTTGCATACAGTGTACTTGAGTAGGCCGTGGTGTAGTTTCCAGAAACAGTCATTTCTAGATTTCTAAGTAAAATTTTTCATGCTTCGATTTAAAGCTCTCGTAAGAGAACTTTTCGCGCGCTACTTTTTTTGATTCTTTTCTTTTTTTTCTCAATAATTCCGAATTTTCTATAAGCTCTTTGATAGCTTCGGCATGACTCTGTAAATCAAATGGATCTACAACTTTACCATTTTTTTCTTCTTCTACGGCTTCCTGAGAGCCGTCCTGATTACCAACAATAACAGGAACACCGCATGCCATAGCTTCCAGTGGAGTTAGTGGAATACCTTCGCCTCGCCCTTCCCCTCTATCGCTGACCAGGGAAAAGACGGAAGCCGTTCTGTAGAGACCCGCCAAATCGTCTTCGTCAACCGCACCGGTAAACACAACCTTGTCACCTAATCCTTCTGCCTGAGCCATTGCTTCCAGAAAAGAACGATTGTCTCCCTTGCCAGCAATCACTAATCTCAAGTTTTCATAATCATTTGCAATCAAAGCGATGCTCTTTATCAAACGATCATAGCCTTTGTGCATCGCTCCTTTGCTCAAGCGTCCGAGGCTCATAACTACAAAATATTCATCCGGTGAAAAAACTTTATACTTATCAACGACTTCCGGATCTACAGGCCCCTGAGTAAACCGATTCAAATCAACGCAATCCCAAAAAACTTTCACACTTTGATGAGGACGGTAATTCTGTTGCTCCAAGTAATTGGCAGTGTAATGACAATCAGAAATCACCCAATCGACCTTTTTCAATCCCCACAAGGCATCTTTGGAGAAGCCGCTCCATACTTCCAAGCCATAAGTATTCAGAACAGTTACTGCACCGCATAATTTAGCAAGTATAACTGCTAATCCGCTAAAGTTGACATGCGCAACGTGAATGACATCCGGTTTCCACAAAAGGGCTTGTTTCAATGCAGTAAGCGTAAACCTTATTTTGTCTGACAAAGCGTTGCTTAGACTATGCCAAAAAACCTTCATCGGGATCTCAAATGAGTCTTTGGTCGGACCTAACAGGGAAAGCACTCTAACCTGTCCATCACCAAACAACTCTCTCAACGCAGCAATCTGATACCTCGAATAACGGCTTATGCCACCTTTATCAAAGCATCCCGGAGTAAGATATAGTATTTTCTTTTTCAAAAGCGGTTTCTTATTTTTTGAGCAGGAAACCCGCCAGCGATTACATTAGGACCTAGGTTTTTAACAATTACTGAATTTGGTTGAACAAAAGTATCGTCAAAAACACAGCCTTTTAACAGTGACACGTTTAAGCCTAGCCACACATTATCACCAACGAAAAGTGGACTTTGAACATAAAAGGCCTTCTGAGCGCCACAACTCATCGTTCCGCCCCTACACTTATCTGGATCATTTGAAAGAGAATAAATTTTGCAACCGGCAGAAGTCGTGAAGAAATTGCCAATCTCAACGCCTCCATGGCCCTGAATAATCGTTGATATTCCAATATGCACGCAGTTACCTATAAGTATTTCACCAGCACTACCCTTAAAATTAGCATTCTCAATCCATTTAACATTATCTGAATGACTTAATTTTCCAGCAATCAAAATAGCTCCCTTGTCTATCCAAACATTATCACCCACTGAAACCAGAGCAGGTTTTTCAATAAAAACATTAGGAGCAATTGTTAATGATTTACCACAACTTTTAAGCCTTCTCTTATAATAGAATCTTCGAATTCGAATACCGACTCCTCCACCAATGTTTCGGATAAGCCCCTCAATAAAACAAAAAAACAGTTGCGTCATATCGTTTAGAATTCACAGCAGATTTTTTATCGTCAACGCGATTCGCTCTACGTCTTTCTCCTGCAAATCAAAATAGGTCGGCAGATTGAGGCCTTTTCCATAGACCTCATAGGATACAGGTGTGTTTGCTTTTGCAAAATAGGGCATGCTGGACATGGGATAAAAGTAAGGCCGTGAATCCACACCTTCATCTTTTAGCAATCTGATAAATGTATCTCTCTTCTGCTCATCAAATTTCTCGACTTCCATACAAATCAACCAATAAGAATTAAATGCCCAATCATAGGTTCTATTTAGTTGGATGCCTTCGACTCCTTGAAGATACTTGCTGTACCATTCGAAGATTTCTTGTCGTTTATTCAGCAAGCTATCCACTCTTTCCAACTGCGCACAACCTAATGCAGCCTGAAGGTTTGTTAAACGATAATTAAAACCCAGTTCGTTGTGCCAGTATCTTTTTTCTTTTGACATAGCATGGTCTCTTAAGTGTCGGCACTTCAAAGAAAACTCCTCGTCATTTGTTGTTATCATACCACCTTCTCCTGTGGTTAGGTTTTTATTTCCATAAAAACTAAATGTCCCACAAAACCCCAGCCCCCCCGAAACACCGTCTTTCGTTCTTGCACCATGCGACTCAGCTGCGTCTTCGATGACCACCAAACCGTACCTTTCAGCTATTGAGTTTATAGCACTCATTTCTGCAGGGTGTCCATACAGATGAACTGGCATAATTGCTTTAGTGCGCTCTGTAACCAGCCTCTCAACTTCAGAAGGGTCTAAACATAAATTGAAGGCATCAACATCTGCAAATACGGGTGTTCCGCCTGCATTTAATACCGAATTGGCAGTAGCAATAAACGACAAATCCGGAACAATTACCTCATCTGCTTGCCCAACTCCCAAAGCTTTTAAGGACAAATGGATTGCTGCAGTACCGCTTGACACAGAAATCGCATATTTTGTTCTGCAAAAGGCAGCAAACGTTTCCTCGAAACGATCAATGTATTTCCCCAGGGAAGACACCCACGTTGAACTTACCGCATCAGTAACATATTTAATTTCCAAGTCTGTAATGGAAGGTTGAGAAATAGGTATAAAATTAGAACTCATTTGTTTATCATGCGAGTTTATAAATTTGAACTGCACAAGAGATCAATAAGAACGATGTTAATGTTGAGGTTTTATTCGCACTTGCTTTTTGAGTCATCGCCCTTTAATCGTATTATGACCGGATATGTTACACCAGATATTAAGCATGCAATAGAACATGAACATTATGAAAACATATTGCAACAACGTAGCTCTAATAGTCTCCAGTAGTGTACTCGAAGATATAGTATAAAAGGACATTCTTAAAATAATAATCAACCCAATAATAATCATTTCAGGCCTCCGTCTGAATAATGATCGATTGATCACTTCAACAAGGGTAAAGAACAAAAATGCAATACTTACTTGTATAAATAAAGATATAGGTCCAAAACGTGACCAAGAGTCTGCAATAATACCAAATGGTACAGAATGAGAATTAAGCTTACCTGAATAATCTTTTTCATAGTAAACGTTAAATCCATACATTCGAGAAAATAGTTTTGAATTGTAGTAGCGACCCTCAGTTCCACCGAAATCAAACACCATGAACTGACTTATAAGTTCCATTTGAATATCATCATACCCTCTATACTCTACTGGATTCGGTGACATTATAGTCGCATAAAGCTGTGGCCAATTTACCAAACGGGTTAGGCCTGCCCAAAAAGGTAATTCACTTATCTTCTTCCCATGATAATCCTCGGATTCAATCGTTTTTGATAGAACGCTGTCTATATTACTAAAAATTTCAACAACGTTAACTTCGTTAATGTTGCCTCTACCAAATTCGTTTCTAATATTCTGAATAAGCCCTAAGGAAAACAAAACTATCGGAATCGAAACTAACGCCAATACCATCCACAACAATCGTTCCCTTCCTTTCTTAGCTTGGACGAGAATCCCTAATCCATAGAAAACGATTGGATAAAAAGCCTGTGAACGATCTCCAGTAAACAACGCCAAAATCACTCCCAAAACAAATGTCGCCAACCAAAAAATAGCGATCGCGCGACTTTGTTTAAAATACAATCCAGCAAAAAAAGGAGCGAAAAACAGACCTTTGTGTAACACTCGAAAAAGATATGAAATCGGATCACTATTTATAGTAGAAAACCAGATAGAGACACTTATTAGCGCCGTAACAACTAAAAAGAGATTCATTCTTCCCGTTGCAAGATGCAAATAGAAAGGTAGATTTCTTTCTCGATTTTGCGTTACCGACGATAGCAAAAAAGCATAAAAAAGCGCCATTAATGGGATAAAACTAAAGGTGTAAAAAATCCCCACAGGCCGCACATCAAACATACCGACAGATCCAGTGCGTTCGATCATAAGTTGAGGGTAAACAATCAACAGCGCCAAAAAGAAAAATGGCTGCAGCCCAAAGTAAGCAGCCATTGCCTTGTAGCCGATAAACTCTCTGTGTTTACGCAAGATGATCACGAAAGATGACAGCGCTATAGCACATGAAGCCAGAGTCGCCAAAAAAACGCTCACATATCCGGGGGGCCACAATAATGCTAGAAACCAGATTAGCAGCCCAAAAGAGAAAAGAAACCACATGTCTTTACTTCAGATTAATGATTGACAACTAATTTTATTGCTCCTGATGGATTAGCTTATCTAAATCTCTCCATCGCGATTCAGCAGGATTGCGCCCTAAATTTGGCTGGCTAATTTTAGGTAAAGCACTCATATCTAAATCAATACCCGCTTTGGTTGCTATTGAACCGATTGTTCTCTCTGGAGCCGCAACAAAATCTTCAAAACTTACTGATACAAAATTATCTCCAAAAATTTGAGATCCTCTGGATTCAACCCACAAGTAACTTAAACGCCAAACCAAAGCTAACTTTTCTGCTGCAGTTTTTGCCTTTTCTACCGCCAGTATCAAACCTAAATCATCTGCACGGTGACGAAAGCAATCGCTCTCAAATACGCTCCCATACCCATAAGAATCGCCACAAACCCAACTTGTCCAAAAAAGGAATTTACGAATATGATCTTTCAATTGATCTTTGTAATACTGAAGCTTAAATTTCGGTTGTGATTTATACGATGGAACAATGTGTGAAGAAACAAAGCCTGGCATGCAGCGATATAAATGAACTAATACAGCATCAGGATCAATCATCTTAAGAGCAGAAATTCTAAAGTTACAACGCGTAAAATCGATCACAACAGGTTCACTGCCTCGAATCAAATATTTTAAATACGTAGACTGAGAAACACTTAACTCCGTATTAAACTCATCATTATGCTCAATAGGAGAAAAGTGTTCTTTAAAGGATCGCGGAGATAAATTAAATTTATTAATTAACTCATTCCAAGTTCCTCTATGATGGGGACGCGGCAAGGAATATAACCGCGGATTAAACGGCTCATCATAACAAGTTGAATCCGAACAGCGTCTAAACGATTCCCAAAAAACTGTCGTGCCCGATCGACGTAATGCAACAATAAATATATTTCTCATTATTCTATCAAAATTCAATTACTTTTGGAAAATTTATTTTTTGGGACAACGGTGTGAAACAATCCACAAAAATTTTGCGCTGTGAAGCTGATTTTAAGACTACTAAAGGAGGAAATAGCGAGGTCTTTTTTGCCCCTGAACAGTATCAGACCACCAAAACTCTGTGAAGCTAAAAACTGCTCAATGCCTCATAAACAAAGTGATCCTATAAAAACGAAACACTTTCTGGAAGAAAATGTTACTGATACCATTTTAGTGGTTTAATTTCTTTAATTCCCTGGATAGATGTTGTTAAAAGGCAGATTAATTTTTACCGTTCTAGATGAACGACAGATTGTTCTGCCAACACAATCCGATTATCTGCAGAATGCCTGAAAATGTGCTACTCTTGTCAAGTCATAATCTTAACAAAGTTGAAGTAATTCGTCTTAGAAATACCAAATAGGCCCTCAACTGCAAAAGACCAATTTTTCTTGTTTTATACCAGACAAATGAAGATAAAAATACTGAAAGTGATTGTGCTACTAACGTAGAAATTGCTGCTCCAATTCCTCCGTACTTCGGTATTAATACATAATTAAGCAAGATATTAACAATTGCTCCTATTATGTTACAGCACATGGTAAACATAAACAGTTTCTCAGCTATTAAAAAACGGTTGCGAGCAACACCCATAAACAAAAACAAACAGCTCCATGCATGAATTGCCAGAATAGGTCCCGCTACTTTGTAAGCTTCGCCAAATAGTAATAAAATAATCCATGGCGCTCCAATTGATAGCGGTATTGCGATCAGATAGGACAGTCCAGCGTTTAGATCAAGATAGTCTTGCAAACGTTTTTCGTAGAGTTCTTTGCTTTGCTTTCGGGCATTCAGTATTGCTGGAAAAAGTGACGTTGCCAGAATCAACGGAATGAAGTACCAAACCGTACTAATTCTAACAGCCACTGAATATTGTCCCACGGCTTCGTCCCCCAGCATTGCTCCCAGCATAACTTGATCGATTTTCGTGTACACGGTAACCGCTAACCTCGAAAAAATCAAAGGCCAAGATTGTCGTAAAAAATTCGCTGCGATTCGCCAGCGTACCTGCCACTGAAAGATTGGCCCAAAATGCTTATGGTAAAAATATATCTGCAACAAGCACAACACAAGCCCTTCTAAGAGGAATAGATACCCAAACACAATCAGTCCAGCGCCTTGCACAATCGCACCTACTTTTAGAACAGCGAATATCGCTAGCGACGTACTGGAAGCCAGTACCGACAAATCCGAACGCACCTGCGACTGGAACCACAGTTCAACATAGTTCAAGGACGAGATCAGCAACGAAGAGCCCAAAAGTGCAAATAAGCCAATCATCAGACTGCTGTCCGTCTGTGTAAAAGCGACCCAAAGCATAAAGCTGTAGATTACAATGCCAGCAATCAGACTGAACACAAAACACGTGCCAATAATCTCATTGCGCTGTTCCGGCGATTCGACCAGTTCCCGACTCGCCAATTCTCTAAGGCCCAGCTGACTCACCACACCCACCAGTGCCACAATCGACATCACATAATCAAACAGCCCAAAGTCTTTTGGTCCCAGATAACGCGCCACAGCAACCGAAACGAACAGCCCGACCACCACCCGAAACATCTGTCCGCCAAACAACCAAGAAGTATTCTTAAAATACCGCCGAAAACCCGCGTGCTCACGCGCCGCCTGGTAGAGCTTTTTGACTTTGGATAACATTGAAATGGTCGTTTTTTCATGCAAAGCCACAGTCGACATCCTGATCCTGCTCCAAGGGAACGCTTTCGGAGAAACACAACTCCAGGCAGTCCTGAAGCATCTGAATATTCAACATTGAACCCGAATCATACAATCGGTTTGAACCTACACAAATTTCAAAGTTCCACATTCACTCCCCGCCAAACCCATTCGGGTGAGCCTTGTGCCAGCGCCAGGCTGTCTCAACAATTGCGTGTATATCACTATACTTTATCTTCCAGCCAAGTTCTTGCTGTGCCTTCGAAGAGTCCGCGTA
>CAZTSB010000043.1:0-9372 GCA_964616435.1 uncultured Puniceicoccaceae bacterium | reverse complement strand
CGGTGCCTTCGAAGAGGTTGATGGCTTCTTGGAGGACTTCCTTGGATTTGATGTCGAGGTGATTGGTCGGTTCGTCGAGGATCATGCAATTGCAGGGCTGCATCAGCATTTTTGCCAGGGCGACGCGGTTTTTTTCACCGCCAGAGAGCACGGCGGTTTTCTTCAAGGCTTCATCACCACTGAAGAGCAGGGCGCCCAGCGCTCCGCGTGGGTTGGCATCGAGATTGCCGGCTGCGGAGGCTTCGACTTCTTCGAGGACGGTGTTTGCCGGGTTGAGTTCTTCAGCCTGTGACTGAGCAAAGTAGCCGATCACCGTGTTAATACCTGCTTCAACTGTGCCGCTTTGGTAGGGTTCCGTGCCTGCCATAATTCGGGCCAGGGTGGATTTACCGGCGCCATTGACACCGACTACGGCGATGCGGTCGCCTTTGTCGATGCGGAGGTCAAGGCCTTTGAAAATAACGTTGTCACCGTACGATTTGTGCAGGTCGGATATGGTAATGACTTTTGCGCTGGCGGGCGGTGGGGGAGGGAAGCGAAAGAATATTTTTTTTTCGTCACGTGGAATCGTGATGAGCTTCATTTTCTCGAGCATTTTGATACGACTCTGCACCATGCTGGCCTTTTTTACATTGGAGCGGAAACGGGCAATCCATTCTTTGGTTTCCTTGATTTCCTTCTGCTGGTTGGCATGGGCTTTGCGCAGGCTTTCAAGCCGTTTCTGACTTTCTGATACGTAAAAGCTGTAGTTACCCTTGAAGCTGTTGAGTGCGGCCAGCTTGAGTTCGAGTGTGCGGTTGGTGATTTCGTCGAGAAAGGCGCGGTCGTGTGAAATTACGATCAATGCGCCTTGATAGTGCTTCAGGTATTGCTCGACCCAGTGTTGTGAAACAATGTCAAGGTGATTGGTCGGCTCGTCCATGATGAGGAGCGACGGATTTTGCAGCAGGAGTTTGGCCAGGGCGATGCGCATTTGCCAGCCGCCGGAAAATTCGCCGGTGTCGCGTTCGAAGTCTTTTTCGGAAAAGCCCATTCCTATGAGAATGCGCTCAATGCGGGACTTCATTTTATTCGGTTCGTAGTTTTCGAGTTGCTGTTCCCATTCACCAATTTGATCAATCAGTTCGTAGTACGCCTCCTCTGAAGTATCCATTTCCAACATGTCGGCTTCAGCTTTTTCTATTTTCTCCTGAAGTTGCTTTATGTTGCCGAAAGCGCTCTCGGCCTCGGCGAAAAGCGTTTTCCCGGAAACGGATATGCCATCCTGTGGCAAATAGCCGATGCTGACATAATCCAGTTTGTCGACAGAGCCGGATTCCGGGTCAAGCTCTCCCATGAGCATGCGGAGGAGGGTGGTTTTACCGGAACCATTGGATCCTACCAGAGCGATGCGATCGTGTGCATTGATGACCGTGTTGATCTCTTTGAAGAGAACTTTTTTGCCAAAGTTATGAGAGACCTGATTGATCGTTATCATTCTGTAAAAGGATTAGGGATGTTCGTGGCTAAATGCCTGAGATGCCGGAAAGCATCTACGAAAGGGATTTGTTTCCAAATGGCAAAGACTTTTGGGAAGATTAATAGTTATCCCGATTGATTTTCTCTACGGCTTCAAGACGGTCAAGATAAGATCTGTTAAGCCATTCTTCCGACTTAAAAACTGGCTTTCTTAAAACCTGGATTGCTCGAAGGGTTTGTTTCGATTGTGTCCGGGTTGAAAAACTTATTAACCAAGGTTGATTAATCCGATTAAAATTACCAAGATTCATTAGTATGATAAAAAAGCTTTTGTCATGTATTTTTTTGATCAGCCTTTCTTTTTGGCTTTCCGGCTGTCATACAGTGCCAAAAACGGGGCGGACTTCTCTGAGTCTTGTTTCAGAAAAAAAGCTTGCGGCAGCTTCGGCGCAGCAATTTACCAGAATAAAGTTGGAGAAGCCGATTTCCTACAATCCTGATTATAATAAAAGAGTGCAAAAGGTTGGCAAGCGGATTGCCGAGGTTGCAAAAAGTGATGTTCCAAATGCGAATTGGGAGTTTGTTGTGTTTGATGACGATGACCAGATCAATGCATTTGCAATGCCAGGTGGTAAAGTTGCCGTTTTTACCGGGCTGTTGAAAGTGGCCAAAACCGATGATGAACTGGCGATTGTGATCGGACATGAGATCGCTCATGTCGCTGCCAGACACAGTAATGAGCGTTATTCGCAACAGGTTCTAAGCGAAGGTTTTTTAAATATCACGTCACTGGCGCTTAGTTTTGTGGGGTTGAGCGGTTATGAGGGGCAGATTTTGCTGACTGTGGTCGATGTCGGTGCGGAATTGGGTGTGATGTTGCCTTACAGTCGACAACACGAAAACGAGGCAGATCATATCGGTCTGCTTTATGCGGCGGAAGCTGGTTATGATCCTCACGCTGCAATCACTTTCTGGGAACGTGTTGAAGCAATGGGCGAAGGTGATAAGGATCCTCCGGAATTTCTGTCGACGCATCCGGCAGGCAAGAAGCGTATTCGCAAGCTGTGGATACGGATGCCGGAAGCGATGGAAATTTACAAAAACCAATAGTTCGAGAAAAGAATGATTCACCACGGAACGCTATCCGTTTATGTGCCTGGAATTTATTTTATGCCATTTCTCAAAAGGTTTGATGGTTTCACTCGTTTGTCGAAATCGTCATCGCAATCGAAATCGCAATCGATTTGGATTTGGATAACGATTTGGATTGGTCATGTCGCTTCGCTCGGGTACAAATGGTTATTTTCTGCCTCAAGTCAGATACCCCGTAGCTTGCTACGGGGAGTTTCATCGATTTGTTTTGAACAGTAAGTTATAAGCATTATTCCAAAACAGTTTTTATTATGTCAAAAGTTCGCGTTCGTTTTGCTCCGAGTCCGACCGGTTTCTTTCATATTGGAAGCGCCCGTACGGCGTTGTTTAACTGGCTCTACGCCCGTCATATGCAGGGTACTTTTATTCTGCGTATTGAAGATACTGACAAGGCGCGTAATACGGATGAGGCCCTGCGGGTTTTACTGGCGGGTATGCGTTGGCTGGGGATGGACTGGGATGAGGGTCCGGACGTCGGCGGCAATTATGGACCCTACTTCCAGAGCCAGCGTCAGGATGTTTACGATGACTATTTGAATAAGCTTAAAGACACGGGGCGTACTTATGAAAAGGATGGCGCTGTTTGGTTCCGGCTGGAAGGTGAGCGTTATATTGAGTACGATGATTTTCGTAAGGCTGAAGTTGAGAAGGTGAAGACGGCTCCGGTTGTGATTGAGGATGCGATTCGGGGGCGTGTTGAGCGAGTGGAGGATCAGGACTTTGTTATCGTGCGCAGGGATGGAACACCGGTTTTTCACCTGGTTAATGTGATTGATGACATTGCGATGGGAATTACTCATTTGATTCGCGGCGAGGATCATCTGTCCAATACCAGTAAGCACGTGGAACTGTTCAGGGCCTTTGGAGAAAAGCCTCCGGTGTTTGCGCATATCCCGCTCATTCTTAAGGAGTCCGGACCCGGTAAGATGAGCAAGCGTGACAAAGGGGCATTGATCGAAGAGTATCAACAGCGCGGTTTTTTGCCGAGTGCGTTGCGTAATTACATTGCTTTGCTGGGTTGGAATCCGAAGGACGATCGCGAGAAGCTGGCGATTGATGAAATTATTGAACTGTTTGATTTTGTAGGCATCAATAAGGGCAATTCCCGATTCGATGAAAAAAAGCTTGCTGCGTTGAACACGGATTATTTGCGAGAGTTGCCGATTGGGAACTTTGCCTGGTTGGCGCGGCCTGTTCTAAATGATGCTGATGTAATTGGAGATGATGTTGATGAGGACTACTTGCAATCGGTGCTGGAGCTTTGTCAGAACAAAGCGCGCTCACTTGAGGATTTGCCCGAATTCTGCCGCTACTTTTTTGATGATTCGTATGTGATGGATGAGAAGGTTCAGGCAAAGTTGTCAAAGAAGTCGGATCCTGTAGCTTTGATTGTCGAAGTCTTACCGGTTTTGGAAGGTTTGGAACGGTTTGAGGCAGTTGCCTTGCAGAATGCGCTGGAGGCTCATGCAGAAGCGAAGGGTGTGAAGGTTTTTGCCTATTTTCCCGCATTACGTTTTGCAGTTAGTGGTCAGGGGGGTGGCCCGGATCTATTGCCGATGCTCACTGTGCTGGGTAAAGAGCGTGTGCTTGGGCGTTTGCGAGATTTTATTGGGTAAGCAGTTTTCAAAATTTCTGAAAACATATGTCTGAACCGGAAATTGTGTGTGCCTGTGACAGTGGTGCGTCGTATAGGGACTGCTGTGAACCTTATCACAAAGGTTCTCGCGCGGCTCCAACGGCAGTCGCTCTGATGCGTTCGCGTTATTCTGCCTTTGTTTATGGAAAAATTGACTATCTTGTTGAAACCACATTGCCAGCCAGTCGTACAGCTGATCTGAAGGATGACTGCCGTTTGACCTGTGAATCAATTCGCTGGATTGATCTCGAAGTGGTTGCTACATTGCAGGGAGAATTTTCGGATAAAATCGGCAAAGTGGAGTTTAAGGCCAGCTACATTAAAGATGGTAGCCTCAAAGTGCATCATGAGTACTCACGTTTCCGTCGCAAGGGAGGCAAGTGGTATTACGTGGGAGAGGTTTCGAACATCGAGCGTTGAGCGTCGAATACAGAAATCTGTTCATATTTGGCAGATTTTTGTATTCAATATTCGATGTCCAATACTCAATTTTATTTATTGACCATTGCTAAGTAGTTACATAAATGTCGAAATAATCTAGTATTAATCTTAACGATTCAGGGTTTAATTACAGAAGTTTTCAGCAGGGAGGTATTTTGAAAGTAAAGTTAAGGTTAACCATTTGCACAGTTTGTCTTATTCTGGCTTCTTCGTCTTTTGGCACTCAGGTAGAAAGGATTCTAGAGAATTTACACATAGTAGCTAAAGTCCCTGACTCTGAGAATCAATCTGCTTCAATGCATATTTCCAAATCTGAGGTCATTTCAAAAGGTGTTGGCAAAGAAGGATATATTATTTCACTTCAGTTATTGGTTTATTCAGATCAGGAAGTCAGGTTTTCTCTGAGTGTAGATGGGAAAACAAAGTCGTACTCGGGAGAATTGAAAGTTACTGAATTGAGTTCCGACACTCCGGGCATTGCACCTGGCGAGAATTCTTATATCATTTTACCTGAGAACTCGAAAGAACAGATTATCGTTTGCAGTTTTGCGGTTCCTTATCTCTGGACCGGTCATGGCAATATTGATCTGACAGTTGCGATCAATGCAGTAGATCCGCACGGCAGAATTTTTGATTCACACGAAAAGACTATTTTTATTCCGGCTCTGCCACCAATGCAATTTCCTGAACGATAATTTTTAGCCACAGTAAAAAATGAAAAAATTCCTAGCTTATCTTATTTGCACAATTTCCTTTTATGGTCATCTGCAGTCGCATACTTCCCCAACGCATGATCAGATCCAAGAACTCAAGGCCAAAGGAAAGTATGACAAAAATGTGGAATTTATGAATTCTCTTGGTCACGATCGCCTCTCGGAAGCCTTGTTTCAACGGACAAAGCATAAGCTGAGCAAGGCGCAACTTCAAATGCAGGGTCTGCCAGAGGCGAAAATCTCACAAACATTGCAGCAACTTGCCCTGCCACCCGATCTGGAAGCTTTGCCAACCATAGGTAGTCCTGCGACTTTGACTATTTTAATTGATTTTAATGACGTAAGGGCAAACACAACTCATCCCTCAATCAGTCGGGAAGATGTCCATGATAATATTTATGGAGATGGTACTACAGCTGCGGCTAATTACTTCCCATTTGAAAGTGTAAGGGGTTACTATTCCAGAGCCTCGCAAGGAAAGTTTACGCTACGAGGAAACACTCTCGGATTTTATACGCTACCCAATAACAAGGACGATTACATACCCGCGACGGATACATCCTATAATCAAAATCAAGCCATCTTTGATATAGTTGTCGAGGCACTCGAATCATTTGATGCAACACATGATTTTTCCCAGTATGACAACGATAACGATGGGACCATTGATGCAATTAACATCATTTATGCAGGTGATCCCGATAACTGGGGAGATTTCTACTGGGGCTATCAGTGGAGTTTCTTTGTCGATGGTGTTTCTCAAAATACTTTCGATGGAAAGAAACTCGGTGACTTTTCCTGGCAATGGCTTAAAACACGCGCAAATGGTACAGACTTTGACCCTCTGGTTCTGATTCATGAGACCGGTCATCTGTTGGGATTGCCAGACCTCTACGATTACACGGACAATGAGGGTGTAATCGGAGGAGTCGGAGGTCTTGACATGATGGCTGGAAATAAAGGCAACATTAATGGTTTCTTCCGCTGGATTCTGGAATGGATTCCTGTCGATCTGGTTTCTTCAGGAACTTCTGTCCAACGAACACTGGTTGCTTCCAGCGACTTAAGCAGTGATGCCAATAAAGCAATCGCGGTTTTTCCGAATCTTACTGACGATCCGTATCAGGAGTTTTTTCTGGTCGAGAATCGTCAACGGGTTGGGAATGATTCCGGACAGTCGAACATGCCCAGTGATGGCCTAGTTATCTGGCATGTCGATGCGACACTGAATCCATCACAGACCAATTTTCTTTATTCAAATGCAGACCGCGACGGAGATGGAACTCGCAAGCTTGTCCGCCTGGTTCAGGCAGATGGACTGAATGAAATTGAAACAAGCGCCGCCCGGGCTGATGCTGGAGATTACTACAATGCAGGTGAACAGTTCTCTGTGACCTCCAATCCGAATTCAAACGATTATTCGGATCAGCCAACGAATGTTTTTGTCGGGAATATCTCCTCCAACGGTACTACCATGACAGTTGATATTGGATTTTCCAGCGGTGGTCAACCAATCGATCTCTTTGATACAGGCACAAATTTGCATACAATCGCCTCTAGTTCGGTAGTTGCCGGTGGAGCTTTCCCAAATGTTGACGCCAGTATTACTAACGCTGGCTCTACAGATACGGGAAGTTTTGTAGTCCGATTCTATTTATCGACAAATAGTACAATTTCTACGTTTGATAGCGAATTAGGATCTGTTAATGTTTCTTCGGTTTCAGCTGGTTCGAGTAAATCTGTGACTCTTTCAGATGGATTGGTTCCTGCTGCACTTTCTGCCGGAAACTATTATCTAGGATGGATTATTGATGCGGATGGAACGGTTAGCGAATCCAATGAATCCAATAACACAGTTCTGTTCGCTGCTGGAAACACTCGCATAGCAATCAGTAGTGGAGGAACCATCGACCTGTTGGATGATGGCGAGAGTAATCAGTCGCTCAGTTCCACAAGTGTGGAATCCGGTGGCGTCATCTCGGTCTACGGCGATATTCAAAATAGTGGTACTGCGAGCAGCGGTAACTTTAATGTGTCTTTCTACCTGTCTTCGGATACTTCTATTTCGACATCTGACACTCTGCTGGGAACGGTTTCGATGTCATCGATTGCGGCAGGATCTTCGGCAACTGCCAACCTGATCAATGCGACCGTATCAGAGTCTCTTGTTCCGGGCTCATACTATGTCGGCTGGATCATTGACTCGAACAATAATGTTTCCGAGTCGAACGAGTCGAATAACATAGTTCTCTACCAGTCAGGAAATACAACTCTGACCATTACCAGCCCTCCAGCCGAGGTGGATCTTTTTGACGAC
The DNA here is from genome assembly GCA_964616435.1 of uncultured Puniceicoccaceae bacterium. Lineage (GTDB taxonomy): Bacteria > Verrucomicrobiota > Verrucomicrobiia > Opitutales > Coraliomargaritaceae > Lentimonas. Next base: position 1,655 of record CAZTSB010000043.1, on the reverse strand, counting down.
GGTGAGAACTATCAATTGATAAGCGCAACAGATGTGGCGCCCGGTGAAATTATTACAGTTTCCAGTGATGTCCGTAACGGCGGCACTGTGAGCAGCGATAGCTTTGTTGTGTCCGTCTATCTGTCTGCGGATACCTTCATTTCAACATCTGACACCCTGCTGGGGACGGTTTCAATGCCATCAATTGCGGCTGACGATTGGGAACATGCGGACTTGGTGGATGCGACCGTACCCGCTTCGCTGACTCCGGGGCAATACTACGTGGGCTGGATAATCGACTCCAACAATGACGTTTCCGAGTCCGATGAATCGAATAACACGGTTCTCTACAAATCAGGGCAGACTGTTCTTACAGTAACCGATCCTATCGGTGGAACGATTGACTTGCTGGATGATGGCGACGACTGGCACTCACTCAGCTCAACCAGCGCGAGACCCGACGGTGGCTTGCTTTCAGTATACAGCGATATTCGCAATAACGGGACTGCTGAAAGCGGTAGTTTTGACGTGTCTGTCTACCTGTCCACGGATAACATTATTTCTGCAGCCGATAGTTTGCTGGGGACAGTTTCAATGTCATCAATCTCGCCTGGAGCATGGGCAAATGCGGATCTGGTGGATGCGACCGTACCGGCCCTGTCCCCGGGGCAATACTATGTCGGCTGGATCATCGACTCGAACAATGATGTCTCTGAGTCTGACGAGTCGAACAACACAGTCCTCTACCAGTCAGGTAGTACTACTCTGACCATCTCGGTTGTTGATCTTCTTGACGACGGCGAAGAATGGCAGTCGCTCAGCTCCACCAGCGTCACACCCGGGGGAGTCCTTTCAGTTTACAATGATATTCGCAACGTTGGGACTGCAGGCAGCGGTGATTTCGATGTGTCTGTCTATCTATCGAACAATGATTTTATTTCTACCGCCGACACTCTGCTTGGGACGGTCTCGATGTCATCAATCGCGGCTGATGATTGGGCAAGGGCGGAACTGGTGGATGCGATCGTCCCCCTCTCCCTGGCCGCAGGCGAATACCATGTCGGCTGGATCATCGACTCAAATGATGATGTGCCAGAGTTCAACGAGTCGAATAATACAGTTCTCTACCAGTCAGGAAATACCGTTCTGACGGTAATCGACACTAACATTGGAACTGTTGATTTGCTGGATGATGGCGAGGACTATCAATGGCTAAGCACAACTAGTCTGGTAGCCGGCGATGTCATTTCAGTATCCAGCGATATTAGCAATGCCGGTGTTGATATAAGCGGAAATTTCGATGTGTCTGTCTATCTGTCTACAGATGATATTATTTCGGCGACCGACACCCTGCTGGGAACGGTCTCAATGTCATCAATTTCGCCCGGAGCATGGGCAACTGCGGAACTGGTGGACGCAGTCGTTCCCGCCTCTCTGACTCCGGGTCAATACTACGTCGGCTGGATCATCGACTCAAACGACGATGTTCCTGAGTTCAACGAATCGAACAATACGGTTCTCTACGAGTCAGGCAGTACCGTTCTGACGGTAATCGACACTAACCTTGGAACCGTTGATTTGCTGGATGATGGCGAGGACTATCAATCGCTAAGCACAACAAGTGTGGCGAGCGGTGATGTCCTTTCAGTCAATAGCGATATTCGAAATGCCGGTAC
>CAZTSB010000042.1:0-7843 GCA_964616435.1 uncultured Puniceicoccaceae bacterium | reverse complement strand
GCATTCAGGCTGGCAGATATTAGGTTTTTATCCATATCTTTCCTTTTGTTTGAGTTAATACGATGACCGCCGGTCAGACGGTCGTGAACTGTGTCAGTCGAATGGTCCGGAAGGTCCAAGCGAACAGACATTGTAACTATAACAACGACTTTATATATTTCAATAACTTATTTTAACTATTTTTCATTCTTATTTTTTTGGGGTGAGGTAAACGGCAATTAGGAATTAAGAATTAGGAGTTAGCTTCTAGTCGTCAGGTGCGTCTCGCACCGCATCGAATGTTTGTGCGCTCTGACTTACACGACGCTAGTGCGCACCGGGGGCCGTACCCTGCGAAGCTTACAGAGCGAAGCGGGAATAGTTCTACCAACAAAAGACAAAAACTCCCTGCACGTTGATTTGCATCCTATTCGGAGCCGTCAAGCTCTGCTCGGATTGCTTCTGCGGCCGCAACAGGATCGGGAGCTTTCAGGATTGGGCGGCCCACTACTATGTAACTGGCGCCAGCTGCAGCGGCGTCCTTTGGTGTCATGATACGCTTTTGCTCGTCGGAGGCGCTGCCTTGTGGACGAATTCCCGGGGTGACAATGATCGGATCGCGCCCGAATTGGGAACGCAGGATTGAGAGTTCCAGAGGGGAACAAACAAGTCCCTGGATGCCCGCTCTCAGGCTCAAGTCAGCGAGATGACGGACTTGTGCCTGGGGGTCTGCGTTCACATTTAAACTACGAAGCTGTTGGGCGTCCATTGAAGTGAGAACGGTCACTGCGAGTAGATTCAGATTGGGCGAATGTTCACTGCGAGCTTTGTGCGCCCATTCTAGCATTTCAGCGCCACCGGATGCATGCAGTGTCAGCAAATCGACCGGCAGTTTTGAGATGCTTTGCACCGCTTTTGCAACCGTGTTCGGAATGTCGTGAAGCTTGAGATCAAGAAAAACCCTGTAGCCCCGGTCGGCGATTTCATGCACAAGATCGGGGCCGTATGCAGTAAATAGTTGCAGTCCAAGTTTTACCCACTGCAAAGAATTGCCGAGCCGGTTGAGTATTTCCAATGCGGACTCGCGGGTTTCAACATCAAGTGCGAGGATGAGGGAGCAATTTTTCAGATCAGTCATTTTGAAGCTTTAACAGTCCTATTCTTTGAAACCACGAATGGCCACGAATCAATACGAATCATCTTACACGTATTTATAATGGTCCTCAATCATCCAAGTAAATCTGTGTAGACATCTGTGGCTAAAGAAAATACTGGGCTAAAAACAAAAAACGCTACAATTTAACTTTTCTTTGTTATTAAGCTTCAAATTTAGAGTAGAAGTGGCTTCCAGCCGCTTGTTTTACTAAGAATTAAGCGGCTGGAAGCCGCTTTTACACGATATTGACAAAGTAGAGTTCAGACCTGTCCCATGATTCCAATGCAAGTTTTCGACGAAATAATAATTCATTCGCCAGCAAAGGTGAATCTGATGCTGTCAATCCATGGCCGTCGGCCTGATGGCTTTCATGAACTGACGTCGTTGATGGTTGCGTTGAAATTTGGCGATACGCTGACAGTCCGCATCAGGAATGCAAGCGAAGATGTACTTCGATGTTCGGATCCGGCAGTTCCTTCGGGTCCGGAAAATCTGGTGCTTAAGGCAGCATCTGTCTTTCGAGCTCGATTGAAGAAAGCCGTGTATTTCGAATTTCATCTGGAAAAGCGGATTCCGATGGGTGCCGGCTTGGGAGGAGGCAGCGGCAATGCGGTCGCTGCCCTTAAAGGGATGAATCAGTTGCTCGGTGAGCCATTAAATAAAGAAACTCTGCATGAGATCGCAGCTGAACTGGGTTCGGATTGCCCTTTTTTCATCGATGCAAAACCTGCATGGATATACGGACGTGGCGAACGAATTGAACCTTTGGATGCGTCTTTGTGTGAACAATTGCAGGGCATGCCCTTAGTGCTTTTCAAACCGAACTTTGCAGTGAACACCGCCTGGGCCTTTCAACGTCTGGCCGCAAATGCGCCGGAGAGCTACCGGCCCGAGCCAGTCGATACAAAAGGTCTGGAGGATTCGATTCAGGCCGGAGTCTTCAATACTTTGCTGTACAACTCCTTCGAAGCAACGGTTGGTAAAAAATACGTGGCACTGCCCACTTTGCTCGATCAATTGCGGGCTGCAGGTGTTGCTTGTATGATGAGTGGCAGTGGCAGCAGTTGTTTTGCTTTACCGGAATCCGGGAGTGTTGATCTGAAGCAAATCAAAGAAATGATTGTCGATGGATGGGGAGAAGGAGTCTTTTGGGTTGAAACTTCCATTTGTTGAGTTGAGGGTGAATGTTCTAACGTTGTTTTATTTTCTATTTTTCTAAAAGCTTGTGTCTGAAGAATCTTCAAATGAAGAAATTGTTTTAAAGGGCACTGCTGCTTCAGCAGGGGTGGCAGATGGGAAGGCGTTACTCTATCTTAAGAAAGATTTTGAGGTGCCCTGTTATGATTTGTCGACGGATTTAGTGGAACAGGAGATCAAACGCTTTGACCATGCGATCATAAAAACCCGGCAACAAATTACTGAAATACGGAATAAAGTTGCGGCTTCGCTTAGTGAAGGGGAAGCACGTATTTTCGATGCGCACCTTATGGTGCTGGAAGACAATGCATTGATAGAAGAGGTCATTACCGAGCTGCGTAGCACCCAAAAGAATGTGGAGAGTTGTTACAAAAAAGTCGCCCAGCGGTACATCTCATTTTTCAGTTCGATGGAAGATGAGTATTTAAAAGAGCGCGTTACGGATATTCAGGATGTTTCCAGACGCTTGCTACAAAACCTTATTGGTACTCAAAAGTCCAGTCTCGCCGAATTAGCAGCGGACAGTATTGTTGTTTCTGAAGATATTACTCCCTCGGATACCGCGGATATGGATCGGAGCAAACTGCTCGGCTTTGTCACCAATGAAGGCGGACAAACCAGCCATACCGTAATAATGGCGCGCGCTATGGGAATTCCGGCAGTGGTCGGACTACATGATGCAACCAGTAAAATAAAGAGTGGGGACCGGATTATCGTCGACGGCTACAATGGGCTTGTCGTTATCAATCCTACAGAGGATCGTCTACACACGTATGGTGATCTGGCCAAAGAACGCCGCGCACAAAACGAAATTTACCAAGCAGCACTTGCAGAACAAAGTGAGACGAAAGATGGCGCATCCATCAGCCTGATGTCCAATATAGAAGGGGCACAAGAAATGGATCAGGTGCTGGCGATGAATTCAATGGGAGTCGGCCTGTTTCGCACCGAAGGAATATTTCTGAGGCATCATGGATATCCATCCGAGTCTGTTCAATATGAGGAGTACGCTGCAGTCGCAAAAGCAGCAAACAAAAATCCGGTGATCATTCGCACTCTCGACATCGGAGGTGACAAGACACTGGGCGTCAACTCTATCGAAGAAGACAATTCCTTCATGGGCTTTCGGGCGATTCGGTTCTGTCTCGAGAATCAGGATATTTTCAAAACACAACTCCGAGCAATTCTGAGAGCCAGCGCCTTTGGCGATGTTAAAATAATGTATCCGATGATCAGTGGAGTCGGTGAAGTACAGCGTGCTAACGAGATACTGGATTCGGTCAAAGAAGAACTACGCAAAGAACAGGTAGCATTTAACGAAGACATCGAAGTCGGAGTGATGATTGAAATCCCCAGCGCAGCGGCAATTATAGATTTACTTTCAAAAGAGGTCGATTTTTTCAGTATCGGTACCAACGACCTGATTCAATATCTGATGGCGGTGGATCGTTTGAACGATCGGGTCGCGCACCTTTACGAGCCTGCGCATCCTGCAGTACTGCGTACACTCAAATGGATCATGGATGGAGCCAGGCGCGTGAACAAACCTGTGAGTATTTGCGGTGAAATTGCCAGTGACCCGATTTACGTCAGTTTGCTCCTCGGCATGGGCGCGGATTCGCTCAGTCTTACACCTGTTATGTTACCGGAGGTCAAGTATTTGATCCGTAATATGGATATGACTGCTGCCCAAGCGCTGGTCGACGAGGTCCTGGCATTAAACGATTCAGACGCGATTGTGCAGCGTCTGGAGAAATTTCGTAATCAGATTGTAGTGAAGCAATAATTTACCTTCACAGTCATCCCTATGGGATGATAGTGATATTCCTTTAATCATTCTCATTGATATGTCCTGAGAAAACTGGACACATCAAATCTATTGAATGTAATGAAGCAGAATAGGACGAGTTGTTTAGTCAAAAGCTAAAAATATTGTGGCATTATATTTTATTTTCATTCTAATTAATCGTCTTAGAATGAGCCGTAAAAAACAATTATTTACTTTACTAGAAAGAAATAAAGATGAGCTTAAATCCATGGGGGTTAAGAACATTGGTGTTTTTGGCTCTGTTGTTCGAGGTGAAGATACCGAAAAAAGCGATTGCGACATACTTGTAGAGTTTGATCCTGGAATGCACAAGTACAGGAATTTCAATAAGCTTTGTGACTTCCTTGAAGAACATATAGAGGGTAAATATGATTTAGTCACAAAGAAAGGTCTAAGCCCCTATATAGGTCAACGAATCTTAGGAGAAGTCGAGTATGCCAAAATCGCATAATGATTTGCTCCATCATATTTTAGATGAAGCAAACTTTCTGATTAATGAATCAGATTTTTTAACGGAAGGTGATTTCATTCAGGACGAGAAATCCAAAAGAGCGTTTGCTCGAAGTATTGAAATTATAGGAGAAGCATCAAAGCAGATACCAGTAGAAGTGAAGGAAGCATACCCGGATGTTGAATGGAAAGCTATGGCCCGTATGCGTGACCGACTTATTCATCATTACTTTGGTGTAGATTATGGACTTGTATGGGATACTATTCAGGAAAATATTCCTCTACTAAAAGAACAAGTCACTCAAATCATCGAAGCTGAATCGGGTAGCGAGGGGCATTAACTCTCCCCGCCCTCACACCCCCTTACTATTACTCACAAATATTGCTGTACCCTCTATTATTTGAATTCTTGTCAAAACCAGAATGGACAGTACTTACATTAAATCCTCACGAGCAACTACTCTTAAGTCACAGGTCGGGTGCCTATCCTCTAACGTTCGACAAAAAAGTAAAATCCTATGAAACCAAAAATCGCTGATAATAAACCTATTTCGGTTAATCTTAAGTCTGGAGAGGAATACTATTTCTGCACGTGCGGAAGATCAACCAACCAACCTTTCTGCGACGGCTCTCACAAGGGGTCTTCTTTTTCACCTATGCCATTCAAGGTGGATGAAGCCGGCGATGCGTATCTCTGCCAGTGTAAGCAGACCGGCAATTCTCCGTTTTGTGATGGAACCCATGCTAAGATTCCGGCAGAGCGAGTTGGCGAGGAGTTTACTTTCGATTCTGGCGGGGACGCTGACGCGATGCCTGATCCGGAACCCACGCCGGAAGAGCCCACCGTTGCTTTTATTCATAAGCTGGCTCGCGAGGGCCTCGGCAAATTGGGACACCATGGAGAGATGGGGGCAATGGGGGTTCCCCGCGCCGAGTTGCCTGATTGGAACAACATACAGTTCCTAGTTGCGCAGCTCGCCACCAAGCCGCTTCTCGAAAACGTGCCTGTGGGCACAGAACTCATCATCGGGCCGGAAGCGAAGAAACCACTTCATCTCAAAATTCCTCTTTTCGTCAGTGACATGAGCTTTGGTGCACTGTCCGAGGAAGCCAAGGTCTCGATGGCAAAAGGAGCGGAACTTGCGGGCACGGGCATTTGTTCCGGGGAGGGCGGTATGCTGCCAGATGAGCAACTTGCCAACAGCCGATACTTTTACGAACTGGCCTCCGCCAAATTTGGTTATAAGGAGAGTCTGTTGACCCAAGTTCAGGCGTTTCATTTCAAGGGTGGACAAGGCGCGAAAACGGGAACAGGAGGGCATTTGCCTGGCAACAAGAATATCGGGCGTATTTCAGAAGTGCGCGGTATACCTGAAGGGCAAGCTGCTATCTCGCCTCCAACCTTTTCCGATCTCAATACCGTCGAGGATTTTTCCAAGTTCGGTGATCGTGTTCGCGAGGTGAGCGGAGGCATCCCCATCGGTTTCAAGTTGAGTGCGCAGCACATCGAGCAGGACATCGACTTCGCGGTTACTGCGGGAGCCGATTACATCATTCTCGATGGTCGCGGTGGTGGCACGGGTGCAGCTCCCTTGCTCTTTCGGAACCACATCTCAGTTCCTACCATTCCAGCTCTTGCCCGCGCAAGGTATCACCTCGACAAGATCGGTGCTAGCGGACGCGTTACCCTCATAATTACCGGTGGGCTTCGCACGCATACCGACTTCGCCAAAGCTCTTGCTTTGGGGGCGGACGGAGTCGCAGTCTCTAACTCCGCGATGCAAGCAATCGGCTGCGTCGGTGCTCGAATTTGCAACACGAACCTATGCCCTGCGGGGATTGCTACACAGAAATCAGAGCTACGCAAAAAGCTCAATGTGGAAACTGCGGCGCAGCGTCTTGCGAACTTCTTTGAGGCAAGTATTAAGCTTATGCAGGTTATGGCCCGCGCCTGCGGTCACAGTCATCTCAATCAATTCAACAAGAATGACCTTACTAGTTGGCACAAAGAACTTGCCGAGCTGGCAGGAATTGAATGGTCGGGATTTAGCGGAGACAGATAAGTCGAATCGGGTAGCAAGGGGCATTAACTCCCCTCGCACACATCGGACATACGGGTCCGTATCACGGCGGTTACGAAGAAACAGTGACCGGAGATTAGGTGTTCGCCTTTTCTCCGTATTTGAAGTGTACCCAGAGTTCTCTCAGTGAGAGAACTTCTTGTTTTGCCAGATATGTGTTGTTCAGAGCTATGCTCACCAGACTGTTACAGGACATCCGTCAGTAGCCTTTCTTTACCTCCCTGGGTGAGATGCCCAGTTTGATTAGCATTCTTCGTCGTTTGCGCGGTAGCTTCCAGTCCTTCCAGTAGCATAGTCGCACACGTCTTCGTATCCAACCCTCAGAGCCGAGCGGGCATAACGACTAAGCTGCGCTTCGCTTAGTCGCACTCATCCTCTAACGTTGTGTAAAAAATAATTGAAAAAGATTAATGACGGTTCAGTCTTAAATCATGCCTGAGATTTGTAGATTCCTTGGAATTATCATTCGCATGTATTATCGCGATCATGCCCCACCTCATTTTCATGCAGAGTATGGAGAATATGAGATAACTGTAGAGATTGCGACAGGTATTGTGTTTCAGGCAAATTTCCACCCAGAGCCCTAAAAGCTATTCTGGAATGGTATGAATTACATAAGGAAGAATTACTTCGAGACTGGGAGTTGGCGGAACAACGTAAACCTTTAAATACAATTGAACCTTTAGAATAATGAAATTTCTACATATTGAAGAAGCAAAGCATCTAAATAATTATGAGGTCTGGATTCGTTTTAACGATGGAATGGAAGGTGAAGTCGATCTTTACGAAAATTTAAAGGGACCAATATTTGAGCCGCTAAAAGATCCGAACTACTTTAAGAAATTCAAGCTAGAAGGTCATACATTATCGTGGCCAAACGGTGCTGATTTTGCACCAGAGTTCATCCAATCTGTTATGACACAACAAGTCGGAGTGAGCAACGACTAAGCTGCGCTTAGTTACACTAATTCTCTAACGTTGCCATACTTCTGATGATAAATGACGAGATTATTAAACCTTAAAAGAGTAGTTAGAAGCTAGGAGGTAGAAGTTAGTGCTTCCTCTACAACAGATTGTATCTCTTCCATGCCCCGCCACTATGGCGATGCATGGAATCCGCATAAAGTTACATTGGTTCGTAGTTTAGAAAAG
>CAZTSB010000041.1:0-17831 GCA_964616435.1 uncultured Puniceicoccaceae bacterium | reverse complement strand
TGGTGCGCACCGAGACGGTGCGGCGCTACCCGATGCACAATCTGTTCAAATAATTTTAGGCTTAGCTATAAGGTTGAAATACAGAAATTTAATTAATGATGCTCGCTAATTAAATTTGTTGCTTTTTTCTTAAATAGCGACACCTGCTAATTAAATTAATCAATGCTATTTTAAATAGCAGCACTCACTAATTAAATCTTACAGCGTTTACATATTTTGAAAAATTACAGTGCAGGAACTTGGCAGAAGCAATTGGAATACAAAGCATTTCAGCCTTCGACAATCAATCGCCCCTGGACGATTGAAGACTCACGTGTGCTTGAATCGCTAAGTAAAGCGGATCGTCAATTAGGCAGACTGGACATGTTTTCCGAATACATTCCTGACCTTAACCTTTTTGTACGTATGCACGTTGCCAAAGAGGCCACTGATTCCAGTCGCATTGAAGATACCCGAACCGAAATTGAAGAAGCAATCCTTCCTGAAGAAGAAATCCAGAAAGAGCGGCGTGATGATTGGCGTGAGGTGAACAACTATATTCGCGGCATGCAAACAGCGATTGATAAGCTCGATACCCTCCCGTTCTCCAATCGCCTTCTGCGTGAGGCACATGCTACCTTGATGAAAGGCGTCCGAGGCGAACAAAAGACACCTGGGGAATTTCGTCGCAGCCAGAACTGGATCGGCGGCTCCAATCCGGAAAACGCTAGGTTTGTCCCGCCTTTAGCAGAGAATGTACCCGAACTTATGAGCGATCTTGAAAGCTTTGCCCACAATACAGAGTTACATCTCCCGCCACTTTTCAAAGTAGCGCTTATGCATTATCAATTTGAAACGATCCACCCGTTTCTAGATGGCAACGGCCGTATTGGAAGGCTAATGGTCCCTCTTTATTTGGTCTCGCAAGGTATCATAAAAGCTCCCGTTCTTTATCTTTCCAGCTATCTTGAGCGAAACCGCGAAGAATATTATGAACGCCTTAGTCGGGTTCGTGAAAAGAACGCCCTCAATGATTGGCTGATATTCTTTCTCGACGGACTCGCTGAAACGGCTGCATACGGAGTCGAGACCTTTAATAAAATCCTTCGTTTCAAAGAAAACTGGGAAAACGAAATTTCCACATGGAAGTCGCAGGGACAGCCAGGACTTATTTTATTGAAATTCCTTTTCGGACAACTCTGGGTCAACGCCAAAATGGTCGCTGAAGCAACCGGAGTCTCTCAGCCGACCGCCTATAAGCTCATTGAGCGTTTTGTGAAAAATGGTTTGCTCGTCGAAACTACGGGTGCCAAGCGTGACCGCATTTTCCTTTTTGATCCGTATTTCAAACTGTATCGTGACTCATAAATCCTTAAAATTAAAGCGAATATTCAACTGTTATGATACTCTATAGCTAAGCCTAAAATTATTTGAACAGATTGTGCATTGGGTAGCGCCGCACCGTTTCGGTGCGCACTTTCTAAAAGACCCTGACTTACGAGTAGCGTTCGAAAATGTCGAGATGCACCTCATTGAAGGGAAGCCATAGATCGTTCTCGATTTTTGGATCCATTGAGCGGACGATGTTGAGACTGATTTGTAATTTTTTCAGGGCTGTATCGAAACGGCTCTTCGTGCAATGAAATTCAGCAATGGCATGTTTGCGTAAGTTGCCGGTAAACCAGGGTTCAATTCGTATGCATTCGTAGAGTCGTTGGCAGAGTTCCGGAAGTTCGGCGACTGGTTGGAAAGCCTGCGGATAGTGAACTTCGCGCAGATAGTTCATTTCCATTAGTACCGCATCGCCACCGGGCATTTTGCCATAGAAGATCTCATCTGGGAAGGTTTGTGGAATGCGTGTCTTCCAATCCCATATTGCGGTGACTTTGGGGCTCCATCCACCTTTTACTGGTTTGTCTTCTGACAAATCGGTGTTGTCCCAGAGTGACGGATGCGGCGAACCTTTGCTCCCAAATACGGTTACGACTTTATGTTTTAACACGAAGTCACAGGCGTCTTCAAAAGTGCGGATCCGTGGTTTCATTTTTATGACTAAAGACATTTATCCAAGCCAGTCGAATGGACAAAATCAAACTTGAAAATCTCTGCACAAACAGTTCAAAATGTGAAAATCTGAGACAAGGCTCTCACATGTTAACTCAATAAATTTTAAAGATGAGACTTGAAACACCTATTTGCAACTTTGGTTGGAAAGCTCCCAAATTCAATTTGGCCGATCCCGATGGCAAAGTACACGCATTGGAAGATGTGATGGATAAAAATGGTTTTTTGGTCGCCTTCATCTGCAATCACTGCCCGTACGTTCAGGCTATTATTGATCGTCTTGTTGAGGATGCAAAAGCCTTACAAGCTGAGAGCATTGGCGTGGTTGCCATTATGTCGAATGACTATAACTTCGTGCCAGCCGATAGCCCGTCAAACATGAAACAATTTGCTGCTCAACACGGGATGACATTTCCGTATTTAGTCGATAAAACTCAGGAGGTTGGCAAAGCTTATGGCGCTGTCTGTACACCTGATTTCTTTGGATTCAATGCCAAGAGGGAATTGCAGTACAGAGGCCGCCTGGATGATGTCGGAATGAACGACAACGTAGAAAAACGTACACCGGAATTGCTAAACGCTATGCGTCAGATTGCCCAAACAGGAAGCAGCACTAAGGAACAAATTCCATCAATGGGGTGCTCTATAAAATGGAAAACGTAATTCACTAGGAAATTTGACCTTTGCTTATGCAGCATCATCTTTCCAAACTGTGTCAGAAAAACAAGAGTACATTCGCCTGCATGGAGTTCGTCAAAATAATCTGAAAGGCTTCGATCTGGATCTGCCGATCGGTCAGTTGATTGTAGTTACCGGTCTGAGCGGAGCAGGAAAATCGTCTCTTGTATTTGAAACGTTACACGCTGAGGGGCAGCGTCGCTATGTTGAGACGTTTTCGCCCTATACGCGTCAATTCATGGATCTGTTGGATAGACCCAAGGTGGATTCAGTCGAAAACATTCGTCCCTCTATCGCAATCCAACAGTCCAACACGGTAAAAACCTCTCGCTCTACCGTGGGCACAATAACCGAACTCTGCGATTTTTTCAAAGTCTGGTTTGCCAACAATGCTTCACTTATCGATCCGGCCACCGGTCGTGTGATAACGGATGACAACCCACAGTCGATCTGGAAGACGGTTCTCAAGGAATATCGTGACGCTACACGGCTGGTTGCATTTGCGATAACGCGCCCGGAAAAGTTCAACTGGGAGGAGGTTCTGAATCCACTTTCCGCACAAGGCTACAGCCGCGTAGTGTACAAGGGCACTGTTACCAGAATTTCAAATCTCAAATCCCAAATTTCAAATTCCGACACGCAGATACTGATTATTCAGGATCGGCTCTCCATTGAGCCTGGGAATCGCTCGCGTTTTATAGAGGCCGCCGGGAACGCATTGACGTTTGGCAAGGGTCGTTTGCAACTTTTGGATGAAAAAGGCGCAAACCTTGCCGAATTTACCCAGGGCCTGCACTCTCCGGAAACGGGAGTTACCTATCGGCCTGCAATACCTGCACTTTTTTCATTTAACTCTCCAATAGGCGCCTGTGAAGCCTGTCGCGGATTTGGGCGTATCATTGAAATCGATTACGATCTGGTGATTCCTGACAAGCGTCTGTCCGTTGATAAGGGTGCGATTCGTGCATTTCAAGGAGAGGTGTACAGTGAGAGTCTGCGCGACCTGCAGCGTGCGGCTAAAAAACACGGCATTCGCACCAACGTGTCCTGGTCGGATCTGACCGATGATGAGGTTGCCTTCATCATGGAAGGTGAGCCTGATTATCAGGAGGGAAATTATCAGTGGTACGGTGTCTATCGCTTCTTTGACTGGCTGGAAACCAAGCTCTACAAGATGCACGTGCGTGTGTTTCTTTCTAAATTCAGAAATTATACAACTTGCCCCGACTGCAATGGCGCTCGCTTGAAACCGGAAGCACTCAATTGGAAGTGGAACGGTCATATGCTGCCGGAACTCTATCAAAAGAGTGTTAGCGATCTTTTGGATTTGCTGAATGCGTTGCCGGAAGCTCGGGAAAAACATAGCGCTTTGAACGAGATCATCACCCGCCTGTACTTTCTCGATCAGGTAGGGCTGGGCTACCTGACCCTGAATCGCAGCTCCCGCACTCTTTCAGGCGGCGAAACAATGCGGGTCAACCTGACGTCTTGTCTGGGATCATCACTGGTGGATACCTTGTTTGTTCTGGATGAACCATCCGTCGGCTTGCATGCCCGCGACATGGATCGACTAATTGCAATCCTGCGACGACTCACCGATCAGGGCAATACCGTTGTTGTTGTCGAGCACGATGAGGCAATCATGCGCGCTGCGGACAATCTGATCGAGATCGGCCCACAGCCAGGCGCTCAGGGCGGGCAACTTACATTCGGCGGATCCTACGCGGACATGCTGCAATCAGATACGATAACCGGACGCTTTCTCTCAGGTCGTGAGCACATTCAGGTTCCGGATAAAATACGTGACGCCAAAGAAGCGCCCAAGCTTTCAATCTACGGAGCCACTAAAAACAACCTCAATACTATCGACCTGCACATTCCGCAGCAATGTTTCGTTTGCCTGAGCGGAGTATCCGGATCCGGTAAAAGTACCCTGCTTAACAATGTAATCTATCAAAACCTGCTGGCACAGAAAGGTCTTTCGGTCGACGATCCGGCGCAGGTCAAAGACATTGAGTCTGCACGGGCAATTTCAGATGTCGTCCTCATTGATCAGAGTCCGGTCAGTAAAACACCGCGCTCCAATCCTGCTAGCTACACAGATGCCTGGAACGAAATCCGCAAGCTGTTCGCCAAACTTGAGTCGGCACAATCGGCAGGTATGCAGCCGGGGCACTTTTCCTTCAATAGCGGTGACGGTCGTTGTGATGCCTGTTCAGGTCTTGGCTATGAACGCATCGAAATGCAATTTGTGTCGGACCTGTTCGTACCGTGTCAGACTTGCGAAGGTCAGCGTTTCAAGCCGGAAGTTCTGGAAATACAATTCAATCAATTAAGCATCGCAGACATTTTGAATCTTGATGTCGAAGCAGCCATTCGGTTTTTCGCGGACTATCCCAAGATAACCCGTTGCCTGGCACCTCTGGTCGATGTGGGACTCGGATACCTGAAACTCGGTCAGCCACTAAACACCCTTTCTGGCGGTGAATCGCAACGGCTAAAGCTGGTTCGCTATCTGGGGAAAATTGCTGAAAAATCCGGACATGCGCTCATCCTGATCGATGAACCGACGACGGGGCTGCACCGAGCCGATGTAAAGCGGCTTATCGGAGTACTGCAAAAACTGGTTGATGCCGGACACTCACTGATTGTGATTGAGCACAATATCGATGTGTTGAAAAGCTCTGATTGGATCATCGAACTCGGTCCCGAAGCAGGCGTCGGAGGTGGGCAAATTGTCGCCCGGGGAACACCGGCTGAGATTGCTAAAACCGATACGGAAACCGCAAACTATCTGCGCGAAGCGTTTGATGAACGTCGTACGTTTAATGAAGAAATAGCTGTCGCCGAACCGGCAGCAGGGTACGCCATTCAAAATCCAACGTTTGAAGTTGAAAGTCCGATTTCTAGAGAGTTCGATGTTCAACATTCGAAGTTCCCTCAGACGCTTCACGTTCGTGGCGCTCGCGAGCACAACCTGAAAAATGTGTCCTGCGAAATTCCACACAACAAAATTAGTGTTGTTACCGGTGTTTCCGGTTCGGGCAAATCATCACTGGCCTTCGACATTATTTTTGCCGAAGGTCAGCGTCGTTTCATGGAGTCGATGTCGGCCTATGCCCGTCAGTTCGTCGAACAAATGCCACGCGCAGATGTCGACGAACTGAATGGAATTGCTCCAACGGTTGCAATCGAACAACGGACGACCAAAGGCACGCGCAAATCCACTGTCGCTACGATTACAGAAGTCGCGCAATACCTGCGTTTATTGTATGCCCGGATCGGGATACAGCATTCGCCGACCACAGATGTGCCTGTCGTCAGCCAGTCGCCAAATGCTCTACTGAAGCGTCTTCAGTCCTTGCTTAAGGAACATGGGAAGCCGCTCACTCTCTGCGCACAGCTGATACGCGGGCGAAAAGGTCATCATCAGCCACTTGCCGACTGGGCACGCGATCGTGGTTATTCGGCCCTGCGAATTGATGGCGTCATTGTGCCGCTGGATCATTTCAAAAAGCTGAATCGTTACAGCGAGCATGACATTGATCTGATCATCGCAAAGCTATCAACCGGACAAAGTCGCAGTTCCCTGAATGAACAACTTTCCAGTGCTCTCAAGCTGGGCAAAGGCAGCGCATTTCTACTCGACGCAAACAATAAAATTGCCGCCTGGCTATCCACTGCTCGTACCGATCCAACCACCGGCGAAGCTTTTCCGGAACTGGACCCGAAACATTTTTCCTGGAACAGTCCACGCGGCTGGTGCCCAACCTGTCGTGGTTATGGTCAAATCTTCGATTGGATGAGCAAGGATCAGGAAGCCGCTATTGATCTTCCGGACGATTTTGAGCATGGAGATCGTTGCCCGGAATGTGAAGGCGCTCGTCTCAATTCACTCAGTCGTGCGGTCAAGCTGCATACCAAAAAAGACGAGACTGTTTCGCTGCCCGAATTGCTTGCACGGACACCTGCGGAACTCGTGCGTACGCTCAAAGCCATCAAGACGAACAAACGTTCAAAACCCGTACTTGACGAATTACTTCCTGAAATCGAAGACAGGCTGCGATTCATGGATCGAGTCGGCCTGGACTATCTTGAACTCAATCGATCAACTGCCACGCTCTCCGGCGGCGAAGCACAACGCATTCGGCTGGCCGCACAACTCGGCTCCAATCTGTCCGGTGTGCTTTACGTGCTAGACGAACCCTCTATCGGATTACATGCGCGGGACAATGCCCAGTTGATCATAGCGCTGGAGCAACTGCGTGATCGCGGCAATACACTGCTCATCGTCGAACACGATGTAACCACAATGAAACATGCCGATACGATTATCGACATAGGCCCCGCTGCCGGCATACACGGTGGTGAAATTGTTGCCAGCGGTACACTTGCACAGCTTCGTAAACACAAAGGTTCGCTCACTGGAAAGTACTTGCGCGAGGGAATTACCCATCCTTCTCGTGATGTCTACCGCTCGCTTCCCGATCCATGGAGTCCACGCAAAAAGAAAAGCAAGGAAGACTGGATTTGCCTGCAAGGTGCTGCGTTGCGCAATCTTAAAGGATTCGATATTACCATTCCCAAACAGCGACTGACCGCAGTTTGCGGCGTTTCCGGCGCCGGCAAGTCCACGCTGATCCGTGACTTGTTGCGTCCGTTGGTGGAAAACGCCATTAAGACAAAGCTGGCTAAACTGACCCATAAAGAACTTCGAGCTTTAGAACATCGAACACCGAATGTTAAAAATGCTGCATCCGATATTCAAAGTTCAACGTTGGAAGTTCAACGTTCGACGTTCAAGGCACTCCTTGGTGCCGATACCATTCGAAAAGTGATAGAAGTGGATCAAAGTCCAATTGGAAAAACGCATCGCTCCACTCCCGCAACTTATATTGGTGCATTCGACATTATTCGCGATATTTATGCGAACTTGCCGGAAGCCCGCTATCGCGGTTATACAGCCGGGACATTTTCCTTTAACACCAAGGGCGGACGTTGCGAAACCTGTCAGGGTGCAGGACGCGTGAAACTGGAAATGAACTTTATGCCGGACACCTATGTACGCTGTGAGGATTGTAATGGCCGTCGCTATGGTGCCGAACTCGACGAGTTGCGCTGGAACGGCAAAAGCATTGCTGATGTCCTGGAGATGAGCTTTGAAGAAGCTGCAGAATTTTTTGATTTTCATACCGGGCTTAGCAGTTTGCTGAGTGCCATGGTTGAAGCAGGTCTTGGGTACATTGCGCTCGGACAATATTCTCCTACCCTCTCTGGTGGTGAGGCACAACGACTCAAACTCGTCAGTGAACTTGCCAAAGGCATGCCGACCTTCAAAGAGCGCCAGCACAATCAGGGGCGTGGTAATTTTTATATCCTCGAAGAGCCAACGATTGGACTCCATCTTCGCGATGTCGAACGACTGATTGAACTCCTGCATCGACTAGTCGATAAAGGGCATACAGTCGTCGTCATCGAACACCATCTGGAGGTAATTGCAGACGCCGACTACATCATCGAAATCGGTCCCACTGGCGGCGAAGCCGGTGGTCAATTGCTCTACCAGGGCGATGTCCCCGGATTGAGAAAAGCTAAAGAAAGCGTAACGGCCAAATTTTTGTAGAGTCTAATTCCTAATTCTTCGTTTTCGATTTAAGGTTAATTTACCAAAGCAAAATTAAGAGGCTACTGCATCCACGACCTCGCGATACAATTTTTCCAGTTCAGGCATGTTCACTCCCAGCTGCTGACCGCGGCGCAGTGGCTCGCCAAATATAGCTTCTACTTCTACGGCACGCCCTTCCTGAAAATCAATCAGCGAAGACGGGCGGTAAGCATCCATTTTCTCGGTAGCGTCAAACTGTCCCTGCAAAAAGTCATCCGTGATTTCATGTCCCTCCCGCGCAGCAGCTTCCTGAATTTCTTTCATCAGTTTTCTTGCTCTGGAAACAAGTGTATCATCTGCGAGAATCCGATCCGTGGTGATTCCACCGGCTGCAATTGCCAGACCATTGAACGGCACATTCCAGCAAAGTTTTCGCCAGATCGCGACATTCAGTTCAGGCGCCCATCTGCAAGCTATGCCTGCATTTGTGAATGCTGAAACTGCATGTTTTGCAACTTCGGAATACCGATTATTCAGTGAGCCGATCTCTACCCGGCCAGGCAGGTAGTTTTCAACGACAGCAGGGGCCACACGGTTAACGCAAACAAAGCAGAGGCCGGCCAGTATCGGATTTTTTGGAAAATGCTTCGCCAGAAATTCTGTATTGCCCATGCCATTTTGCAGGGTGAGAAGTACCGTTTTTTCCGATTTAACCAATACCTGTAAAGCAGGTAAAATATCCTGATTTGCAGTGGCTTTTGCGGCAATTATGATCCAATCCGCCGGTCCAATGGAATCGGCCTTAAGTTCAACAGACTCGGATTGAATCGTGTAAGTTTCCTGCGGATCGACGGAATCAGCATCCATCATCCGGAGAGTTATGCCGCTTGAACGCAGGGTATTGTAATCCGAACGCGCCAATATCAGCAAGCGAACCCCGGATCTGGCGAGCAGTCCTCCATAGTAAAGTCCGATCGCACCGGGTCCGATCAATACACACCTGCCGGATTTATCCATGACCGGCAGCTTTCACATTCTGAACCTTGGAATTATCCGGGATCTTGGAATTTCCCGGATAATCCAGCGTGTAATGAAGACCGCGGCTTTCTTTACGCTGCAAAGCGCACTCGACAATCAGTGCAGCTACCTGGATCAGGTTACGCAATTCCAGCAGGCTTTCATCCACCTTGAAATTCCAGTAGTAATCATTGATCTCGCGTTCCAGGTTTCGGATGCGCACGCGGGCGCGTTCGAGACGTTTGGTTGAGCGAACAATGCCGACATAGTTCCACATTGTATGTTTTACTTCGTCCCAGTTGTGCAGGAGCACAACACGCTCATCAAGGTCATGTACATCGCCATCCACCCATTCCGGCAAGTCCGCGAACGGCTTGCCACAATTTTTCAGATAATCGACGACTGCCCGAGCGCCGCGACTGGCCATAACGACCGCCTCTAGCAAGGAATTGCTCGCAAGGCGATTTGCGCCATGCAGGCCGGTGCAGCCTGCTTCACCGCAGACGTACAGACCGGACAATGAAGTTTCGCCGTCCAGGCTGGTTTTTACACCGCCGCAAAGGTAGTGCGCTGCCGGCACGACGGGAATCATGTCCTTTTCCAGATAGATTCCGTTGCGTGCACAATGGTCGTAAATTGTCGGGAAACGGTCACGCAGTTCTTTTTTGGATTTTCCACGTACGTCCAGCCAGACATGGCGAGCGCCAGCTTGCTTCATCTCCGAATCAATAGCTCTGGCTACAATGTCGCGAGGAGCCAGATCTTTACGATTGTCGTACCGCTCCATGAAAGCGTCGCCATTCATGTTGCGCAGTATTGCGCCTTCCCCCCGGACTGCTTCACTGATCAAAAAACGGTCTGAACTTCTCGAATAAAACGCCGTCGGATGAAACTGGATAAATTCCATGTTCAGGATCTCCACGCCCGCCCGATAGGCCATGGCAATGCCATCGCCGGTCGCGATAAACGGATTTGTCGTGTACTGATAGACCTGGCCGATGCCACCGGTCGCCAGAAGTACCGAGTGGGCTGCGAACGTCTCCACGAAACCTGATTGCGTGTCCAGCGCATAAATGCCCAGAATTCGATCATCCGTTTTCTCAACTGAATATCCGCTGAGCTTGGATTCCGTTATTAGTTCAATAGCAAAATAATGCTCGAATATATCGATCCTGTCCGACTCGGCAATGCTCTGAAGAAGTGCTTCTTCAATTGCCTTTCCAGTCACATCTTTAACATGAAGAATGCGTCGCTTGGAGTGGCCGCCCTCCTTGCCTAGGGAAACTCTGCCGTCATCCAATTGAGTAAACGCAACTCCTCGCTGAGCCAACTCTTCAATACTCGCGGGCCCATCCGCTAAAATCTCCCGTACTACTGCCTCGTCACAGAGCCCGTCTCCTGCATTCAGGGTATCGGAAACATGCGCTTCTACGTCATCCGTCTTTGAAGTTACTGCCGCAATACCCCCCTGTGCATAATTCGTATTCGACTCAGCGGAGTTTTTCTTCGTGATGATTGCCACTCGCTTGCCTGCCTCTGCCACTTTAATCGCAAAGCTTAAACCTGCAATTCCGCTACCGACAACGACTACATCATACGCCCTAGACATGATTTACCGCAATTGAATGAAACCGTTGATTCCTAAAGCAGAATGTTGTCAATGAGCCGCACCTGATCAATCCAAACCGCAATACAGGCGATATGTTTGCCCGGAACAATATCGCGCCCTGCCGGTTCCATGGTCAGCCGATCGACGATTTGCGCATAGATAAGCCGTATGTGTCGCGAAAAGAGCAGATTATGGGTTATCTCTGCAACGACACGATCCACACTTCGAACACCATCTTTCTGTACCATGTCCCTACCCATGATGAGCGCTTTGGATATTTTTAAGGCTTCTTCATATTGAACACTTGTCAGATAACGGTTGCGGGAGCTGATCGCCAGGCCGTCTTCGTTTCGTCGGGTTTCGCCAACAATAACTTCCGTCGGTATATTCAAATCCTTTATCATTTTTCGAATGATTGCGCACTGCTGCGCATCTTTTTGCCCGAATACTGCCATATCCGGCCGTACAATATTAAACAATTTCAGGCAGATCGTCGTCACGCCTCGAAAATGCCGTGGCCGTGAAATGCCGCACATGCTGGAGCTAATGTGATCTTCGTCCACATAGGTCGAATAACCTTCCGGGTAAATTTCCTCTTCACCGGGATTAAACAAAATATCCACTCCCTGTTCCCTGCATTTTTCCGTATCCGTTTCCAGAGTCCTTGGATAGCGTTCAAAATCCTCATTCGGTTCAAACTGAGCCGGATTTACAAAAATCGATACAACGACCTTGTCAGCTCGTTCTTTTGCGATATCTATCAATGAAAGATGTCCTTCGTGCAAGCAACCCATTGTTGGCACCAGTGAGATCAATTCTCCACGAGAGCGCATACTGATCGCATGCGACTGCATTTCATTTACTGATTGAATTATTTGCATATAAAAATTTCTTGCAATTTTGCTTTCTCTAAATCTGACCTCAATATCAATTAAACCCAAATAATAACTATTTACTATGAACGAATCTTACATCCAGGAACTTTTCGCAGAACGTATTGGCGGCAAAAGCTACGGCAAATCAAATGCTATTTACAAGTTTGAAAAAATCAAGCGGGCCAAGAAGGCCGCAAAGGAAGCCAAGCCTGACATCGATCTGATTGATATGGGAGTCGGCGAGCCCGACGAAATGGCTTTTCCTGTCGTAGTGAAAGCGCTTCAGGCCGCTGCCGAAAAACCGGAGTATCGGGGCTATGCCGACAACGGCGGTGATGAGTTCAAGACCGCCGCCGTACAGTACATGTCTGATGTTTTTGGCGTCAAAGGGATTGATCCCGAAACAGAGATTGTCCACTCCATCGGCTCTAAAACTGCACTCACGATGATCCCTGCCTGCTTCATTAATCCCGGCGATGTGGTGCTGATGACAGTTCCGGGCTATCCGGTTCTGGGGACACATACAAAGTATCTGGGCGGACAGGTTTATAATATGCCACTGGAAAAGAAAAACGATTTTCTTCCCGACTTGGATGCAATTCCGGCAGATGTTCTAACCAAAGCAAAGATAATGGTGCTCAATTATCCCAACAACCCGACAGGAGCCTCCGCCACGATCGATTTTTTTGAGAAGGCCGTTAAATTTGCCAAAGCCAACAACCTGATAATTGTACAGGACGCAGCCTATGCGTCGTTGATTTTTGAAGGCTCGCCGCTTTCCATCTTCCAGGCCCCAGGGGCAAGGGATGTTGCCATAGAGCTGCATTCGCTCTCCAAAAGTTACAACATGACTGGCTGGCGTATTGGCTTTGTCGTCGGCAATCCGCTTATCGTAAAGGCCTATGCTGACATGAAAGACAACTCTGATTCCGGTCAATTTCTCGCCATTCAGAAAGCAGCAGCCGTCGCTCTGGAAAATCCTGACATAACCGAATCCATCGCGGCAAAATACTCCCGCCGAATGGATTTGCTGGTGGAAGCGCTCAACGAATCAGGCTTTGAAGCGGCTAAGCCAAAGGGCAGTTTCTTCCTCTATGTCGCTGCACCGAAATCGGCAGCTTTCGACGGTAAAACGGTTGCGTTCGAAACTGGCGAAGCTTTCAGCCAGTGGCTCATAAAAGAGGAGCTTATCAGCACCGTACCCTGGGACGATTGTGGTAATTTTGTCCGTTTTTCCGTAACCTTTGCAGCTCAGGGTGAAGCTGTGGAAAAGGACGTCATTGCTGAAATCGGTCGCCGCCTTTCAAAATATGCGTTTGCATTCTGAGCCTTCAGCCAAATGGACTCTCGAGGTAGATCACTGCCTCAGGGCATATACCGGTAGCCGCATATGAATGAAAAAGATCGCCGTTTATATCAAATCTCGGGAATCGTTTTAGCGCTCGGAGCAGTTGTTCTGGGATCCTTTGGCGCCCATGCGCTGAAGGACACGCTCATTGCTGAAAACTCCGTATCGGTATGGGAAACCGCCGTTCGCTACCAGATGTGGCACGCACTTGGTCTGCTGCTTTTATCACTCTTTCCAAACAATCAGAGCCTTCAAAAAGCAGCCGGAAGATGCCTGATTGTCGGGACACTCTTTTTCTCAGGATCACTGTATTTACTGGCCACCGGTGGCCCCGGATGGCTTGGGCCGGTAACACCCGTTGGTGGACTGTTACTAATTGCAGGGTGGGGGCTATTTCTTTTTTCTATCCGCAAAGCCTGATAATCCTAGATTCGGCAGTAGAGATCACGATCTTTCATAATCTTTTGTTTCACAAGGCATTGAGAAGCTGACTCAACGCGCCAAAGGGCGCGCCTTCGTAGCCCTACAATACCTTGTGAAACAAAAGATTATGAAAGATCGTGATCTCTACTACCAAATCTAGGATAATTGACCATAAAAAAGTCCTCTGCCCGTTTGGGACAGAGGACTTTCGTAAAACGATTGGCGGTAGTTATTTTTTCTTGGCCTCTTCGCGTTCTTTTGCCTCTTTGATAACAGTTTCTGCTACATTCTTCGGGCAGGATGCATAATGGGAAAATTCCATCGAAAACTGGCCGCGGCCGGATGTCATCGTGCGAAGTGCGCCAATATAGCCGAACATTTCGCTCAGAGGTGCATCTGCTTTGATACGGATACCGGTATTTGTCGGTTCCTGAGTTTTGATCATTCCACGACGTCGGTTAAGATCGCCAATGACATCGCCCATTTTGTCTTCGGTACAGAAAACATCCAGTTTCATAATGGGCTCAAGGATTTCCGGCGATGCTTTAGGCATGGACTGACGATAGGCAGCTTTGGATGCAATCTCGAAAGCGACGGCTGAGGAGTCCACCGCGTGAAATGCTCCGTCCTGAAGAGTAACTTTAAAGTCCACACAGGGATAGCCTGCGAGCACACCTTTTTCTCTTGAGAAGTTGAAGCCCTTTTCCACTGCGGGCCAGTATTCACGTGGCACGTTTCCTCCGACAACGGTGGATTCAAACTGAAAGCCTTCACCTGGCTCAAGCGGTTCGAGCGTATAATCGAGTTTTGCAAACTGGCCGGCACCACCGGACTGTTTCTTGTGCGTGTAGCTGTCCGAGACGGTCTGGGTGATACTTTCGCGATAGGCAACCTGAGGTTTACCGACAACTGCGTCGACACCGTAAGTGCGCTTCAGGATGTCTACTTTAATTTCGAGGTGGAGTTCACCCATTCCTTTAAGGATAGTTTCACCGGAGTCTTCATCCGTTTCGACGATGAAGCTAGGATCTTCGGCGACCATTTTGCTGATGGCCGTTCCGAGCTTTTCCGACTGGCCTTGTTCTTTTGGTTTGATCGCGATAGAGATAACCGGATCGGGGAAGGTCATTGGCTCCAGGGTGGCTGGATGATTCGGGTCGCAGAGCGTATGTCCGGTTTGCACGGACTTCATGCCGAGCAGAGCAACGATGTCACCCGCCTGGGCAGATTCGACTTCAGTACGCTCGTCAGCATGCATTTCAATGATGCGGCCGATACGTTCCGTTTTGCCGGTGAAGGTGTTAAGAACATTTACACCTTTGCTTAGCTTGCCTGAGTAAATACGGGTAAAGGTCAGTGCGCCGTATTTGTCATCCATAATTTTGAATGCCAGCGCACGCAGCGGCTTGCTCGAATCGACAATTGCGAACTCTCCGGTTTCGTTGCCTTCTGCGTCGACTTCGGGTTGCGGGTTTACCTCGGTCGGCGAGGGCAGGAAATCGACAACACCGTTCAATACATTTTGCACACCTTTGTTTTTGAAGGCGGAACCACAGAATGTTGGGAAAAAGTCTAGTTTGATGGTTCCTTTACGAATGCATTCTTTGATTTTTTCAATGCTGGGCTCATTCCCTTCGAGATAGGCTTCCATTGCTTCGTCATCTTGCTCAACCGCTGTTTCTATAAGCATGGAACGGTATTCTTCCACCTTGTCTGCCATGTCTGCAGGCACTTCTTCGATCTTGTAATTCATTGGATCACCGGAATCGTCCCAAACCCAGGCCTCGCGGGTCAGGAGATCGACCACGCCTTTAAAATTGCTTTCGGTGCCGATTGGTAGCACCATCACCAGTGGGTTTGCTCCGAGTACACTTTTTACCTGGTCAACCACTTTGTAAAAATCCGCGCCGATACGGTCGAGTTTGTTGACAAATATCAGACGGGAAACCTTCGAATCATTGGCGTAGCGCCAATTTGTTTCAGACTGAGGTTCAACACCACCGGAACCGCAGAAGACCCCAATACCACCATCAAGCACTTTTAGCGAGCGGTATACTTCGACGGTAAAATCTACGTGCCCCGGAGTATCAATGATATTGAAGCGGTGATCGTTCCAGAAACAGGTAGTTGCTGCGGATTGGATGGTGATTCCCCGCTCCTGCTCCATGAAGTCAGTCGTTGCGGCGCCATCGTGAACTTCGCCCAGTTTGTGAATTTTACCGGTTAGCTTCAGAATACGCTCGGTTGTTGTTGTTTTACCAGCATCTACGTGAGCGAAGATGCCAATATTCCGGTACTTTGATAGGTCAGTCATGATCGTTTGCGATTGGTTTTGGAAAAGTATGTTGTTAGTTAAACTTTAAAGAGTTTGTGCAAGCGGTGATTTATCTGTTTAAAATAGAAAAGCGATTCACAGTAGGCATCTTTTTAAATACTGCAAGGCCAGAAAATATCTGATTTTTAGAGTGGCAAATAGTTTGTGGATTTGTTTTAAGCGAAGCGTCCTTAATTTTTGTTCAAGATGTCTTCTTCTGATATGCCATTAATTGCTGTTGCAGGGGCCAGTGGTTTTGTCGGAACTCACATCCAGATGAGGTTGAGCAAAGACTACCGTTTTCGCGCACTGACTCGTAGCCCAAATATTGTTGAGCGCTATAGTGGTGAGACGAGTACCGAGTGGTGCTACTGCGATATTTATTCATTGCCCAAGCTGACTAATGCACTCAAGGGCTGTGATTACGGAATCTATCTGGTGCACTCAATGGCGCCGTCGAGCCGGTTGATGCAAGGCAATTTTGAAGACACTGATTTGCTGCTGGCCGATAATTTTATTCGTGCTGCCGAGGCTGCAAATCTAAAACATGTGATTTATCTGAGTGGACTGCTTCCGGAAAGTGATGAAGACTTGTCGCCGCATTTGCAAAGTCGTGCCGAGGTGGAGATAGTTCTTAATAGCCGGTCGGTGCCGGTGACTGTTCTACGGGCGGGGCTTATATTCGGACCGGGCGGGTCGTCGTTTTCGATGTTGGTAAATCTGGTACGCCGGCTTCCGGTCGTGCTTTTGCCGGCATGGGCAAAATCAACAACGCAGTCTGTGGATATTGAAAATGTTTGTGAAGCCTTTGAGCTTTGTCTGAAAGACTCGAAATTTCAGGGCGGCACTTATGATCTCGCGAGTCACAAACCGATGACGTATGCAACGATGATAAAGAAAACCGGGCAGTTTCTGGGATGCCGTTCAATTTCAATTCAGTTACCGCTTAATTTTTTCTCCATTTCAAAACGCGGGGTCGCCTATTTAGGGAAGGTTTCGGTGGCGCTTGTGGAGCCGCTGCAGGAAAGTCTGCGACACGATCTACGTGCGCGTCCCAACCCGCTGTTGGAGCAATTGCGTCCCGGACTGATCCCGCTTAAAGAATCGTTGGCAAAAGCCGTGGATGAGAATGGCTGGCCACTCCCCAACCCCCGAAGCTACACTCAGAAAGCCGACACAAAACAAATCAAGAAAGATCGCCGTGTTCGGTCGGTACAACGCATGCCACTGCCGACCGAATGGAGTGCAAAAGAGGTCATGGATGCATACGGAATTTGGCTGGATAAAACTTTTCGCAAATTGCTATCCGTGTACACTGATGAAAACGGAGTGGTTCGCTTTAATCTGTTCGGTCAGCACTTTACCCTGCTGGAGTTGACGCCGACACCGTTCTCCGATGATAGCTATCGCTGTGCTTTTTACATCACTGGCGGTTATTTGTCCCGAAAAGTGAACCCACCCGGCCGGCTCGAATTTAGGATTTTCCCGGAGCGGCGTTGCATTATTGCGTCGATCCACGGCTTTTCGCCAACCTTGCCCTGGTGGCTATATTCGCGTACACAGGCCTGGGTACACTTGCTCGTGATGTATAGTTTTGGGCGCTATCTGAAAAAGGTAGATACTTCTGCTGTAAAATGAGATTGTGAGAAACATAAGAAGACCTGACGATTTCGATTTTGATAAATGAGTAAATCTTTCAGATCTTCTGAGATTCGGTATTATAGCTAAGCTTAAAATTACTTTTACACTCAAATGGTGTCCTTTCTTTGGTAAAGAGGTAATACCAAATCTAAAAAGGTTTGACGTCAATTGGCTGATTTTGCACTTTGTTTTCATATGAACCGTGAACACTTGGGGGAAGAAGCAGATCTCCAAAAAATTAAAGCTCTGCTTAAAGAAAATAATCCGGTCTGGAAACA
>CAZTSB010000040.1:0-62820 GCA_964616435.1 uncultured Puniceicoccaceae bacterium | reverse complement strand
TGTTTCCAGACCGGATTATTTTCTTTAAGCAGAGCTTTAATTTTTTGGAGATCTGCTTCTTCCCCCAAGTGTTCACGGTTCATATGAAAACAAAGTGCAAAATCAGCCAATTGACGTCAAACCTTTTTAGATTTGGTATTATTGAGAATGAGCAGAGATTGCCGTCTAAGTCCGACACTCCCTTCTTAGATTTGGTATTATCAAACAAATCAAATAATTCTGGAGCATTGCCTGTCCCCAAAACACAACGGAAATGACGGAGCATTTCCGCACGTTGGCCCTGGGCGTTGCCCTCCAGATGAGGCGCTTTGGAGTAAAATTATTGACTGGTATCACATTCCAGAAAGCCGGTTAGTTCATTAAATATGAAAGCCAGACCCGTGTATAATAGATCGCTATCAATGTCGCCTTTATCAAAAATAATGAAATCAGCCAATTCCTTCAATTTATTGGAGGAAAGTGTGTTTTCAGGGAATGCTTCTATAGCAATAATGTAAAGCGATTCCGGCCTATGCTTAAAAAACAAAGGCAGAGTTAATCTAAAAAGATCGATTTTCTCAAAAAAGAATCCCCATGCCCTATTTTTATATCCGTAATTAACATCAGCATACTTATATGAAAACTCAGCGCATTCGTCTTGGATATTTTTCCACAGATTTTCAATGTTTCTTGCAGGTTCCGGGGAAATAAAAAAAACGTACTTCTTATCGTTGAACACTTTTTGAATTCGTTGAGAAAACAAATTTTGTATTTCGTTAAGTACTTCGGATTCTTGTTCCTTATCTTCTCTTTCAGGCCACTCAATGTCAGGAACATCTGTATTGGAAACCATGCTCATAAACCACTTTTAAATCCATGCAAAAGTAATCTCAATATACCTTTTGCGATTTCCCCGGGATTACTCTCGTGCTTTAATATCTTTTGAGTACCGACAATTCTACCGTTTACAACAAACTTCCCATTGTGTGTTACGAATCTTAATATGGATTGGCCAGCATTGTTATTTATGCTTAAAATGGTCATTCCATCCAATGCTCTATTGCTGGAATATCCCATCGCAAGCCTACCAACTTCAAAACCGCCAGGTTGCCCCCCCACACCAAAGCGTATCGAAGATAAACTCTTGATATTGAGAATTTTGATGGATCCAATCGAACCGAATGCCAAGGATGTCACAGCAAAAAGATTTTCTCCAAGCTGCTTTCCTGCTACAGATTCAAACCCGACAATCTCGGCAATACCTTCGCCTGCTGCGCCAAAAGCGCTGCCAAGCATATTGTAGCCATTTGCCTCATTGGCTCCGGCTAATTGACTAACTCCATCGACGAAACTATTCACTCCCAAAAAAACCAGGCCTACACCTGCGGCAGTAGTGCCTGGATCAGGTACAATTATTCCAACAAGCCCAATTCCAGTCTCGACGATGCCAAGCAAGACTTTTCCAGAGCCCCAGGCTAACCTTGAAAATAAAGACGATCTGGTTTCCAGAATTTCTGTTTGGATTGCATTACGCAAATGTTCTGCCAATTCCTGATGGCTATAGTGTCCAAAGATGCTTCTGGTATCGAGCTTGATGGTTTTACTGTTGGTATCAATCTCCCATCCATCCAGGTCAATTGCAGGATTGAATGTAACTATTTTATATCCTTCGCCACCCTGAGAAGGATGCGCCAGCAATTGCATTAACGCTACTATAAGGTCAGCCGAAAAATTATCTACATAATAATCGATTACAGGATATAGGAATCTTTGTGACATTATGAATAAAAATAATTATCTTCGCCGAGTGTTACCGATAACAGCATTTAGAGTTATTTTTGCCAGCCTAAATTTACTTTGTTAAATTAAAAGGGTGTAATTCAAATATGTAGCAGAGTGGCGCAGCACCGTCCCCGCTTCGCTCTGTAAGCTTCGCAGGACACGGCCCGATGCGCACCTGCGTCGTGTAATGCGTTTGAACCTTCGTGCGGCGCGAGGACGCGCCTTTTCTATTCGACAGGTTGCTACAAATTTGCCCCCCTCACTTCAGCCCAGAAACAGATATTTCCTACCAAAGATTATTATACTATACGGGATTGTGTAGATCATGAACGTAGTAACAGCGCTCTGAATACGTCATGATACATGGAACGCAACTTGGATTACACCATAGACCTGTTAGCTTTAAAGTCGATATGTAAGGATTAATATATCTGTTGGATTGACATCCGAAACGATTCATTTTTTCTATTCGCGTTGATCCAATCCCGTCACAACCGATCGTGGCGGGTTTTTCATTTCCTCTATCCATGAACGAAAAAACTATTCGCAACATCGCAATCATCGCGCACGTCGATCACGGCAAGACGACACTGGTCGATTGCCTTTTACAACAGAGCGGCACCTACCGGGAAAACCAGCAGGTGCAGGAACGTGCCATGGACTCAATGGATCTGGAACGTGAAAAAGGAATTACCATTAAGGCCAAGAACCTTTCGGTAAAATGGACGAATCCAAAAGACAGCATCGAATACACCATCAACATCGTCGATACTCCGGGCCACGCCGACTTCGGCGCTGAGGTCGAGCGTGTGATGAAGATGGTCGACGGCGTCCTCCTCCTGACCGATGCAGTGGGCGGCCCGCAGGCACAAACTCGCTGGGTGCTTCGAAAAGCACTGGCTCAGGGCCTTAAGACCATTTGCGTGATCAACAAAGTCGATCGCGACACCGCCCGCCCCGAATGGGTGCATGACAAAGTGCTTGAACTCTTTCTTGATCTGGAAGCGGATGAAGATCAGTTCAACGCTCCCTTCCTGTATGCTTCCGCTAAAATGGGCTTTGCAGATCGTGAGATCGAGGGGCCGCGGCAAAACATGATTGACCTCTTTGAAACGATTATCGAACGCATCCCGCCGCCGGTAATTCAAGACGGTGACTTTCGCATGCTCGTCAGCAATATCGACTGGGACGACTATGTCGGACGCATGGCAATCGGCCGCATCCTGTCCGGCAAAATAACCTCCGGACAATCTATTTTCGCACATCGAAAGAACGGCAAGGCAGAGCGCGTCAAAATAACAAAGATGAAAAGTTTCTCCGGCGCCGGCAATACAGACGATGTTGCTGAGGCTGTGGCAGGTGATATTGTCGGCATCGCAGGATTTGATGAAATCGACATTGGGGATACACTTGCCGCATCCGCAGAGGCTGAAGCGCTGCCCTTCGTCGAAATTGACCCGGCTACAGTGCAGATGGAATTCTCTGTTAATGACGGACCACTTGCAGGTAAGGATGGCAAAAAAGTCACTTCCCGCCAGATCCGTGACCGGCTGATCCGCGAAACCCAGTCTAACATCTCCATCAGCGTCGAAGATACTGACGATGGCACACGCTTCCTCGTCAATGCACGTGGCTCCATGCAAATTGCCGTCCTGGTTGAAACGATGCGCCGTGAAGGTTTTGAAGTGCTCGTTTCCCGCCCGACGGTTCTCTACAAGACGATTGATGACAAACAGCACGAACCGATTGAACAGATCTGGGTAGAGGTGCCTGAAGAACAACTGGGCTCGGTGATGGAAAACATCAGCAAGCGCAAAGGTAAAATCACCAACATGGAACACCACAATGCTGGCGTGACCGTAGAGGCGGAAATTTCGACGCGTGGTCTTATCGGCTTTGAGAGTGATCTGGTCACACTGACCAGCGGACATGGAGTCATGAGCCATTCCTTCCTTGAATACCGCCCCTACTGCGGTGAAATATCAACGCGCTCGACCGGAACGCTAGTGAGTATGGGACAAGGCAAGGCAATGCCCTACGCACTCGACATGCTTCAAAGTCGCGGCAAGTTGTTTGTAGGATCCAGTGAAGAGGTTTATGAAGGTATGATTGTTGGTGAAAATCCACGTAAGGAAGACATGCCGGTTAATCCAACAAAAGCCAAGCAACTCGACAACATGCGTGCTTCCGGCAGCGATAAGGGCATTCAACTTTCACCACCGGTTAAGTTTTCCCTCGAACGTGCAATTGAGTACATCGCACCGGACGAATTGGTTGAAGCAACGCCAAACCACCTTCGGCTCCGCAAGCGCATTCTCGACGAGAACACTCGACGCAAACTGTCAAAAGCTTCAAAGAAGAAGTAAGCTTAAGCCGGCAAAGCTGGAACTAGCAGAATTCAAGTTTATAGCTAAGCCTAAAATTATTTGAACAGATTGTGCATTGGGTAGCGCCGCACCGTCTCGGTGCGCACCAGCGTCGTGTGAGCCAGAGCATCCGAACATTCGATGCGGTGCGAGGACGCACCTGCACTACCTCTTTACCAAAGAAAGGACATCATTTGGGTGTAAAAGTAATTCCCAGCTTAGCTATAACAATGTAGAACTAAGGTAGCAGCGGCTTCCAGCTGCTTGTTTGCATAAACACAGGACACTATACCTGCTTCACAAACTTGGCAAATCCTTCTGCCTGAGAAACCAAACGTTCTTTCAGTTTTTCATCGGTCACCTTTCCTGAGTCATCGAGGACAGAATGCACTCCGGGGATAAAAACACGATTCGGGTAGAGATGCCCATTTCGATAACTGAAGAGTTGCTGCAATTGCTCTACTGGCCTCAGGGCACCAAATTGACCCGCTGCAAGGCCGGTAAAAGCCACTGCACGCCCTTCGAAGCTGTCCGGAAACGGAAGCATGTCGATGAAGTATTTCAAGACACCCGGAAATCCTCCATTATACTCGGGTGTTACTACGTGCAGTCCTTCCGCGCTCAGAATCGTTTCCGCAAATGGCTTAAATGCCTCCGGCTTTTCCGCATACGCCTCCGGAGCAAACAATTCCGCAGGTAGGTCAATCAAATCCAGCAGGCTTGTTTTTACGTTTAAGTCTTTGTAAATCGCTTCTATTTCGAGAGCAATTTTACGGCTGTTTGCGCCCGGCCGATTTGTGCCAACAATTAATGTGATCATGTCGATTCCACGTTGAATTAAGTATTATTCGAATAAGGCAGATTCACTCGTTGAGATTCGACGCTCATTACTTCGCATCAAGCCAGCGCTTAATCTTGAGAATCTTCCATTCTTCTTCATTGCCACCGATACGGGTAGATGCAGTTTCGCCTTCCTGCTTGCCAAGCAGTTGTTGGGCAAGCGGCGTTTTGTAGGAGAGAATATTATTTTCCGGGTCGCTGTCCCAGGCTCCCAATATTGCATACTGATGTTTATTACCGGTGGAACTTTCTTCAAGCTCTACCAGACAACCAATGCCGATATTTTCCTCGGTTGCTTCGGTAAAGTCGGTAACGCGCGCTCTGGAAAGATCGACTTCCAACTCATTTTTACGCGACAACAGAATATCCTGATCCTGGCGCGCCATCTTGTACTCGGAATTTTCTTTTAGGTCACCATGCTCGCGGGCAGTTGCGATTGCTTCCTTATTCTGTGGTATTTTGTTTGCAATCAAGTCTTCGTATTCTGCTTTGGCCTGATCGAAACTCTTCTGGGAAACGATAAGTGCATCTTCTTCCGCTGAAGTACTTGTTTGGCCGGCAATCAAACTCTGAATAGTCGGAAACTTTTTAATAAATCGAGCGAGCAACGATTTTTTGGTCAATTCTTCAAAACCCTGATTTAGCAACAGAGTTTGCGCCAGGTCGCGGGCTGTTTCAACATTTGCTTCAGCCAGCAAATCCGATATTAGATCCTTATCATCACTGAGCAAATCACCTAGTGGGATACGGCGCGTATTTGCATTCTGTAAAGCTTCATGGTCAATCGCATAAAACATAGCGGTTAGAAGACGCGGCCTCACCAATGGATAAATAATTGACGCGTACTTTTTAGAGCTACGGTTTTTAACTACCCAGAAGAGCAATGGACCTTTGATTGTTTGTTCATCCAGCCAACGATCCAGACACTTTCTTACGCGTTCTTCCTGATCTTGCTCCAACATAAAGTTGATGCATTCAGTGGTAAATTTGCCGGACGACTTCGCAAGCAGATCCTCAGCCATCTTTTTCCATTTTTCGGGATAGGTGCGGGAAATCAAGTCCAGATAGCGCTTGTAGTAATTCGACGGAAGCTCGGAAGCCAATTTCGAATAGTCATCTGTTGCATCCAGAATAGATGCAGACGATGGATCCAGCACTTCGACATCTTCATGTAGATCGCGGGCGAGGTTATTCCGGACCCATACGCCGTGGAGACGGTCCGCCTGGTTGAGACTTTTTGCGTTCTTAATCGCATCAGTGAGTTCTGACAGGATTTCCGGGAGTTCTTCACGGATCACAGAAATGTTTTCGGACAACGCATACAGTTTTTCCCCCAGGAGAATCTTCTCTTTTGGATTCTTGGTAAAAAGAAACTGCTCAAGTATTTCATGTTCGGGAATTACCGGCTCATCACGGAAAATGTAAGGATCTGTCTTCTTGATCGGTGCGCCTATGCGTGGGTCTTTGACTAATAACTTTTTCGTAGCAGTCCACCACTTCTTGTATTTAATCGGCCCGATCAGACGCGCAAGCGCTCGTTCGATCTCGGCATTCGTCATCGCCTGCCCATCGGCTTTTGAAACGATCTCGCAGATTAGATCCGCAGGTTTTTGCTTAATCATTTCGTTCACGACATCGGGCTCAACGCGTGAACGAACCAGCAAATCATCCGGCTTAAGTATCTCTAACTTGCCTACACAAAATGCGGGAGCCATGGCATGGCCCTTTTTGCCCTCTTCAAAGTCGATGATTATTTTTGCCTCCTGAGCATCGTAATCCACGATCTTGCCAAACCCCCAACTGTGGTGCAAGCAGTAGTTACCAGGACTCATCGCTTCAAGCTTCTCACGAGAAGATGAGAGTTTTGGATTTTTTTCGATAAGCGTATCGATTACCTCTTTATTCATATCTATTTGAAAGTACTTTTTTAACCTTAAACGTTAAAGTGTGTATAAATTATAACTCAAAAGAAAGGATTAAGTTCAACTTATCCAAACTAAATTCGGAAGCATGGAAAACTGCTACCAAACTTACTGAAACCTATTTAGGTAAAAACATTAAAGCAAATCAATTGCTGGATTCACTGCAAGAGGGTCTTTCCGAACGTGAACGAGCAACTTGTCAGGCATTGTTTTTAGGAGCCTTGCGCAACGGTCATCGCGTCAATACGGTACTTAAGCCATTCATCCGGCGCAAACCTCGAAAACTGATCGAAGCCATCATTCTTATTACGGGATATGAAATCCTTTCCGGCCAAAAGGAAAAAATCCCTCAAATCATACACCACTCGGTGGAAAGTAGTAAACAACTGGTCAAAGAATCGGAAACCCGATTGCTGAACGCGCTGCTACGCAAGCTTCCGGATGCAATTGACACAGTACATTCAGACAATCGGCCTGACGTTTTCTTCAGCCATCCCGGATGGTTGTTCAAGCGATGGAATAAAACGTTTGGCCTACCCACCACCGTCAAATTGATGGAATGGAACCAGAAAATACCGACGACTTACCTAAAGTTTTACGATACCCCTGAAACACTCCCCAATGGACTGGAACCGACTCAATGGAATAACTTTTACAAGGTAACCGCTGAGGCTTCGTGGCAAAAGGATATACGCCCGTTTCTCAATCGGGGTAAAGTATATGTAAAAGATCCCTCCACACGTTTAGCGCCGTCCCTGCTTGCGCCGGAAAGTGGAGAACAGATACTGGATCTTTGCGCGGCACCCGGCGGGAAGACATACGACCTTGCCTATCAAATGAAACTGAATGGCCGGATAGTCGCCCTGGACCTTCCGGGAGATCGGATAGAGCGCCTGCGCAAAAATCTCAGGGCGCTCGCAAACCAATCGTCATTGCAGTGCTCGATCCTCGAAGCAGATCTGCTGGAACTCAGCGATCGGCGATTCCGGGAGAAACAGCTACCCAGCCGCTACGATGCAGTCTTGCTGGATGCCCCTTGTTCAAACACCGGCGTCATCCAACGCCGTACCGATGTGAAATGGCGGCTAAGCCCGAAAGACATCAACAAGTGTGCCGACCTGCAAAGACAATTAATCGCAGCGGCCTCAAATCACGTGAAACCAGGCGGACGACTTGTTTACAGCACCTGCAGCATCGATCCGGACGAAAATCAGGCTGTCGTTGATGACTTTCTGAAATCTCCAAAGGGCAGGCGCTTTATACTCAAGGAAAGCGTTATCAGCCTGCCCTGGGAAACCGGGCATGACGGAGCCGGCGCGTTTTTGCTCGTTGCAAACCAATGAAACGTCTACTTCTTCGCGTAAAAATCGTCGATCTTTTTAGAAACATCCCGATAACCGATATCGATACTATACAGAGCCTTGTACTCCGCAATTGCTTCGTCTGCTTTATCCTGCAATTCATAACAACTGCCCAATTCGTAAAGCACGTCTTTTTTTTGCTCCGTCGACCCTGAAATTTCAGCTTTGACGCTATTAAACTGTTCGGCAGCCAAATCGAAAAACTGCTTTGCCTTGTATACTTTACCAAGAAGAATCGATGCGTTGACACGCACATTGGGACTGCGCTGGGCAAGTTGCAGTTCCTTGATTGCTTTATCCGCTTCTCCTTTTTCGTAGTAAAGCTCGCCAAGTTCGTAGCGGTAGTTGAACTCGTTCGGATAACGCTTTACAAAGTCCTTAGCCTGTACAAAGCGGAAGGCACTTTCTTCGTCCCGAAGGGCTTCGAGCGCACTTTGCAAATCTGCATTTTCCGGATCGTCTTCCAAGGCTTTCTCTTTGGCAGCAATTGCATGCTGCATTTTCTCAAGTTTCAACTTGCCCTCCAACAGTTCCAGACCCGCATCCGTACGTCCTGCCTCAAGTTGGCGCGCCAGAGCCAACCACTCCAGGGCTTTGTCAAATTCCTTGAGCTTGCGATGGCCGTTGAAAATATCACGGTACAGGTTGAGGTTTTCCGGTTGCTCAGCGACTGCTCTCTTGGTTTCTTCGATCATGGAACGGAACTCGGCATCGGTCGTTTTGGCTTTGCCCGCCTGCTCCAACCGGTGCGACTCCTCTTTATCTTTAAGCTTGTCGCGAAAGCTTTCGCTCATCTCCCACTTGCCCTTCCTGATCGACTGTTCAACGGATGCTTTGCTTATCAAGGTCTGGATTTCGTTATCTGCCGGATGTTCCTTGTAGGTCTGATCTCCAATACGGACCGCATCCTCGTTTTTACCGATGCGCATATAAGCAGCCATTAGTGTTTTGGCATTTTCCAGATTACCCGGCTCGATTTTATGAATTTCCTCGTAAGCAAATGCCGACGTCTCGTAGAGACTAAGCGCTTCGGCAGCAATGCCAATAGCTTTATGAGCGCCGATATTCAATGGATTCTTGTTGAGCAGTTTTTCTGCTGCGGACAATGCAGCCGTCGGATCTTTTTTGATTTTTTCGGGACTTCCGATGCCGCTAAGCGTACAACTTACTTTCGAAAACAGGGACTTCAAAACATTCGATTTACCTGGATTGGCCCGTTGCTGTGCTTTGCGAAGTATCTTTCGCGCCTCCAGGCACTCAGGATTGCGATCCACGATATTTGTCATCACATCAACTGAGTAAGATGGATTCTTATTGAGGGCCTTGCGCACAGTCTCAACTTGTTTGTGCAACCGAGAATCGAGTTCTTTTAGAGCAACTTCTTCCATATGTTCTAGAATTTACAGGTGATGATTCCCTTACAATTTACCAATTCCCAATTAAATTCAAATCAGCTTCGAAAGCTTTTTCAGAATGAATGTTTCTCATAAAACGAACGGGCTCGCTTCAGCCAGGCTTCAACACGACCACTCTGCAAAATCTCTTCTGCCAATGCCACACCCGCAGCCATGTCCAGTGCTTTACCTGAAATCCACAGTGCAATCCCGGCATTCAGCAAAACACTGTTGCGCAAGCCAACAGGTACCAGATCCGCTGAACCCTTAAGCAATGCGTGCATAATCGATAGGTTTTTAGCCACATCACCACCTTTCAAATCGGAAAAGGGACACTCGGCCAATCCGACGTCCAAAGATTTAAGCGTCTTTACAGTATCCGCAAGTTTACCAAATCCAGCCAGATAGTTCCCACCGGCACAGCTCAGTTCGTCCAACGCCTCACCGGAATATGTACGACTATGCACCACCAGACCCGATTTCAACTCTAAAGCGCCCAGTGCGTCTGCCAGCGGCTGCACCCACTGCTCAGAAAAGACGCCCAGTAATTGATGTGCCGGACGCCCCGGATTAATCAATGGCCCCAGCAAATTAAAAACAGTGCGCCGCCCGGTTTCTGCAAGAGCACGTCGCACCGGCATGATCTCTTTAAACGCCGGATGGAAGGCAGGCGCAAAAAAGAAGCAGAAATTTAACTCGCGCAACGACTCCCGCATTTGTTCCTGCGGCACATCAATTCGAATCCCCAACGCTTCCAGCAGATCAGCGCTTCCGCACTTCGAAGTAATCGAGCGATTGCCATGCTTGAACACCGGCACCCCGGCAGCGGCCACAATAAACGAAACCGCCGTAGAAATATTAAACGTACCCGAGCCATCACCACCGGTGCCACACACATCAATCGCATCCGCAGCCCATTCCTCAACACCGGGATCAACCGCACGACTGCGAAAGACGCGCGCAAATGCAGCTACTTCAGTAGCGGTTTCACCTTTGTCAGCCAGAGCCAGCAAAAAGATTTTTTTCTCCTCGGTAGATACGTCCGAGCGAATCAACAGCTCCGCAACCGTGCTCGCTTGCTCGGCAGTAAGCTCTGTACCGCTTTTCAGAATCTCAGTGAATGGTTTGAGTGCTTGCATTTGAAAATACAAATCTATAGGCAAAGATTTTAGAAAATAAATCTCAAGCAAAACTTCTTATAATATATCCTGCAAGCCGACTGACTCATGAAATATACTGTGGTTTTACTCTTTCTTTTTTTTTCATCACTAAACGCAATCATCGCAGAGCCGGAAACCACAAATACATCGTCGGAGGAAACCCAAATCCTGAGCTACACAGATGCAATCATTCTCGGACTGGTTGAAGGCATTACTGAATACCTGCCCGTTTCCTCTACCGGACATCTCATCATTACCAATGCACTTCTTGGGCTAGATGGCGATACACCGGTAAAAGATAAAAACGGTCAGCCGATTCTTGTAAAAGAAGATGGCATTGAACGCCCCTATACCATAGGAGAAGCTGCCTACGCATACGTAATTGTTATACAAGCCGGCGCTATTGCAGCTGTCGTACTTTTATACTGGCGCACACTATTTTCGATTCTGCTGGGATTCCTTGGCAAAGACAAAAACGGCCGCAAACTGGCAATCAACCTGATCGCGGCGTTTATGCCAGCAGCAGTTTTAGGCCTCCTGCTAGACGACCTGATTGAGAGTGTACTTGGTGACAACATCCTGGCTGTTGCCGGCGCACTCATTGTCGGCGCAATTGTTATGCTGATAGTCGAACGCTGGCGGCATCATGGCAAAAAAGGCGCCGTCTCCCCGGAAGATGGTCCCGGTCTGACAGAACTCACGCTAGGCAAATCAATGATGATTGGTTTCTTCCAGTGCTTTGCCATGTGGCCGGGAACCAGCCGCTCCATGGCAACCATTGTCGGCGGCTATCTTGCCGGCCTTTCACCCGCACACGCTGCCGAATTCAGTTTCCTTTTGGGGCTGATCACTCTAACCGCCGCTTCAGGTTACAAGTTTGTCTCCGACGGCTCCGAAATGCTTGGCGCACTCAACATTGGCCCGGTTCTGATCGGTTGCATCGTGGCCTTCATTTCTGCCGCACTTGCGGTCAAATGGCTTGTCGGCTACCTGAGTAAACATGGCCTGGCGCTCTTCGCATGGTATCGAATCGCCTTGGCCATCATTATTTTTGTTCTGATAAAATAGATGGCTTCATTGCGAACATACGTAGCAGGTTCGCCAGATTCAATCAACGCCGACGCGGACCGTAGCTACGCTTAGGAGCGTCGCGCTTAACTTCCGCATTGCGTAATCGGTAGATAATCCGAGCTTTATCAAGATCATAGGGACTCATTTCCATTTTCACAGTATCCCCAGTTGTGATTTTGATAAAATGCTTCCTCAATTTTCCGGATATATGAGCCAACACCTGATGACCGTTTTCCAACTCGACCATAAACATTGTACTGGGAAGGACGGAAATTACTTTACCTTCGACTTCGACATAGTCTCCACTTTGCCAGTTTTGTGGATCCTGTGAATCGACTGAGTCTTGAAAATTTGACATAAATAATAGATGGAAAACAGTTAACGAAACGACTCAATAGTATATGTCAAGACTCGCAGCGGGTTATTTTTGTATCTCGCCCACTTCGCCCAAACCGCCAAGAACGCACATAGCACTTAGCTTCACCATTATTTTACTCACAAAAGATTGCTTAAATCTACGTATATCTGTTGCATAATTCGGATTTTAATAAACAAAGTCTCACCGCATTTATGTTCAATTGACGATGACACATTACAATTGTCCCTTTGAAAAACTCTATCCCTCGGCCCTTAACCGTAATCCCGAATATTTCATGACTCACGCCTACAATGAGGCAATTGAGGCCTGGGAGGAAGACGAAGTCCCTATTGGTGCAGTCATCGAGTACAAGAACCAAATAATTGCTTCCGCACATAACCGGTCACGCACTACAAATGATCCCACGGCCCATGCTGAAATACTGGCGATTTCCCAGGCAGCCAGTTACATCGGCGACTGGCGGCTCAACGAATGCACGTTGTATGTCACCAAAGAACCATGTCCCATGTGTTCCGGCGCTCTCGTCATCGCGCGAATTGGCAAAGTGTACTATGGCTTACCCGATCCGCAAATGGGTTGTGTTGGCAGCGCTCTCGATCTGGGGTCTCTACCGAAAAGTAATCATACCTTTGAATCACACGGCGGCATCCTGGAAGATTTGAACCATACCATACTGAAAGCCTTTTTTGAGCTAAAGAGAGAGATAAACCGTCTTAACAAAGAAAATGAACCGCGATCAGACCACAGACAAAGTGAAGACCGCTAATTCCAAAAGTTAAAAATTGCTCGCATTTGACAGCAATCGTATAGAATCATACATATTTAATTTCATCATTAATTTAAATCTACAACAACTATGGCATACGAATTACCAAAACTTGATTACGCTTACGACGCACTCGAACCTCACATCGATGCTCTCACAATGGAGATTCATCACAGTAAACACCATAATGCATACATTACAAAAGTAAACAATGCGATCGAAGGCACTGAATTTGCCGACAAAGACATTAATACACTGATAAGCGACTTGTCAGCCATTCCTGAAAACATTCGCGGGGCAGTCCGAAACAATGGTGGGGGTCACGCAAATCACAGTATTTTCTGGAAAGTCATCGGTCCGGATGGTGGAGGCAATCCTACAGGAGATCTTTCTGGCGCGATAGACAGTGAGCTGGGCGGCTTTGACGCTTTCAAAGAAGCCTTTGCCAATGCCGGAGCCACTCGTTTTGGTAGCGGTTGGGCGTGGCTCATAGTCAAAGGAGACGGTAAACTCGCCGTGACTTCGACACCAAATCAGGACAATCCGCTTATGAAAGGCATTGCCGAAACCGAAGGCACACCGGTGCTAGGGCTGGATGTATGGGAACACGCTTACTACCTGAAATATCAAAACAAGCGTCCGGATTACATCAACGCGTTCTGGAATGTTGTGAATTGGACAGCAGCCGAGGAAAACTATCAAAAGGCAAAAAGCTAGAATCCCCGGAAAGTCCTTCAGCCAAACAAAAGCCGTCCTTCAAGACGGCTTTTTTATTTCACGATTACTCGGCATCGTTACCATGGATCGACAATAGCCCGGCCTCATATGCGGATTCAAATGCCGTACCATTCTCATTCTTATCGACAAACCGTACTCGAGGCTTGTGATTCCACCCACTATGATCGCCTGTTATTGCCCATTGTCCGTTTACAGACACCCACTTATCGTTGATTAATTCATCCCACCGCCATGTGTAATCAGGATGCCCCTTCAATATAACAAATTCACTAAAAGGGTTTTTACGATCCGCCCGCTTGAAATAGCAGTCCTCAAACATCACCGAGTATCGATGATCCGCAACCATCCACCAAGTGCTATCATCATCGATGACATGCAACAAATGCTCAGGCTTTGTTTCCTTGAAAGCACATTCAACGAAACGATTACGAGCGCTGATGCTGTCATTAGCACCCGCAAACCATTTAACACGAATCACTCGATTGGTTGCAGACTTTGAACGATGCGTAAAATAATTTCGAAAAAAGACATTACCATTCGAAGATTTTCTACTCACAGAATCCCAGAAGATATGAACACTATCGTGTATCGCAGAGCTAAATTCACAATGCTGGATTGTGTTATTTGAAGCCCCTAACAAGGACAAGCTAATACCAACGTCACCGGAAAAGACGTTATTGGAAACAAGAACCTCCTCGACATTCATCAAGGTCAAGCTCGCATCAACAAAATTACAATTACTTAATTTAACACCATCAGCCACAATTGTGGTATCCCCGAGTATCGATACAGGTCTACCGTGTTTATCCAGTGTGCCTTGAATACTCAGACCAGGTATGCCGATTTCCAACTCAACCTGATTATAGTTACCTTTACTCAGATGAATTGTACCTACGGTGCTTTCGCGATCAGGCTGTTCGGCATAAATGGCAAGCACTCTGTCAATGCTTTTAAAAGGATCTGATTCGCTCCCTGTACCGACTGCATCATCACCTTTAACACTGTCGACGTACCAATCATTTCGCTCCGACACTACGCTTACAGAGCCCTCGATAATGATTACATGAAACGAGTCTTCCGACGATTGCGGATCAAAGCTGTCATCATCGGTAGCAGTAACCGTTACCAGAGCAATACCTTCACGATTTTGGGCGTAGATTAAGGTTAAAATACCATCTTTAAGTTCGCTACTCACAAGCGAAGTGTTGTCACAACTGACGGAAAAATTCAGGCTTTCATCAGTTGTTACATCATCTTCAAACACGTCAAAAAGGTTTATCTCACTGGGTGCAGCATTCTTGTAAACGGCAATATCCGCTATCAGATTAATAATTGCAGGTGGGCGATTACTGGTCGGATCGGATGGCAGAAGATCAGTAGAACGCATGAGACCGGCAAAATATTTGGTTTCCAGCATTAATCCATCTCCATCCCAGTCAACAAATTGAATCGCCGGGACAAAATCGTTCTTTTTATTGCCCGTCAGTAAATCTTCATCGTTCGAAACAACCCAGCTATCGTTAGCCAATTCATCCCAGTACCAACTTAGAGTGGGGCGTTCACCAATAATCATAAAACTGATGAAGGGAACATTGCGATCAGCTCTCTTGAAATAACAGTCCTCAAACTTCAACGAGTACTCATCTTTGACTACGATCTGCCAGGTACTGTAGTCCTCAATGACACGCTCCAGTTGTCCGGGGACAATCTCCTCGAAAGCACATTTTATGAAACGATTTCGGGCACTCAACCGCTTTTTACCAAACAGACCTTCAAACAGAGAACTAGGATTGACCATCACTATCTGCTCAGTCGTCTTCTCAGGATGATGAGTAAAGTAATTTTCCCGAAAAACATTGTCATTGGAGGGCTTTGCGGAATCATTGCGGATAACCACACAACTCTCGGTAGCGGAATCAAATTGATTATTACTGATGCTGTTACTGGAAGAACCGAGCAAGGTAAGACTGTTCTTGGTCGTACCGGAAAAAAGGTTGTTCAAGATTAAAACGCCTTCGACATTTTGCAGCGTAAGTCCCGCATCCAGAAACATACAGTTTGACAAGGTAACTTCGTCAGCAAGTATTTTTACTTTGCCCAGTACACTTCCTGGTATAAGCTGCTCATCCAAAGTCCCCTCGATTTTAAGCTGCGCAATATCGATCACCACATCCTCTGAACTATAATCCCCGATAGCCAGATGCACCGTATCACCCCCGCTTACAAAA
Organism: uncultured Puniceicoccaceae bacterium; assembly: GCA_964616435.1. Classification (GTDB taxonomy): domain Bacteria; phylum Verrucomicrobiota; class Verrucomicrobiia; order Opitutales; family Coraliomargaritaceae; genus Lentimonas. Next base: position 46,834 of record CAZTSB010000040.1, on the reverse strand, counting down.
TCAGGGAATGCTTTATTAACTTTTAGCAGCGCCTTGATGCTCCTGAATGGCTCTTCCATGCTACCGGTGCCACTTACATCATCGCCATTCACAGCATCTACATACCAGTCAGTAAGGTCTGTCAGAGCCAACTCATCAACCGTTTCGGCAATCGAAGCTAAATTGTCAACTAGTTCATCAACCAGTTCGTCAACCAGAGCTGAATCATCAACCAGTTCAACATCCGGAGCTAAATCGTCAACCAGTTCGGCAGCCGGAGCTAGATCGTCAATCAGTTCGACAGCCAGAGTTGAATCGTCAGCCAGTTCGACCGCCGGAACTAAACCATCAGCCGGTTCGGCAGCCAGAGCTAGATCATCAACCGGTTCGACAGCCGGAGCTAGACCGTCAACCAGTTCGACAGCCAGAGTTGAGTTGTCAGCCTGTCCGGCAGTCAAAGCCAAAAACAAACTAATAAAAAATAGAGTTATCCGAGTTTTCATGATTATATATTCTGATAGTTTCAAGCTAAAGCGATGGATCCTGCAAGTAATTTTGCAAATCGGTGTTTTACACGGTCAGCAGTTTCCGTGACTTCATCATGGGTCAACGGTCCTGTTGAAATACCGGCCGCAGCATTGGTGATACAGGAAATCCCGATCACTCGCATGCCCAACTGACGTGCAACAATTGCCTCCGGCACTGTGGACATACCCACCGCATCCGCACCCAGAGTGGCAAAGGCTCGAATCTCCGAAGGTGTTTCAAAGCTTGGCCCCGTTGTTGCCAGATAGACACCCTCCTGTAACGGTACGTCTTGCTCCTGCGCCCATGCTCTGATTTTGCGACGCATTGCTTTATCGTACACCTCCGTCATATCCGGAAAACGTACCGCCTCGTCGCCCTCAACTCCGATAAGCGGATTTGTTCCGAGAAAGTTTATATGATCGTGAATCAGCATAAAATCCCCCGGCACATAAGTGGAATCAATCCCACCCGCAGCATTGGTAAGAAATAATGTCCGCACACCAAGTTGATACATCACGCGTATTGGCAAAGTCAATTGATGCATCGTATAACCCTCGTAGAAATGAAGCCGACCCTGCATGCATATAACGCGCTTACCCTCTAAACTTCCGAAAACGAACCGCCCAACGTGCCCTGGAACAGTAGAGACAGAAAACCCTTCGATCTCGCCGTAAGGCAGATAACCACTTACATCAATATGCTCTTCAGCAAAAAAACCAAGCCCGGAACCCAGAACAAGACCGATCTCAGGATTAAACTCAGTGAATTCAGAAGGTAAGTCAGATACTATACTCATGCCAAAATTCTAAATATAAATAGTGCAACTATGCATTCGGCACTCTTAGGTTCAACCCTGTTGTAACCGAAAATTCATAATTTTTGCTTGAATACTCGAAATCTCATGTTCGACGCTCAATATCTCTAACATGGAAGAAACTTACATCCAAAGCCGTCAAAACGATCAGATCAAAAACCTCGTCAAACTACGTGAGCGGAAATACCGTAACCGTCAGGAACGCTTTCTCATCGAAGGCATGCGAGAACTCAGCCACGCCCTAAGCTCAGAGTACACTCTGGAGACCCTCTACTACTGCCCCGAATATTTCCCAGACGACCGGCACGCACAACTCATTCATAAAGTCCGCAGTAAAAAAGAACCATTACTCGTAAGGGTTAGCGAAGAAGCCTTTGCCAAAGCGACCTATCGGGAGGGACCGGACGGAATGATCGCCGTTGCCAGACAACAAGCTCACTCGATCCACGAACTTCACTTACCCCCCAGCCCTCTACTGATCGTCCTGGAAGGCATCGAAAAACCCGGAAATCTCGGCGCCATCCTTCGCAGCGCCGATGGCGCCGGTGCAGACGCCGTCATCCTAGTGGACTGCCTGCTCGATCTCTACAACCCAAACGCCATTCGCGCATCTCAGGGCCTGCTCTTTTCTGTACCCATTGCCTGCACCGACCAGGCCTTTCTCGCCAGATGGCTCTCCGAAAAACAAATCCAATGCATTGCGACAACACCGGACACACCAAAGCTGCACTGGGATCCCGACTACAAAACGCCAACTGCATTGCTATTTGGCAGCGAAAGCGACGGCTTATCGGATTACTGGCTAAACAAGGCAACCGAACACATCCGCATCCCTATGGCTGGCAAGGCAGATTCACTCAATGTCTCCGCAGCAGCAGCCATCTGCCTCTACGAAGCCCGACGACAACGGAGCGATTAAAATTTCAAAGCTCAAATTTGAGACTCAACGTCCAAAGCTCGAAGTTCAACGTTCAATAGCGCCATATCCGCGCTCTTTCAAATCCTCCATCGCCAGTCGAACCGCGTCCGCTATCGGCACTTCTGCCACGTAGCCCAAATCCCGTTGCGCCGCGCTAATGTCAAAATAATGATCCTTTGCCAGTTCAACGGCAACAAAACGCGTCATCGGCGGATCGTCACGACGCTTCAGCATTTTCCATAAAAACTCACTAATGGCTCCCGCACCGTAAGCCAATGGCAGACGCACCCTTTGAGCCAAAGGCGCATGTCCTAAACCTTCCAAAATTGAATTGATCCAGGGCCACAGTTCAACCGGTTCCCCTTGAGAAATAAAATAAGCACATCCGGCGCCCTTACCTGTTTCCAGCGCATCCAGAGCATCGATGTGAGCATCCGCCACATTCCCAACATATGAAACATCGACCTTATTGCAGCCATTGCCAACAATCTTCAACCGTCCGGAGCGCGCACTCTCCACGACCCGTGGCAGCAAATGTGGATCACCGGGACCAAACACCAGATGCGGCCGCAGCGCGACCACTTTCAGCGCATCCGAATTCGCCGCAAGCGCTTCCCTTTCAGCAATCGCCTTGGTGTGCGCATAGTGACACAGCCACTTGCGCCCATAAGGCATCCGCTCGTCTCCGTTGCGAATTGCTTTACCATTAAATACAACACTCGGAGTGCTCGTGTAAATCAGACGCCCGACACCCTTTGCCTGACAGGCAGCAACAACATTACGCGTGCCAACCACATTCGGGCGATAATAGCTCATCCAGCTCCCCCAGACACCAGCCCGTGCGGCCACATGGAAGACCACATCCACACCTTCGCAGGCCGCCGTCACCGCATCTGCATCCGCAAGATCACCACAACAAACCTCAACACCTCTTCGCTCCAGCTCAGGTTGAGACGAACGGCCAAACGACCTCACCACACAGCCACGAGCAAGCAGCCGCTCCACCACATAGCCGCCAACAAATCCACCACCACCTGTAACCAGAGCCTTCATAGATTGGACAACTTGGTGTCGCTCACCCGCTCTGTCGAGGCATTTGGCAAACGGTACGATTCAAAAATTTAGAAGCGTCATCTTGAGACTTATTTGCCTTAAAACAGGCGTGATTGTCTTAATAGAAATTTCCTTATCAGTAATTCTTGAAATTCTGTACCTGTTTGTTACCCCTAATTCTTTTTCAGCATTTCACCAATAAATTAGATTGGGCTTATGATTAGGCTTTTCACGTTTTTAGTCGCACTTCTAGCCAGCTTTTCGGCCTTTGCAGAATTAACCATCAAAGGCAGTGACATCAACACTCCTGAGAAGGCAATTGAGATTTTCAGCCAGCAATTCGAATATGTCAAAGAGGCAGATGGCACATATACAGTCCATATTAAAAACAAGGACAATTGTAACTTCCTCTTTGTTCGTAGAGACGGGGAAAAGATCGATCTTCCTGACCAAACTCTAGCTCAATTTTTCAAAGTTCTACGCAAACTTAAATTTGATGGTAGTAAAAGCCTGATTGAGACACCTGGTTTGTGTACTTACAAATTTCGCGGCCACAGTATTAATCTGATAGAGAATCGCTATGGCGAATGGCGTTTTACGATCAGTACACGGAATCGGATAGGCGAACTTTATGCTGTCGGCGAGATTTTTTTGAGTGCTCAGGCTACGATTGATTTCTTTATCCAGATGATGGATGCAAACGACTTGGAAAAGGCTCGCACCTGTTTTGCCCCACCGGCAGATCCAAAACAGTTTCCAGCATTTCTTGAATCACTTGGTAGTGACCAGCTCAAGCAATTTCACGGGATTCTGGAAGTTGCCCGTTCGCAGGAACTTAAGGGTACAGAGTCCGGACCGCTTTTTGAACTGCCGGTGGCCGAGGGGCAAAAAATCTTTCTCTATCGCAGTAAGGCGGATGACTGGCAATTTACTCCGTTTACTCGCCGCAATATCAATAAGACTTACGATGCTGTGGTAGCCAGCGGTCAACTAAACATTTTACCAGATTGGTCTAATGACAGGACTCTGATTCTGCGGAACTGGCAGTGGATGGGAATGTTGGCCCTGATTTTCCTCGGTGTTCTGGTGCAGTGGATATTTGTCTTCTTTTTTCGACGTTTTATCAAAAAGCTCTCTGGTAAGATCGATGTTATCGATACCAAGGATCGGATAAATAGGGCCGTTGGCATGTTCACCATGTCACTTACCTGGTATATTCTGCTGCCTTTGCTGGGACTTCCGAGCAAATCCAACATGATTTTGAGCAAGGGCACCAAGCTGGTGGCTTTAATTTGCGGCATCTGGGTATTGAACCATGCGATCAACATTATCTGCGACGTTCTGGTTGAAAAGGCCCAAAACACTAAGACTAAGCTTGATAACATCGTTATTCCCTTATTACGCAAGGCATTAAAAATTCTGCTTTATGCCATCGGTATCATCTTTGTTGCACAGAACCTCAACCTGAATGTTGCCAGTCTGCTCGCTGGTTTAGGTATAGGTGGTTTAGCCTTTGCTCTGGCTGCCAAAGATACGGTTGAGAATCTTTTCGGCTCCATCACTGTAGTTATGGACCGGCCATTTGAGATTGGTGACTGGATTGTTGTGGATGGTATCGAAGGTACTGTGGAGGCAATCGGTTTACGCAGTACAAAGATTCGAACTTTCTACTGTTCATTGGTAAGCGTGCCCAACTCTACTCTGATCAACGCCAAAATCGACAACTACGGCCGCCGTTCCTATCGCCGAATCAAGACTTACCTGGGATTAACTTACAGCACGCCGCCGGAGAAAATTGAAGAATTTTGCGAAGGGCTCCGTGAGTTGGTTCGTCAGCATCCTTACATGCGTAAGGACTATTATCACGTTTATTTCAATCAATTCAGTGCAGCATCTTTGGATATATTATTGTATTGCTTTCTGGACACCAACGACTGGGCAATTGAATTACGGGAGCGTCAGCGTTTCTTTGTAAACATTCTTCGACTTGCTAACCGTATTGGCGTTGAATTTGCCTTCCCAACTCAAACGATTTACATGGCGGATGCAGCTAACGATCCGACCTACCCGCCGAGTACCAGCGTTGAGATGATTGAGCAGGCGTTCAAAGATGGTCGCAGCCGTGCCGGTAACATTCTGGATGAGTCGCTTGGCAGCCCACGGGTTGAACTGCCATCTGAGGTGAAGTATTAGTGTGGATGGCAATTATTGAAGTCAAGCGCAGGCGTCATTGTGCTTTGCGACACCGATACCGAATCTAGGTTCAACGTGCACGATACTTCTTCGCAAGCGTTAGACGATGAATCTTTGCATTATGCCGCACATCGACAGGAAAGGACTTATCAAAAAAGAAAGTATCGATCTGCCGTGTCATCTCGTGGCTTTGAGCCAGAGCCTGTAGACTCTGAACAAATGCCTCTCTTTCTGCTCTTCTCCATGGATACGCTCCTCTCTCCGGCTCCACAACAATCGCCGGACGACTCTCTCCGACATCAATCAACGCCGAACGAAACACCTGCGGGTGCATATTAAAGATAGCTTCGCAGCAATCCGTGTACAACGGCCCCTGTTCCGTAATCACCTGCTCCACCCTGCGACCGCAAAACCAGATACGACCGGATTCGTCCAACCAGCCAAGATCTCCCATGCGATGCCACAACCGCTCACCCTCCATGATCTTGGAAGTCGCGTCCGCATCCGGACGTCTGTCATAGCCACGTGTGACAGACGGGCCTCGTACGATGATTTCACCAATGCTGCCTTCCGGTAGTTCGACGCAGTCGTCCAAAGTCTCAATCACTCCATCCATCGATTGCACGATCCGCACATGCACTTCCGGTAAAGGCACACCTACACAGGTCCCCGCCCCCTTTGCAGTACGCTCTGCAGTCTCGCCCAGGACATCACGCGCACGGATTGAACTCACCGGCAAAGCCTCCGTCGCACCATACGGCGTATGCACCTCACCATTCGGGATAATTGCCGTCATCTGCCGCATCAAATCGGGCGACACCGGCGCACCCGCCATCAGAATACGCTGTATGGTCGGCAGAGTAATCCCACTTGCCGCACAATACCGGGCAATCCTGGTCCACAGCGCCGGCGACCCAAAACTATTCGTCACCGCATTCTGTTGAATCGCCCGAACAATATTCTCCGGGTTCACAGTTGCCGGACGACTTGGATTCATCTCCGGCACCACCGTACACATTCCCAGCGCCGGGTTAAACAAAGCAAATACGGGCAACATCGGCAAATCCACCTCTCCCGGCTCAATCCCATAATGCGCACGAATCGACTCCACCTGCGCGGCAAACATACCATGCGCATAGCACACACCCTTTGCCGGACCGGTCGAACCCGAAGTAAACAATACAGCCGCAAGCTCATCCTCGGCAGAATCCACCAACGGAAAATCACCCTTGTCCTCAAACGCCTGGATCTTCGATCCAAACCGACCATCCACCACGATCTTCACAGCAACATCGCGAAAGCTCGGCCAAAACAACCGTGATACCCAGATTGCTGTTGGGATACCAACAACCGCTTTCGGCCGCGAATGCTTGACGCAACGCAGGAACCGCCTCAGTCCCATCCCCGGATCGATTACAATCGGCACCGCACCCATACGAAACAGCGCAAATACAATACGAATCAAATCCAGCCCGGGTCGTACCATCAGAAGCACTCGCGCACCTCGCTCAATCCCGCGATCTGCGAAATAATGCGCCGTCGCCGAAACCTCAGCATCCAACTCCCCGAACGAACGCTCCACATAGCGAATATCACCACCGGAAGATCGACCCAACGGCGCTCTGACAGCCGAAGCCTCAGGATGTTGCTCCGCCTGCTGCGCAAGAAAACGAACTACATTATGCCACATTTGAAAGAAATTAGTTGCTGATCAGCAGTGGTTTTCAAACCTAAGCCATGTCGCTATCTTCTATATCCACACTTTCATCTTTCGTATCCTGATCTTCGTCTTCATTCTGACGCCGCTCTTTCCAGGCATTTTCCATTTCACGGCTCTGTTTGAGTATTTCTTTAAATTCCTCTGAGACCATGGTGTGGACATTATCACCCTTGAACAGTGTTATATCAAGACTCATGAATTCCTGAGGTGTGATCAACGTTTCAGCCATAGTCTTTTTTCTATCTGGATATTAAGCCTTCTTCTTACGGGAACCTATTTTAACCGGCTTTAACTTCCAGATGTGCTCAGCGTATTGACCAATCGTACGATCCGAAGAGAATTTACCCATATGCGCCGTATTGAGGATCGCCATTTTCGCCCAGCGTTTCTTGTCGCTGAATGCTTTGTCGACCGCCTCCTGGGCGTGCACATACGCTGCGTAATCAGCCAGGCAGAGGTACGGGTCTCCATGCTCCAGCAAGCTCAGGCACAGAGGCTCAAATGCATCGTGCTCGCCGGGCGTAAAATAATCCGAGCGCAACCAGTCAATCACGGCCTTTAACTCCCAGTTGCTATTGTAATAATCGTAGGGATTGTAGCCACCGGATTTCAGAGATTGGACTTGTTCTACCGTATTGCCAAAAATAAAGATATTTTCGCTGCCGACTTCCTCACGGATTTCTACATTGGCGCCATCCATGGTACCAATTGTCAATGCGCCGTTTAATGAGAGTTTCATGTTGCCGGTACCGGATGCTTCCTTGCCTGCGGTTGAGATCTGCTCGGAAATATCGGCTGCCGGGATCATCTTTTCAGCCATGGTCACACGATAATTTTGTGGAAAAACAATCTTTATTTTACCCTGAATTCGCGCGTCATTGTTGATGGTCTCGGCAACTTTATTGATCGCCCGAATGATATTTTTTGCCAGTGCGTAGCCGGGCGCTGCTTTGGCCCCGAAAATAAAAACCCGCGGGTTCATTTCGTAATCCGGATCATTGAGCAGCCTGCGATACAAGGTAAGGATATGCAGGAGGTTCAGATGCTGACGCTTGTATTCATGCAATCGCTTGATTTGCACGTCAAACAAGGCATCCGGATTAATCTCCAGGCCACAGTATTCGTGAACAAATTCTGCAAATGCCACTTTGTTCTCACGTTTGACAGCCATGAAACGATTTTGAAAATCAGCGTCTTCGGCAAATTCTGCAATGCCTTGCAATTGGTCCAGATGCGTCGGCCACTTTTCACCGATTTTCTCTGTAATTAGCTCACTTAACCCCGGATTACATGCCAACAACCAGCGCCGTGGAGTTATGCCATTGGTCATATTGATTAGCTTGTCCGGATACAGTTCGTGGAATGTTGAAAACAGATGCTTCTTCAGCAATTCTGTATGTAATGCGGCTACGCCGTTTACTTTGGAAGAACCGACAACAGAGAGGTAAGCCATACGGATCATTTTCGGCTCACTCTCTTCAATAATAGAGAGTTCCATCTTTTTGGCTCCGTCACCAGGCCATTTTGCCTCAACAACATCATTCAGAAAACGTGCATTTAGCTCGTAAATGATTTCCAGATGGCGAGGCAGTACTTTTTCAAAAAGCGGCACACTCCATTTTTCAAGCGCTTCCGGCAATAGCGTATGGTTTGTGTAATTACAACTCTTGTGAGTAATCTCCCAGGCATGATCCCAATCGAGAGTGTACTCGTCGATCAGCAGGCGCATTAGTTCAGGCACTGCAATTGCAGGATGGGTGTCGTTCAGTTGTATGACGCTAAAGTCAGGAAACTCCGACCAGTCCTCATGGCTCCTGAGAAAGCGGCGGATGATGTCTTTAAGCGAGCAGCTTACAAAGAAGTACTGCTGCACCAGGCGGAGTTCTTTGCCGTTTTCAGTCGAATCATTCGGATACAGCACTTTGGAAATGGTTTCACCAATCGCTTTTTCACGAACGGCTTCCACATAACCACCTTCGTTAAAAACTTTTAAATCAAATTCACTGGAAGCCTTCGAGTCCCAGAGTCGAAGGAAATTGACCGTCTCACCACCATAACCAACGATCGCAATATCATACGGAACACCTTCGATCGTCTTGCAATCGACCCACTTTGGACAAAAAGCGCCTTTGTCATCCATCTGATGCTCTACCCGCCCGTAAAGCTTTACCTCCTGTTCATAATTTGGACGCATCACTTCCCAGGGACAGCCTTTTTCCATCCAGGCATCCGGATGTTCAACCTGTCGGCCATCTTTGAATTCCTGGCAAAACAAGCCGAATTCGTAGCGAATCCCGTAACCGATTGCCGGCAGATCAAGCGATGCAAGCGAATCCAGAAAACATGCAGCAAGGCGCCCCAGGCCACCGTTCCCCAGCCCCATGTCCGCTTCTTCATTCGCAATAGCAGTGATATCCTGCCCCAATTCTTCCAAAGCATCACGAGTCTGTTGATATAAGCCCGTATTAAATAGGTTATTTACCAGCAAGCGTCCCATCAGATATTCAAGACTCAGATAGTAAGCACGCCTGACCTTCTTTTCATGATGCACCTCCTGTGTTTTCATGAAACGATCCAATATGCGGTCACGCACTGCATAGCTGGTGGCAGTCCACCACTCGTCCTGAGTCGCATTTTCCGGATGACGCGCAAGCGTGAAGCGCAGATGGTCAAGAATGGAGGATTTTATTGAGCTTTTCGTCACCTCGGTACTAAATCGAAAAGAGGAAGAATTTGCTGACGAACCGGCAACTTTATTTGCAGCTGCCGATGTTTTTTTTTGAACTGAACGAGTCATAGAGCCATCAAGAAAAAGGATGAAGGTTTCTAAAAAATAAAATTGAGTTCAGACTAAAAACTTCCTCTCTAGGTCGCGCAAAAGACTGATCCCAACAACTAATCTTATCTGTGCTAACCTAAAGATAAAAAACCGCTAGGATCCAGGATAAGATTCAACATAAACACAAAAAATAGCAAACCTAATAATTGGTCGTTTCTGTTGTTTCACCATTTCCATCTAATACATTTTAGATTTTCATAGAAGTTATTTGTTCATGCAACAAATTGTATACGTTTCCAAATCATGAATAGAATATCCCCTATACTGACAATCATTACAGCCTTAATCGTCTTTCCCGCAGATTGTAAAACAAGTCCGAAAGCAAAAAAAAGAGCCGGATTAACTGAGATATACTCCGCCGATTATACGAATAATGTTGATAAGTGCGGTGTTGCATTTTCAGGAGGAAGCACTCGATCGATTTCAGTGATCCCGAAAACCGGGAATACCAACAAATCAATTTGCTGGCCCACTTCACCTACTCGATGGTCATGAATTCCGGCATAAAGTATGCCGACAAAAAATGAATTCATCCAACATTACCTCAAACATATTCAACTTTCCAGTTGATTAACCGCATCTGCGAATCCATCTTCTCTCCAGTTTAAATAATTATGTCTGAAAACAACTTTGACCTTATCGTAATCGGTTCCGGCCCGGGCGGCTATGTTGCCGCCATCCGCGGCGCTCAACTCGGACTAAAGACTGCGCTTATCGAAAAAAGCAAAACACTGGGCGGCACTTGCCTAAATATCGGCTGCATCCCAAGTAAGGCACTGCTGCACTCCAGTGAAATGTACCATTTCGCAAGTCACAGCGCTTCAACTCACGGCATTGGCTTGAATGATCTCTCCATCGACATCAAACAGTTAATGGCAAAAAAAGAACAGACCGTGAACAGACTCTGTGGCGGAGTCGAACACCTGATGAAAGCCAACAAGATAAGTGTCTTCACCGGCCTCGGCAGCTTGGCCGGCGAGCGAAAGGTACGCGTGCAGACAAAAGATAACGAAACACTCCTGAGCGGCAAACACATCCTGCTCGCCACCGGCTCCGTTTCCGCAGAACTCCCCTTCCTCAAATTCGATGGCAAAACCGTCGTCAGCAGCACTGAAGCCATTGCCTTCGACAAAGTGCCCGGCAAACTCGCTGTCGTTGGCGCCGGAGCAATCGGCCTGGAGCTAGGTTCCGTCTGGTCACGCTTAGGTGCAGAAGTAAACGTCATCGAATTTCTCCCTCAGATTGCCTCGACCTACGACCCCGACATCTCCAAAGCCGCAGAACGCCTGTTCAAAAGACAAGGCATGAACTTTCACTTAAAAACCAAAGTCACCGGACTTAAAAAATCCGGCGGCAAACACATACTCACCGCTCAAAAAGGCGATGAACCCCTTGAATTCGAAGTCGACAAAGTACTCGTCGCCGTCGGCCGGAAACCATACACGGAAGGCCTAGGCCTTGAGACCGCCGCCATCGCAACCGATGAAAAAGGCCGCGTCCCGGTTGACGAACACTACAAGACATCCGCCGAAGGCATCTACGCAATCGGCGATGTGATTACCGGACCAATGCTTGCCCATAAAGCAGAAGAAGAAGGCATTGCCTGCGTCGAGCACATAGCCGGCCAGGCCGGCCATGTAAACTACGACCTGATCCCCAATGTCATTTATACCGACCCGGAGATAGCCAGTGTTGGCCTTGGTCAGGAAGAGGCAAAAGCAAAAGGCATCGAAGTAAAAGTAGGCAAATTCAACTTTGCAGGCAACGGACGCGCAATCGCAACCGATGCAACCGACGGCTTTGCAAAAATCATCGCCTGCAAACAAACAGACCGCATTCTCGGCGCACAAGTTATTAGCAAACAAGCATCCGAATTGATCGCCTCAATCGTCGGACACATGGAATACGGCGGCAGCGCCGAAGACCTGGCACGCACCGTACACGCCCACCCCACAGTCAGCGAAGCCATCAAGGAAGCCGCCCTCGCCGTCGACGGCAACGCAATTCACAGTGCGTAAAGAATGAGTAGACTGAGTCCCGGCTTCGTAGACCGAAGGGCGGCGAAACCGCAAACAAACTTTAAGATTTCAAATTTTAAATCACAAATTCCGTAGCGCTAAACGCTGAGGATACGCTAATTGATTGAATCCGCCGTTATTAAAGTCGATGCATTTTGACAGTTACCCTCAGGAAAAGCCGAATACGGCAGATCGTCAAAACTCATACTAAAACCTGGAGGGAAATGCTCTGTCATTTCTGCGCGTTGACTCTGCGACAACTTGAGAATAGCTTCATGAATTAAAACGAAAAACACACATAGCCAGCGGCGGAAGTGTTAACCTGATAGAATAAGGGCGTCCGTCCCACTCCATTTCATCGGAATCCACACCACCGAAATTACCATAGCCGTACCCACCGTATACCGCTGCATCCGTATTGATAACTTCCTGCCAGAAGCCTTCATACGGCACACCGATCCGAAAATTCTCCCGAAGCACCGGCGTAAAATTGCCGACTGCGACCAAAGTATCCGTCTCTTCATCACCTCTACGCAAAAAGACCAGAATGCTCTCGTCTGCATACGTGTGGTTGATCCACTCAAATCCCTCCGGACGATAATCACCCGCGGCAAAGCCGGGAACCGCCTTGTAAAGGCCATTCAAATCACGAACCACTTTTTGTACACCTTCATGATCAATATACTGCAGCAAGTGCCAGTCCAGGCTACGGCTATAAGCCCACTCGGCAGACTGCCCAAAATCACTGCCCATAAAAAGCGTTTTTTTGCCAGGCCACATCCACATGAAGGCAAACAGAAGACGCAACTGACGCGCTTTATCAGCTATTTGCGAGCCGTGCATCTTTGTCAGCAATGAACCTTTTTCGTGCACAACCTCGTCGTGCGAAAAAACCTGAGTGAACTTTTCCGTGTGCTGGTAGAGCATACCAAAAGTAAGCTGGTGATGCTCATGCTTTCTAAAGACCGGATCCGTTTGGAAATAGTGGAGCGTATCGTGCATCCAGCCCATGTTCCACTTCAGATCAAAGCCAATCCCACCCTCGGAAACCGGCTGCGTAATCCCGGGGAAGGATGTCGATTCCTCAGCAATCATCAAAGCCCCCGGATAATAGCTATGAACTAGTTCATTAGTACGGCGAAGGAATTCAATCGCATCAATGTTTTCCCGGCCACCATGCTGGTTCGGTATCCACTGCCCTTCTTCCCTTGAATAATCGAGATACAGCATCGAAGCGACCGCATCCACTCGCAGCCCATCAATGTGATAGCGGTCACACCAGGCCAAAGCGCTCGCAATTAAAAAAGTGCACACTTCTTTGCGACCATAGTTGAAAATATACGTACCCCAGTCCTGATGAAACCCCTGGCGCGGATCTGCATGTTCATAGAGAGCCGTACCATCAAACTGACCCAGCGCAAAACTATCCGTGGGAAAATGTGCCGGCACCCAGTCCATGATCACACCAAATCCGTTCTGATGCAGCGTATCCACCAGAAACATAAAGTCCTCCGGCGTGCCAAATCGATGCGTCGGCGCAAAAAATCCGGTGACCTGATACCCCCAGGAGCCCTCATACGGATGCTCTGCCAGTGGCATAAACTGCACATGCGTGTAATGCATCTCCCTCAAATACTCAACCAGTTCGACAGCCAGTTCGCGATACGATAACGGTCGATTGGCATCCTCGACCACACGCTTCCAGGAACCCACATGCATCTCGTAGATCGATATAGGCGCAGTTATCCAATCGGTCAATTCGCGCTGTTGTATCCAGTCAGCATCGTTCCATTCGTAAGTATCCACATTACAGACAATCGATGCATTATGCGGCGGCGATTCAAAGTAGACGCCATATGGATCTGTTTTCAAAAACGGATAGCCCTGCCCATGCTCAGTGCCGATCTCAAACTTGTACTTAGCGCCCTCTCCCAGCCCCGGAACAAATAATTCCCAAATGCCCGAAGCGCCCAGGCTGCGCATGGGATGATAACGTCCGCTCCAGTGATTAAAATCACCCACCAGAGAAACACGGGTGGCATGCGGCGCCCAGACTGCAAATGAAACTCCGCCGACGCCATTCAACGTTCGCACATGAGCTCCCATCGTTTTATAAGCACGATGCAGATTGCCCTCATTAAAAAGGTAAACGTCTTCTTCAGAAATACTGGGAAGAAAACCATACGGATCATAAAATTGACGCACTTCGCCATTGTAACGTTCCACCCGCAGACGATAGCCAAACACTGTCTTCCGTGCGATAAACCCTTCAAAAAAACCGTCCTCGGTCAGACGTTCCAAGGGATAGCGTTTACCCTTCGGTTTTGTAATATCCACCACTTCACAGGACTGTGCATCGTCCAGATACGCCCGCACCGCGAGACCGCTCTTTCCAGCCACCGTGCAGGGGTGCATCCCCAATATTGCATGTGGCTGGTTTGACGAAACCCGAGTAATCGAGTCGAGGTCGGTTTTAGATAAAATCACCAGTCCAGCAAAACCAGTGAACCCCCGATTTGCAAGTGATATGACAAGAAGTTCATGCTCACGGGTGTCAGTTTGATTCGTAGCAAATAGAACCTCAAAAGCCAAAGAATCTCAACGATGCATCCGTTGTAGACCCACAACCGCAGAAATAACAAGGGCTCCGCCGATAAAGATGCCGAGGCCGGGCGATTCACCAGCAACAAAAAGTGAAGACTCAATAACCGCACAAATGGGGATCAGAAATCGGTAACCGGCCAAAAGATTAACCGGAAAGAGAGTCGTCAGATAATTCCAAAGGCTAAAACTCACGGCTGACACAAACGTCAGGTGAACCGTCAGCAAGACTACTTTTAGCGTAAAAAGCTCAGCAAAATGCAGCCATGCGGGCATTCCTATAACGCACATCATAAACCCACCAATAACAAGACCAAAGCCGGTCGCAACACGTGAACTCATCGTCGGCACAATGCCTTGCAGGATAATTACACCGAGAGTCCCGCTAAGTGAAGAGAGAATGAAAAGTATAGCACCTAACACCGGATCCCCGCTCCCTGCACCGGGCCGGTAAACCGCCAGCAGCACCCCCACAACGCCAACCGTGAGCAACAGCCATTGATAACGGTTCGGCCAGGCTGTTTTAAGCATGAGAGGAGCCAGAACAATCCACCAGAAACTTCCGGTTGCGGTCAGTATACTGCCAAGGGCAGCGCTGGAAACAGCAAGCGCAGTATAAAAAATCAGGTACTGAAAAAAAATCTGCGTAAGCGCAAAGCCAATAATCCTGTATTTAGGCGTCAGCTTCCACTCCTTCCACGGTTGCTTTGCCAGCATCAGCAATACGCATCCGGCAACTAAAAAACGAACTCCGGCGATTAGCAGCCTATTTGAAAAAGTCGCCTCTATGCCATTTTTCGTCCATTCGGCATAGATACCTTTGATACCCGGGAAAGCGCTCCCCCAGAGCAAACCACATAAGAGAACGGCAAATGGAAGCAAACGCACAGAAACAGTCACATGCACATGTTCGTAAGCCTGTTTTAAATTAGCAAGCGAGGACTGAACGATTGTCTTAAAAGATTGAACTGCCTTTTTTAATCGTTTTTTACTCATCTCTATTCACATATAAAAAATGATGCGAACTTTCATTGCATGCCTCTTCGCTCTGGTTATTTTCAGCGGCTGTTCACAAAAAAAGCAAATTGTTGACTTAGGTAAAATCTACAATCAATCTGCAAAGTCACATCCGATAGATCGCCATCCGGTAATTCTGATCCCCGGAATTAAAGGCTCTCGTTTGGTTGATAGCGAAACCGGTACAGTCATTTGGGGCGCCTTTGGCGGACAGGAGCTAAATCCAAATACTCCGATGGGATTAGATTTATTCAGCGTACCGATGAAAAAGGGAATACCGCTAAACGAACTGACAGATTCAATCATCGCAGATGGAGTCCTGGATAATGTCGAAGTTCATCTGGCTGGCTTGTCATTCAATCTAAAAGCTTACTACAATATTGTCAGTATCCTCGGTACCGGACAGTATGTGGATTATGATATTAGTTACAAGAAGGCACCTGTTGATTACGGAAAAGATCACTTCACATGCTTCCAGTTTGCCTACGACTGGAGGTTGAGTATAGACGAAAATGCCCGTCGTCTGGCTGAGTTTATCGAGGATAGGCGTGTATTTGTACAAAAACAAATCGAAGAAAAGTACGGAATTCCGGGTTACGATGTCAAATTTGACCTGATCGCACATTCTATGGGTGGTTTGTTGTCACGGTATTTTTTGCGCTACGGCGGAACACCGGTAGAGTCTGTTGACATGAATGCACCAGTGCCTTGGACAGGCACTGGAAGGATCGACAAATTAGTTATGATTGGTACGCCCAATGCAGGGTCCGTTGAAGCTGTCATCAATTTTGCAGACGGTATGATTATAGGCCCGCTTTTACCCAAATTCTCACAAACTCTGGTTGGCAACATTCCTTCAGTATATCAATTGCTGCCACGCAATCGGCACAAACGTGTGGTCGATGCAAATAACCCTGAAAAAACGATCGATATTTATGATCCGGACGTCTGGATTAAAAATCAATGGGGACTGGCGCAAGCAGGCAATGATGCCCTGCTCCGGGAGTTGCTTCCCGATGTATCGAGTCCGGATGAACGCAGAAAAATCGCTCTGGAGCATCTGCGAAAATCTCTGAAGAAAGCAGAGTCTATTGCCGCCGCTCTGGATCGTCCGGCCAGCCCGCCTTCATCGATAAGTCTCTATCTTTTTGTAGGTAGTTCTATTGAAACACCTGCCACATTGGCTGTTGATACTGAAGGCAAGTACACCGTTTTTAAAACAGAATATGGTGACGGTGTCGTCGTTCGCTCCAGTGCTCTATTGGACGAACGCGTTGGGCAGGAGTGGCAGCCTCGTCTAAAGACACCGATCGCATTTGATGATGTAAACTTCATTTCCGAAGATCACCTAGGTCTGACCAAAGATCTGACCTTCTCTGACAACCTCCTTTTCCTGCTACTGGAGCAACATTGAGAAGCCAAATCGATTTCGAAGAGAGCTATACATGCAAACTCTACGGTCCGAGACTATTCTTGTTCGATAGCACGAACCCGCTTTGACAAGATCCCATGCCTGGGGGCAATAAATAAAACCACTGCAAAAATCAATCCGGCCGCAACTGCCATCATTCCGGAAGTTGAGGTTGCGTCGACCAAACCTGAATCCAGTCCCATCCAGCCCGGTAAGGAAATTGCAAAAATATGTCCCAATATCGCCGATAAAATAGCCAGGCCAACACTTACCAGAATCATCCAATGCAGGCGATCTGTGAGTAAATGAGCCGTTGCAGCCGGCACAATAAGCATTGCAATCACTATGATGCTGCCAACCGCTTCAAATGCGGCAACTGTAGTAATCGCCACCAGGGTCATCAAAAGATAATGCATTAGACTGGCATTGATACCTATCGTCGAGGCCAATTCGGGATCGAAAGAAGAAATGCGCAATTCTTTGAAAAACAAGATAATGAACAACGCATTTACCAGACAGACAGACACAAGCACGACGACTGCACGCGGCAGGTCTACAGCCATGCCAAACAACCTCGTGCTCCAGACAACATCAAGCGGGGTTAGCTCGATTGCGCCATACAAAACGCAACCTGCATCCAGATCAACATGATCTGCAGCCTGTACAATCAATATCAGCCCCAGGGCAAACAGGGTAGTAAACACAATTCCCATTGACGCCCCCTGATCCACTTTTCCAAAGCGACTGATCCACTGTGTAAATACCGCAGTCAAGACACCGACCACTGCCGCGCCAATAAACATGGCCAGGCTGGCACGTGCACCGGTGATTAGAAATGCAATCGCCAGCCCCGGCAAAACCGCATGGCTGATCGCATCACCCATCATGCTCATCTTACGCAGTACGAGAAAATTACCCAACAACGTACAGGCCACCGCTGCCAGTATCCCGACAATCACGATCCATGTATCAATTGCATACCATTCCATTTTCAGTCTCCCGGAGTGATCGGATGCGGACTTGCAGGAACAGCAAGCCCTCTTGCTGTGTGTAATTTGACTAATTTTGCTTCAAGCAATGCAACCAGTTTTTCACCTAATACGTGTTCGACGGCGTCCGCATCACGGTCAACCTGACTGGCGGCAACATCGGCGTATTCAATCAGGTACAACTCCCACAAACGGTGATTGCGCGTCACCCGTGCCGCCGCTTCCAGACCGGCTTCCGTCAGCAGGATCGCATCTTCTTCCTTCACCGCATCAACAAGACCATCGTAGTAGGCATGCCGCAAATGCCGTCGCAACTGCTGGTCACTCCAGGTTCTTCGACCCCGAATCTGACGAAACGGTACCGGCCTAATCAGAATCTCGTCACTCCCGTCATGATCCGCTTCCAATATCTCATACAATGCACGCAACAAATGCTGGCGACCGACACTCCGCTTTAAACTCAGCTGACGAAACCAACTGATCAACACACCACGCTTTGTCCCAAACAACATGCTGAAGACGAAGAAACTCGCCGCGACCAGAACAATCAATGCGCCCGCCGGCATGTTGGGGATCAACGCAGAAATACTTGCACCCGCCCAACCGCTCACACCACCAATCAGTGCAGAGCCGAAGAGCATCTGGTCTAAATGCTCCGTCCAGAACCGAGCTGCCGCTGCCGGGATGATTAAAAATGCAATAATCAGAATGAGCCCGACCGACTGTAAACCCGCAACCGTAACCGTTGTTACCAGAGCCAGCAAAACCACATCAAGCCACTTTGTCGGCCATCCCTGCACAGCCGCATAGGCTTCATCAAAGCAAAGCAGACGAAGCTCCTTAAACAACAAAACCGTGATTATCAATACGCACACGGTAACCACCGCCAGCAATTTAAAATCACTGTAGACCATCGCAGCTGTCTTACCATAAATGAATGACTCCAGGCCAGCCGCCGCGCCTTGCGGCATTTTCGTGATCATTGTCAATAGCACGACACCCGCCCCGAAAAAAACGCTCAGCACAATTCCCATCGCCGTGTCATCTTTGATCCGCGAGTGATTGCGAATAAACAATACAGCAACACAACCCAGCACGCCGGTTGAGCTCGCACCCACCAGCAAAAGCTGCAACGACTTGCCATCACCACCCAATAAAACACCGAAAATAAAAGCGATACAGACTCCCGGCAACGTCGCATGTGAAAGCGTATCCCCCATCAGCGACCGCTTGCGCAACAGCAGAAAGCTGCCCATCAGCCCACAAGCGCTTCCCAGTAAAAATGTACAGATGACCACCAGCCGCGTATTGTAGTTACGCAGCAGCAGCACATCAAAAATCTCTGATAACTCAAACAGGATCATGTGTTTTTTGATTCACGCGAAGACCAAAGACACCAGGTTTTTCTTTTCATCAGGCTTTCCTTAAAGCGACTGCGCCAGCTTCTCAGCAGCTTCACTAAATAAAGAAAGTTTGCCGCCATACGTTTTGTGCAAATTTTCCTGGGTAAATACCTCATTGGTCGGTCCTGTAGCAACCACCCGCATATTCAAAAGCACAGTCCAGTCGAAATACTGCGACACCGTCGCCAGATCATGGTGCACTACCAGACAGGTTTTACCGCGCCGCTGAAGCTCTTTTAACAGTTCGACAATAGCGCTTTCTGTCGCCGCATCCACCGCGGCAAAGGGCTCATCCATGAAATAAACGTCCGCATCCTGCACCAATGCACGCGCAAGAAACGTACGCTGCTGTTGCCCGCCCGAAAGCTGACTGATCTGACGATCTGCATAATCCGCGAGACCAACGCGGTCCAGCGCCTGCATTGCCAGCGACTTTGCACGCTTGTTCACACGACGAAACCAGCCGAGAGTTCCGTAAGTTCCCATAGCGACCACATCCAGCGCGCTCACCGGAAAATCCCAATCCACACTTTCACGCTGCGGCACATAGCCGACTCGTTTCCGGGCTTTTTCATAAGCTGAGCCATAGATTGAAATTTTGCCCGAAGTACACGGAATCAGATTCAGACAGGCCTTAATCAAAGTACTCTTACCGGCGCCGTTTGGCCCAACAATGCCGACCAGTTTGCCTTCCGGAATTTCCAAATCCACATCCCAGATCACTGGCTTGCGATGGTAGGCAACCGTCAGATCCTGAATGGCTAAAGGTAGCAACCGTTTGTCCAAAGGCTTTTCTGATAGTTGATCAAAGTGTTTAGGTACGGCATTCATTTTGATTTATTAATTTAGCCACTAACGCACACGGATCAACCGTGGATTTATAAATATCCAGGAACCGGACCGAAAAACGTAATCTTCCTGATCACTAATGCGAAACCCCGCTAAGCTTACCCTGCATACCACCTTCATCGGCAGCGCCACCCAGCGCCCGCGTGATCGTTGTGACGTTGTGATCGATCATGCCAACATAAGTACCTTCATACGTTCCCGGCTGTCCCATCGCATCCGAAAAGAGCGTTCCGCCGATTTGCAATCGATGCCCGCGCGCAGATGCTCCCTCGATCAACGCCCGCACATTTTTGTCGGAGACGGATGTTTCAACAAAGATCGACGGTATTTTTTGCTGAATGATAAAGTCGATCAATTCTTCCAGATCGCGCACTCCAGCTTCGGACTCCGTACTAAGCCCCTGGATGCCACACACAGTCAAACCAGTCGCTCGGCCCAGATAGTTGAACGCATCGTGTGCGGTTATCAAAACACGATGCGATTCCGGTATCGATGCGATTGATTTTTTCGCATAGGCGTCCAGCGCTTTTAGCTTTTTAACGTATTGCGCTGCGTTGGAACGATATGCTTCACTGTGCTCCGAGTCAAAGGTCGAAAGGGCTTCGGCAACCACTCCTACCGCCTTTATCCACCCCTGCACATCCATCCACACATGGGGATCAGTATGCCCGGAATTATCGTCTTTTTCCATCAGGTAATCTGCGTCCTCAAGAATGGCTTCTGTAACTGCCTTCACCGGCTTCCCGGTACTAGCAACGCGCACCAGCACATCCGTCATCTTGCCCTCAAGCAAAAGACCATTGTAAAACACCACGTCCGCTTCGCTTAACGCCACCACATCACCCCGCGTCGGCTTGTATAGATGTGGATCCACACCCTCGCCAATGATCCCCTCCACCTGAGCATGATCACCTGCAACATTACGGACAATATCCGTAATCATACCAATCGTGCAGACTATTTTGTAAGGCTCATCCAGAGATTCCCTTACACTGTTTTCTGAAGAGTCCTCTTTTGAGCCTCCACAGCCGATGGCCAAAACCGTAAAAACTGCAAAGAATATCCTGATCAACCAATGTAAGACTCCTAATTTCATAATTCAGCAACTTGGTTGTTTAGATTTGAAATTTCAAATTTCAAATTTCAAAAAATGCTGGCACGCTTCAGATTTTCCAAAAATTCGGAACGCCAGTGATAGTGTGCCAACAAAGTATCATCTCGCTCGCCCAACAATAACTTTGCCAAAAACAGCGCCTCGACTGAAGCGAGTCCTCCTGCCGGATCTTCTGCAATCTTGCTCACTCGCGGATAAGCGCCCCTGACTGCCGGTAAGGTACGTCGCACTCCGTCTCCGATCAAGCAAGCTTCCAGTTGCGGCAGCAATCGCCAGGTACTATCGAGAAGCAACAATGGACGACCCGCATCCCTCATCGACAGTTCAGGCGCTCCCAACGCAAGCACTGTAAAACCGGTAATATCAAAGGTCCACTCCGGACGCGCTCGAAAAAACCGGATATCTGCACGCCCTTCCAACGGCGTCAGACTGCACTTGCTGCGACGTTCCTTTGGATGACGAATAACTGTAATTTGCGCCATTTATTGATTGATCTGATTTTGAATGATAGCGCAAGAGTATAAAATCCCTTTCATTTCTACTTCAGCGATGGAGCAATCCTTGGCTCAGAAGAATTTGTTCGTGGTTTTGTAGGAGCCTGGGAGCGAGAACAAGATCGCAAATATCTGCCTAAAGTAAGTGAGATGCGCCGTATCGACTAGGACGATTTAGTCGTAATCCAAAGTCTACGACGACACGTTTTCAGCTAAAAACAATTGGCTCAAAGGATGTAAGTGTATTTGAGTGGTTTTATGCCAGCTTCTGAAATCTATATTGATACATCTGTTATCGGCGGTTATTTTGACGATGCTCAGCATGTTGCCATTTGTACGGTAGCGCGAATTAAGTATCTCGTAAGTTGGAATTTCAAGCACTTGGCAAATCTGTATCGTGAAAATGCATTCAATGCAGCAAATCTCTTGCGTGGCTACCGAGAAGTGCGTATAGTTAGCCCTAAGAATTTAATCTATGGACTCGAAAAAGAAATTTGATGCCGTTGAAGCTTCGCGTGAGTGGCGCTTAAGTAGTAGTAAACGTTTGGCTATTATGAGTCGTGAAGTACGCTTAACTTACTTGAATGATAATATTGACGCCAAGCTGGAAGCTTTGTCAGGACAGAGTAATTATACGAAAGAGCGTGATGTTACTTTCAGTGATGCGAGTGTTGGTGAGATCGCCGATATTAATCCGTAAGTCGGAATTTCGATAAAATACATTTTATGAGTAGCCTAATTTGTATCAAAAAGTCTCGGAAAAAGTTCGAAAAGTGGTAGTTGTCATTTTCTACCAATTGATTGTCCATTAACCGCTAAAATCCGTTGCACTTGTAAGAATGCATCACCCGACAATCCTATCGCTTTGAACTTCTCGCAAAACAGTGCAATTCTTGCTTCAGCCGGCTCCGGAAAGACCTACACCCTGACCAATCGATTCATCTATCTGCTGCATCAATTTGAACAGCCGGAACGAATCATCTCACTAACTTTTACCCGCACAGCAGCCGGTGAGTTTTTTCAGAAAATCGTCGAAAAACTTTGTGCTGCCGCTGAAGACACAGCCCGTGCCGCTTCGCTTTCCAGGGAACTCTCTATCGACGCCGACTGTGAACGCTACGGTTATCTTCTAAAATTGCTCTTGCAAAACACGCACCGGCTAAACCTGCAAACACTCGACAGCTTCTTTTTCCGTATCGTATCTGCATTTGCTCTGGAGTTGGGTCTTTCCGGTGATCTCAGGTTGCTGGACGAAACAAACGCCGCTCGCACACGAAGTGAAACACGCAATCACATTGTGTATCGTCCCGAAACACTCGTCCACGAACTCAATGAATTCTGGCATGCCTTCAAGCAAGCTACTTACGGAAGAGACGCACGCAGTGTCGAAAAAATCATCTCCGCATACACGGACCACCTCTATGAACTCTATCTCGATACCCCGGACGCAGTGTACTGGGGCCAGATAAATACAATCTGGCCAGATGGATGCCCCTGGAAAACAGACCGATCACCCGACTGGGATCAACTCGCAGATGCGCTGATTGCAGCGCTTCCGGAAAACTTAACCAAATCCCAAAGAAATGACTTTGATACCGCCGCGGCGCATATTCGCAACTATGGAAAAGATGAAAAGCTGAACCGCCTGCTCAGCAACGCACTCACAAAAGCCGCCGATATTTTTACCGGGCAAGCTTCCATTAAGGTTCGCAAAGAAATCCAACTCAGCGGACCGCTCTGTAGCACATTGGCCGATTGTCTCAAAGCAATTGCCTGGCACCACCTGCATCGGGCGCTAAATAACACAGGGGGTGTCCATCGCATACTTCAGGCCTATCACAAACACTACGACCGGACCATCCGCCGCAAAGGCCAACTTACTTTCGCAGATCTCACCCATTTGCTGGTTCCGGACTCCGAAGGCTCGCCAATGAGCAATGTAGACGCCGCAACCCGACAGCTTATGGACTTCCGGCTGGACGGTCATTTCGACCACTGGCTGTTCGATGAATTTCAGGATACCAGCCGCCCGCAATGGCAAGTCGTCGCCAATCTGATTGACGAAGTCATCCAGGATACCTCAGAACAACGCTCCTTTTTTTACGTGGGCGACACTAAGCAATGCCTCTACCTCTGGCGTAACAGTGACGATCGGCTCTTTCACGACATCCAGGAACACTACAACGGCGCCAGCGAGACCCGCATTCTTCAGCAGCCGCTTTCAATTTCCTGGCGATCGGCCCCACCAATTATTGAAGCGGTCAACACCGTTTTCGGCGACCTAAACGTCATTGCCGAGACCGTCTCCGCAGATGCCGCTGCCCGCTGGGCTCGCAGTTGGCAAAAGCACGAAGCCTCGCCGGCGACCAAAGCACTCAGTGGCTTTGCCTGCTGGCTGGAAGCACAAAAAGACGAAAGCCCCACGCGCAATGAACTGATCCTGCAACTTCTGAACGACCTCAACCCAATTGAACGCGGACTGAGCGTCGGCGTACTTGTACGCAAGAATGCCGACGCAAATGAGATCGCCGACTACCTGAGGGAACATTGCCAGTTGCCGATTCACAATGGCTCGGCAGTCAAACCTGCGTCCGACAATGCCGCAGGCGTTGCCCTGCTCGCGCTGCTCCAACTGGCGGCACACCCGGGCGACACCCTTGCACGCAGCTATTTACAAATGATCGACCACTCTACCCAAGGTCCTGCACTCGCCGGCTCCGCAGTCGCTCTGCGAGAACGGCTCTTTTCCGAAAGCTGCGAAAGCGCCCTGCGTTGGGCCGCCGAACAAATAGCTGCTCATCTCCCTGAAAACGATGACTGGCACCGCGAGCGTTTGCAACAATTGGTCGATCTGGCACGTGCATTTGACAACGAACCCGTCCGCAGTATCGACGGTCTGATTCAGTTTCTGAAAGCAAGCAACGCAGGCGACTCAAAGTCAGAAAATACTGTAATTATTGAGACGATCCACAAATCCAAAGGTCTTGAATACGACATCGTCCTCTTCATCAATGAAGACAAATACTCCCGCAGCGAAACCGACATTACACCACTTCAGGACGACCAGGGCAACACCCGCTGGCTTCTGCAACCAATTCGCAAAGAACTGATGCAGGCCGATCCTATTTTGAAGCAGTTACTTGATCAGACAACCAGCCAGCGCGACTTCGGCAACCTCTGCGCCCTCTATGTCGCAATGACCCGGGCAAAACGCGGCCTTTACATGATCAGCGACCTCAAAGGCGCGCACCGGACATCAATGGTTCACTTCCTTAAACAGATCCTCGGCAGCGAATCCCAGGCAGAATTTCAAATTTCAAATCTCACATCTCAAACTTTCTACCCAGTTATTTGGAGTATCGGCGATCCCGACTGGCACACGACATTCAAACCATCCGCGCCCAAACACTCGACCATAGTGGAGCCTTCCCAAAAGTCGTTTCCACCGGCACACCCAAGACTTCAGCTTTCCCGGCCGTCAACTCGTGAATCCGAACAAATTTCAGCCGCCAGATGCTTTGAACTCGAACAGACCGCCACCCACTTTGGCACCCTGGTACACGACGCCTTCGAACACATCGAATGGCTTACGGAACTACCGAAGCATCCGGACAAAACAGTCGAACAGACATTGCAAAACTGCTTCGC
The DNA here is from genome assembly GCA_964616435.1 of uncultured Puniceicoccaceae bacterium. GTDB lineage: Bacteria > Verrucomicrobiota > Verrucomicrobiia > Opitutales > Coraliomargaritaceae > Lentimonas. The sequence goes on along the minus strand of CAZTSB010000040.1, from coordinate 21,245 downwards.
CCAGCCCGACATCCGCACCCTGTTCACTCAACCTTCAGATCGAGCCACTGTCTGGCGGGAACGAGCCTTCAGCCATATCGAAAAAGATCAATTTGTAAACGGCGTCTTTGACCGCGTTGTCATTCATCGGGACGAAAACAAAACCATTGTCGGCGCCGAAATCATCGACTTCAAAACCGACCGCATTCACGCAGGCAGAACACTCGAAGAGGCCACCGAACACCATCGCCCGCAACTTGAAGCCTACCGTAAAGCGCTCGCAAAGATTGTCGGCATTGACGAAATAACCATTGCACTAAAATTACTGTTCACGCATATGCCAAAACTGGTACGACTATAGTTCTTTCTAAAACGAAAGACATCAGCAACAGGCGCCACCGCTCGTACATTCACTCGCCTCAGTCGTTATCGAGTAATCCTGTCCCTTGGTTTCTTTTGGATGTCGGCGAGCATTAGCTGCACATTTAAACGGTTTAGCATCTTCGGGACTGATCTTTATCAACGGTTCAATCGCAGCAAAATGCCCGGCATACGGACCGCTTTGTAAAAGCTTAAACGTCTTGTCGCAAACTGCTTTACGCACACCGCGGTCAAAGCGATGTCCGTCATCGTCCTGAACTGATCTGAAAGGCCCCTGATACACTACGGCCTGATTATGCTCAAAACACGGCCCCTGTTTTCCTTTGAAGGCTTGCACGGTAACCGAACGGAATTCAATGCCTTCAACCGTCTGCCATGGTTTGGTTTCAAATTTCACCAGTTCAACTCCGTAAAATCCCGCCGCCTCAAACGCTTTGAGAAAACCCTCTTCCGTCAACGCACCAGAGATGCAGCCACTCCACAAATGCCCATCATTTCGCATTGCTTCGGGCACGGGCTCATCACTCACAATATCAGAAATCACTGCCCGCCCGCCACGTTTCAATACGCGAAAAATCTCGTCAAACAGTTGCGGCTTTTGTTCCGGTTCGACCAGATTTAGCACACAGTTCGACACAACAACGTCTATAGAGTCACTCTCGATCAACGGCTGCCTTTCACGCAACTCATCAGTGATCGAATACAGATCCATGAAGTCGGCAGCGCTGGCAACCGGTTTTGCTTGTAAAGCCTGATCGAGCTGATCCAGATCAAGCGCCAGATCCTGTATGCGCCCTTTGCGAAATTCTACATTTGAATAACCGATTCGCTCAGCGACCACAGGTGCATTGCGCCGCGCAACTTCCAGCATGTCATCGGTCATATCAACGCCAATCACCTTGCCTTTGAGGCCAACCACCTGTGCCGCAATGAAACAGATCTTGCCTGTTCCTGAGCCCAAATCCAGAACAGTCTCACCTTCTTTCAACCACTTCGACGGATCGCCGCATCCATAGTCCTTCTCGATCACCTCTTGGGGAATCGCTTCCAGATATTTGCGGTCGTACTCGACCGGACAACACAGGGCGGCTTCCGGCTGCTTCGCTGCGTCGGCATAACGTTTTTCTACGGAAGAACGGATGGGAATGATTTGGGTCATAAGGTTGTTTTGGACAGATGTAACCGATAAATTCTTTATTCGCTATAAGATAATGAATACCTCGAAGCTTGCTTCATTTAACAAATTTTAAATCTGTAATTTTTAATTTCAAATACCTCAAGGCTTACCCCGAGGGTCTTTATTCTCTGCTCTCTCTAGGAATTTTGCTTTTTCAACAAGTGTATCTTCAACTACAAGTGTTCGTTTACTTTACATGATGTACGATTTATTTCTTTGCACGTTTTGTCAAGACGTGCCGTATATCAAGCTACAACCTTACCCTGTGAAAACGCTACACGATTACAACCTATATAGTTACATTGAAATTGGCTGAAAAGGGGATGCATCTTGGCGCCCGCCAGGAAAGCAATAGTAGTATTAGCAAGCGAGAAAGTAGCGTTTGAAATTTTCCTCAATGCACGCTGCCAGTTGGTCGACGAGAATTCCGCGCATCTCAGCAATGGTGACATAGCAGTTATGCAATCCTGAAGCGTCTTCTGTATGAGCTTTATCCGTCTCTATCAGCAAGCGATTCATCGGGATTGCACGCATTCGATCTCGCACTTTTGCATTGTTCAATTCCAATTGCCTGGCGGAAAAAGAAAAATAAGCACCCATTTCAACCAGTTCTGAAACCAGTTCCACGGGGCCTGCATAAGCGTGCAGGTGTATGCCACGAGAGGGTAGCACATGGGTTCTCAGCGTTTCCATCAACATGCCGATCGCTTTTACACAGTGAATGGAAACCGGTTGGTTACGGTTGTGGGCTTGCTGCAACTGCCAGAAAAAAGCATCTAGTTGCTTTGCAAAATCGTTGCTCTGGTATCGACGATCCAGACCTATTTCACCGATGGAACATTCAGGATTGTCAGCCAGAAATTGCAAAAGAGTCTCTTTCCAACCTGCCGATACCTTCTCAACATTTTGAGGGTGTAGTCCGATTGCCGGCAGTGTCCGGGAATCCCCCCGGGTAAACTCAAGAACCGCTGGCCAGTCATCAGGTGAGGTGCCATTGATAACGGAATACGTTCGCTCGGATGAATCCGAACTGGCCTGATTGGACGTCTGATAATTCCCGGACTCCAAGTTCGGCAAATGTGCATGAGCGTCGTAAAATCTCATACGCATTGTAAAATCAATTCCATGCTTCGCTTTGTTAATTGCAGACTTTTCCGGGTCAAACTCAAAATCCATTAAGGAATTCTCTTTAACGGGTGTAATGCAAAAATACGTTTGTTAGCGCAGCACCGTCCCCGCTTCGCTCTGTAATACCAAATCTAAGAAGGTCTGAAAGATTTACTCATTATCCAAATCCTCATCGAAATCGCAATCGATTTGGATTTCGATGAGGATTTCGACTTTGGATCCATAGTCGCAAACCTTCCTAGAGATGGTATAAGCTTCGCAGGGCACGGCCTCGGTACGTACCTGCTCGTGTAAGCCAGAGCGCCCGAGCATTCGATGCGGTGCGAGGACGCATCTGCGCTACCTTGTTTGTTCGACATGTTGCTACAAAATCAAGTTACACCCAATTATTAAAATTCCCTGCAAAAAAAGGTTGCATTAAAATTTTAAGTATTCACTTTGTATCGTTCTTTCTGAATTTAACGCAATTTTAGTTATGCCAAGAGAACATGTCATCCTCGAATGCACTGAAGCGCGCGCCGAGAATAAACCGGTGTCTCGCTACATGTCCACACGCGATAAGAAAAAACAGCCGGAGCGCATCGAAAAGATGAAATACAACAAATTTCTTCGTCGCCATACCTTGCATCGTGAAATCAAGAGCTAGGCTTCCTTATCCGTTTACCTTTCTAAAGCCCGCTCTCGACTGCGGGCTTTTTTATGCCGAAAACTTTAGATTGAAACAAGCATTCGACTCATAAAACCGTTTTTTAAAATTAAGTTGCTTTGCGGTTGCAACAAAACGCAAAGCAATCCTTATTGAGACTCTATTGAGATTAACCCGTTTAAAAATTAGCTATGACTAAAAACTTATTCGAAAAAGTCTGGGAAACGCATTCCGTACGCCAGTTGGCAAACGGACAGACACAATTGTTGATCGGAACGCACCTGATCCACGAAGTCACTAGTCCGCAGGCCTTTGGCATGCTCCGCGACAAAAGTCTCAAAGTGAAGTACCCACAGCGCACATTTGCAACGGTCGATCACATCGTCCCGACGAATGAAGCGATTGAGCCCTACAGCGATCCGCTGGCACAGGGAATGATTGAAGAACTGCGCAAGAACTGTGCCGAGCACAGCATCACTTTCTTCGATACCAATACCGGTAGGCAGGGGATTGTACATATCGTCGGCCCGGAACAGGGGATCACTCAACCGGGCACAACGATCGCTTGCGGCGATTCTCATACCGCGACTCATGGAGCATTTGGCGCCATTGCCTTTGGTATTGGTACCAGCCAGGTACGCGATGTGCTGGCAACACAGACGATCGCACTGAACAAACTCAAAGTGCGCCGCATCAATGTAAACGGCAAACTCCGCCCCGGTGTCTATGCAAAGGATGTAATTTTGCATATCATCCGCCAACTCGGCACGCAAGGTGGCACCGGTTATGCGTACGAGTACGGTGGTTCTACCTTTGACAATTTTACCATGGAGGAGCGCATGACCGTGTGCAACATGTCCATTGAAGGTGGCGCTCGGGTCGGCTATGTAAATCCGGACGAAACAACCTTTGAATATCTCAAAGGTCGCGCCTATTCGCCCAAGGGCGCGGACTGGGACGCTGCCGTCGAACGCTGGAAATCGTTTGCATCCGATGAAGGCTGTTCCTACGACGACGTGGTCACAATTGACGCAGCAGATGTGCCGCCAACAGTTACCTGGGGAATTACTCCGGCTCAGGGTGTCGGAATCGATGAGGCCATTCCAAAAGTTTCCGAGGGTAAAACCGAGTCCGAACGTGCATCGATTGAAGAAGCGCTTGAATACATGAAATTTGAGGAAGGCAGTCCGGTAAGAGGGAAACAAATCGATGTCGCCTTTTTGGGCTCCTGCACCAACGGCCGCCTCTCTGATTTAAAGGAAGTGGCGCATTATCTGGACGGTCACAAAGTAGCTAAAGGCGTTAAAGCCATCGTCGTGCCCGGCTCACAGGTCGTTGCCCAAATAGCTCAAGAGTTGGGTTTGGATAAAATATTCACCGACGCCGGTTTCGAGTGGCGTGGCGCCGGCTGCTCCATGTGTCTGGCAATGAATCCCGATAAATTGATCGGCGATCAATTGTGCGCCAGTTCCTCAAATCGAAACTTCAAAGGCCGCCAAGGCAGCCCGACCGGGCGCACCATGCTGATGAGCCCGTTGATGGTTGCGGCAGCGGCAATCAACGGTGAAGTCACCGACGCCCGCGAATTCTTCAAGATCGATTCAAAAAGCAGCGCTCCGGCGGCTTAATGCCCAGCTCTGCAAACTTCTAACTCCTCTTCAAACATGTCCTCTGATCCAATCCAACAAATTACCGGCAAAGGCGTATTCGTGCCCGGTGACGACATTGACACCGACCGCATCATTCCGGCACGGTTTATGAAATGCATCACCTTCGACGGGCTGGGTGAATACCTTTTCCATGATGTTAAAAAAACAGAATCCGGCGAAGACAAAGCGCACAATCTGAACGATCCACGCTTTTCCGAAGCCTCCATCATAGTTACCGGCAACAACTTCGGTTGCGGCAGCTCTCGCGAACACGCACCACAGTCGATTTTCCGCGCCGGATATCGGGCAGTGATTGCCGGCAGTTTTGCTGAAATCTTCTTTGGTAATTCAACCAACCTGGGCATAATCTGTGCCTGCGCGTCAGAGAGTGATCGTCAGACTCTTTCAGATGCAATTGAAGACAATCCGAACACCGAAATCACAATCGACCTGGAAAACGAACAGATCCGGTTTGACGGCAAATCAATACCCTTTGAAATCAAAGCAGGTGCCCGCGAGAGCTTGCTTAGTGGAACCTACGACCCACTGGATGAATTACTCGAAGGCGCCGCCGAAGTCGACACGGTTGCACAAACGCTGGCCTACATGGATTAGTCATGTGTTTTAGCCGCTTTTGAAGTCCTCCAAATTCGCAGACGTCCGGCTTATGGTTTTGTCAGCTCGACTCTGACAGAGCACGTATCATGCGCAAATCCAGCTTTCCGGTCGCCAGTGTCGGAACCTTATCCACGCGTTTGATTACCTTGGGTACCCAAAGATTCGAGTATCCGGCGGCTGATAGCTTCGTCTTTACCTCCGACAACTCAATATCGATCGCAGACAACAAAACCAGCGATTCACCCTTCGCCTCATCCGGGCGTGAACCGATTGCCAGCATCGGCTCGTCCGAATCCATCAGCCCGAAGGCCTCGACCAAAGCCTGTTCAACCGTGCCATGTGGCACCATCTCACCGGCAATTTTGGAAAAACGCGACAGGCGCCCCTCAATAAACAGAAACCCATCCTCATCAAAGCGAGCGAGATCACCGGTTATAAACCAATCATCCTGCATGACTTCAGCGGTACGTTCCGCATCATTCAGATAGCCTCCAAAAATGTTAGGTCCCTTCAACAGCAACAGCCCGGTCTCAGTTACGGGCAAAGGCTCCATTGTATCCGTATCCAAAATACGAGCGGCCTGACCTGGAAACAAACGACCAACGGACCCTGGCCTGAAGCCGGAAATTCCCCTATTTCCGGAACTTCCCACAGCGATTAGTTTATCCGGCAAATTGGCACAGACCACCGGCGATGTTTCGGTGAGCCCATACCCTTCCAGATACTCGCTATCGAAGGTTTTCTGCCATAGCTCTGCAAAACCGTCCGGTGTTTTCTCCGCTCCGGTGATAACATATCTCAAAGTCTTTAGTTTTTCCGGCGCTACACGTCGAATGTATGGCTTCAGAAATGTTGGCGTACTAACCAGCACGGTCGCCGACTCTGCCGCAACAGCCTCAGCAATTTTTTTAAACTCAAGTGGCGACGGCACAGTAACCACCGAAACACAACGGAGAATGGGATACCACAGAGTGACGGTGAATCCGAAACTGTGAAAAATCGGCAAGCTGGCGATCATCTTCTCACCAGCCGGCAACAGCCGCGATCCATCTATCTGCAGGCAATTGCCCAGCACATTGCGATGCGTAAGTATGACTCCCTTCGGCTCACCCGAACTTCCGCTGGTAAACAGCAAACCCGCTTCGGTGTCTCCACCCACCGAAGGAACCTTAAACACGCTTGCAAGCAGCTTTGCCGGAAGCGCTCTGATCGCCGTGAGCAGCGCCAATGTCTTCAATTTGGAAATCCCTTTCAGGGTTTCAACAATATCGACCACTCCGCTTTCCGGCCACGGAAAATCGGACATCTTCTTTCGCACCTGCTCGGTCGTCAGGATACAGTCAATCTCTGCCTTTCGCAGGCACGCCTCTGCACTCACGCGTCCGAGTGTAAAATTCAGATTGACCGGCACTTTTCCCGCCAGCACCACAGCCAGATTAGCGATACAAGCGCCAATACCCGGCGGGAAAACAATGCCGACACGGTTGCGATCCGTCCAGTTCAGCAACTGCCGCGACACACTCCAGGCCAACGCCAGCAATAAACCGGACTTCATTTCGCGCCTCCGGAGTGTACGATCCGTAATCAGCACACGATTCGGATGTCTGGCCAGAGCAATAAAACTCTCCCAGGCAAGATGGCTGTTTAATTCGGTTCGTTCCTGAAATTCTCGTTCACCACTGTCGATTGTAGTCGGTTCACTCATAGCAAGTTTTTACTTTATTCAGTTGTTCTTCACGGGTGTAATTCAAATTTGTAGCAACATGTCGAATAAAAAAGGTAGCGCAGGTACGGCCTCGTGCCGCTGCTACATAACAAATTAAGCGGCTGGAAGCCGCTTCTACGTAAATAGCTCAAACTTTTTAGATTTGGTATTACACGAACGCGGGTGCGCACCGGGCCGTGTCCTGCGAAGCTTACAGAGCGAAGCGGGAACGATGCTGCGCCACCCTGATACATAGTTGAATTGTACTCTGTGCCTTAAAATCAGACTTTTTTACCTTCACATTGCCGATTAGCTGACATTTATTGCTCATTATTATGACACTTTTTCAGGCAACTGTTGGAACCGGTATCTTTCTCCTCCTTCTGGGCGGGCATTACTTGTGGCATGGGGCGAAGACCGCCGGACACACTAAAGCCTTTCCACGCTCGCAGACGGCTGCCTTTTTGCTAATGGGAACTGCTTCTGCCTGGTTTCTATATAAAGTGATGCACCTTGGCCCGGCTGACTTCGGACAGTACAGACATTTGCTCTTCCTGTTGTTTCTAGCAACAGCAGTCGGCTCGTTTTTCTACGTACCCGACTTCCTTGCTGTCCGCGGACTGGCCGCGCTCACGCTCCTCGTTTCAGGCGCACTCCTGGACGCTGCCTACATGCAGGAACCGCAGATGCGCCTTTTTCTGGTATCGTTTGTGTATCTGCTGATTGTACTTTCGATTTATCTGGGAGCCAGCCCGTATAGACTTCGTGATTTTCTGGATTGGCTCTACAGGAAGGAACTTCGACCACGGATAGCCGGCGGCGCTCTTGCAGCATATGGCGCTTTACTTATTGGCGTAGCGTTGACCTACTGATTGCTATGGATGTTCCGATTTCCAAAACAGGCCTTTTAATCGTTGTCTCAGGTCCTGCCGGAAGTGGAAAAACGACGCTTTGTAATCACATGCTCATGAAAGAGCCGGCCCTTTCCCGGGTGGTCACTTCAACGACACGCAAACCACGCAAAGGCGAAAAAGATCGCGTCGATTACCATTTCTTTGACCATGCAACCTTTGAAGCAAAAATCAAAGACGATCAATTTTATGAATATGCCAAAGTCCACAGCAATCTGTATGGCACCCTTAAGAGTGATGTGCAGGAGAAGCTTACTACCGGCATAGATTTGCTGCTCGTCATCGATGTACAAGGCGCTGCTTCCTTGCGTGAAAAAGCAAAGACTGACGAACTTTTGAAGGAACGTCTCGTAACGGTCTTTATACTCCCTCCCAACATCAAAGAACTGGAACGACGATTGCGCGGACGGGCAACCGAGGAGGATGACGAAATCCAGCGACGCCTGAAAGTAGCGATCGAAGAAATCAAACAATGCACACTTTACGATTACTGTCTGCGCAGCGCCTCGCGCGAAGAAGATTTTGAGAACCTGCGTGCCATTTATCGCGCTGAGAGTATGCGCAATCACCGCTAGTAAACTTCCCATGTCAATCACTCAAACAGTTAAAAGCATGATTAAGCCAACGGATCTGCGCGGCATTCTGGAATATGTCCCCATGTTCCGGGACCATGTGTTTGTCATTGCCCTGGATGGCAGCCTGGTTGCTCACGCGAATTTCCAGAACGTGCTTTTGGATATTGCTGTGTTGCGCTCTTTGAATATCAAAGTGGTTCTTGTCTACGGCATTGGCTACCAGTTGAAGGCTCTTTCCCAGACGCGGCAAATCCCGATCACAGATGCATACGGTGAAGATAAAACAGATGCCCATACGCTCAAGCTTGCAGTGGAAGCATCGGCACTGGTCAGCTCAACCATTATGCAGGAAATTACTCGCAACAACCTGAGATGCGTACTGACCAATGCCGTCAGAAGTAAAGAAACAGGTATTTCCGGCGGTGAAGATCAGTTGTACAGTGGCACCGTTGACAAGCTAGATACTCCGTTCTTCAATCATCTTTTGGATACGGATACGATTCCACTTATAGGGCCGATCGCATTCAGCCGCGAAGGTACTTCGCTGCGCGTCAATTCAGATCTACTGGCAGCAGAGCTATCTTCAAAACTGAACGCCTCAAAGTTGATCTATCTGACGACCCAGGATGGTTTACAACTCAATGGAAAAGCACTGAAAAATCTCCCCGTAGCTGATCTGGATGCAATATTGAAAAAGGACGCATCGAAGCTTCCGGAGCGATTGAAAAGCAAAGCGCTCAATGCGGTAAAAGCCATTCATTCGGGCACTCCACGCGCACATATTCTGGACGGACGCCTCTTTGGCGCCCTGCTTGAGGAAGTTTTTGATAAAGTCGGCATCGGCACCATGATTTACAGTAATGAGTATCAATCGATCCGGCATGCTATAAAAGCCGATGCCTACGCGATTTACACAATTACGCAAAACGGCGTACGCTCGGAGAATCTGGTCGATCGGTCACAGGACATGATTGAGGAATCAATTGACGACTTTCTTGTCTACGAGATTGATGGCAGTATCATCGGCTGTATTTATTTGCAGCCCTACGAGGAAGACAAACTGATCGAAATCGGCAGCGTTTATGTACAGCCTTTTTACCAGAATAAAGGTGTCGGTCGGCGTCTGGTTGAATATGCAGAGGCGGATGCAAAGAAACGTGGAGCCAGACGCCTGCTGGCGCTGACCACTCAGGCCGCTACATTTTTCATAACGATATGTGGCTTTACAGAAGGTAAATTCGACGACCTGCCGGCAAGCAGAAAAACAGACTACGAGGCCAGTGGACGCAATTCAAAGATACTTTACAAAGAACTCTGACGGCACGGGGCGACATGAATGTCATTTTGCACTCGCCCGCAGCGAGTGTGTTCGTTTTTAGCTTGAATACTTAGTTTTTGAAGAAATTGTCGGTTTGTTGTTATCCATATGAAATTAAGTAGTAAGCTGGGCCGTATTGTCGCGTTGCTGTGCATTGCACAGGTGTGCTTGCTATCGCTTGCTTCGGTTTCCCCTCAAATCCATGCTTGGGTGTTTCATGGTGGATACTGTACTGCCAACACGCATTCAGATACGCATTCTACCTGTGGAGGATTGCCGCATACTTCAGACGGGCACGAATCCCAAGAGGATATGCCTGGAGACGAAGACGGGGCTTGTCCGGTAGTTCTCTTTGAAGAGGGCGTTACTGCTGCGGATGACTCTATGATTCAATTACCTGCGCGGCTTGCTGTCGCTGCAAGAGTTAGAATTGAATCGGATAGGGTGCGGGCGAAGGATTTCGGAGGTGTCGCTCAGGCACGTGCTCCACCACTTAGTTAGTTATACAAAATTATTGTCAGGTAGCCTATATCGTTCTCGGTAGAGGTGCGGAGGTGCCATATTTGCTGGAACCGTATTTGGCGTACCTGAATCGCGCATCATAGGGCGCAATCATTTCTCTGCTTATTGTTACTCCATGAGAAAGAATCAAAATCTATTTATAACTAATTATGAAATCTAAAACTTTTGGAATTTACTTATCTGCACTTTCGACTGCAGTTACACTTTTGGGTCATGGCGACCACGACGAATCATCATCATTTTATGAACTGGATCCGGTAGTTGTCCAATCTTCACCACTGGCTCCTGAGATCGCTGATCTTACGCAAGCCTGGTGTGTGCACAAGGGCGAGGAACTCGATTGGGTAAGGGCGCAGACGATTGGTGAGACTCTGGCATTTGATCCCGGGGTAACGCAGTCTTACTACGGACCTAATGCCAGCCGCCCCATCATTCGTGGGCTAGGCGACCAGCGAGTTCGCGTGTTGCAAAATGGCTTGGATACCTTTGATGTTTCGGCAGCTTCGGTGGACCATGCGGTTGCGGTTGACCCGATGCTGATTGAGCGGGTTGAAGTCCTGCGGGGGTCCTCGGCTTTGCTCTATGGCGCTAATGCAATCGGTGGTGTTGTAAACACGATCGACCGGACGATCCCAAGTCATGCGGACGGCGAGCCGGTGTCCGGTCAGGCGAGAGTCGAATATACTGGGGTCAACGACGGCTTTAATACAGGTGGGGTTACTCTTGTTGAGGCAGGGGCATTTGTATTTCAGGCCAATGGCACCTATCGTGAAACGGAGGATTATGACGCTCCCGATTTTCGGCTTCCCGATGGCACGCGTGTCGATTCCGTTGCAAACAGCCAATCCGAGACCTGGACGGCTGGTTTCGGCGGATCTTATCTGTTTGATAATGGCTATCTCGGAGCTGCGTACTCGCACTTCGATACACAATATGGAGTGCCCAATGAAGAGGCGCCGACGATTGAACTGAAGCGTAAGCGATTTGAACTTCGAGGAGCGATAGCGCCAGAATCGTTGGAATGGATTAATAATATAGAACTTCAGTTCGCCTATGGTGATTACATTCACGACGAAGTTGAATCCAGTGGGGAAATCGCGGCTACCTTTGAGCGTGAAGGCTTGGAGAGCCGTGCTGCAATTTTGCACAGTTTTGGCGACCTGGAAGGCGTTTTGGGTTTTCAGGGAAACTTTGATGAGCTTAGCGTTAGTGGTGAAGAAAATTTCCTTGCCGGTGAATCCGGAGTAAATCCGGCAATTACCGGAGAAGATTCTCAGCGACTGGCGCTTTTTGTAATGGAGCAATATGAGCTGACACCACAATTGACTTTGAATGGTGGAGTGCGCCTAGAGACCTTTCTGAGGCAGTTTCAAGGGGCTGAAAATCGCGATGATTTCATTGCAAGCGCAAGCGGAGGTGTTGTTTTCAGACTAGCGGATGGATGGTCTATTGGCGGCAATCTGAATTACACCGAGCGCGAACCGGAAACGGCCGAATTGTTTAGTGACGGTCCACACCTTGCAACAGGCGCTTTTGAAATTGGCGATCAGTCGCTGGATAAAGAGGTTGCTTATGGAGTTGAAGCTATACTGAGACGCACTGAAGGCGTCTTGACCGGAGCTTTTTCTGCATTTTACACGCACTTTGATGACTTCATTTTTCTCGCAGATACCGGCACTGTAGACTTTGAAGGCGAAGAACTTATCGAACGGACCTACCAGGCGGTCTCCGCTGAGTTTTACGGTTTGGAAGCAGAGGTCGAGTGGGGCATTGTTGAAACAGATGACTGGTTAGTTGATCTGCGTGGCTTTGGAGATATGATTCGGGCTAAAAACACGAGTGATAATACAAACCTGCCACGGACTCCGCCCTGGCGAATCGGTACAGGCGTGAATGTTCAGTATCAGGATTTTTCCCTTTTTGTCGATGCGACTCATACAGGTGAGCAAAGCAGAACAGCCACTGGAGAAGATTCGACCGGCAGCTATACACTCTTGGGAGTTCGGGCGGCTTATAGCTGTAGAACAGATTACGCTGAGACCGAACTTTTCGTAAAAGTGAATAATCTGACCGACGATCTCGCTCGAGTGCATACTTCGTTTCTGCGTGATACGGCACCTTTGCCAGGAAGAAGTGTAGATGTCGGAGTGAACGTCCGTTTCTGATCTGTTCCGAACCTTGAACTTTGAACATCGAACGTTGGACGTCGAGTCTTCGACTGTTTGGTGTTTAAAGTTCAGGTTCCTTCAACCCGGTTGATGCAATATAGCTAAGCTTGGAATTACTTTTACACTCAAATGATATCCTTTCTTTGGTAAAAAGGTAGCGCAGGTGCGTCTCGCACCGCATCGAATGCTCGAGCGCTCTGGCTCAAACGACGCTGGTGCGCACCGAGACGGTGCTGCGCTTGCTACCAATGCACAATCTGTTCAAATAATTTTAGGCTTAGCTATAGAATGAGGCGATCTATTATCGGAGAGATCGTATAAGGCAGTAAAGTACCGCGCGCCGGCTAAGCGTTTTCCAAAAATCTTATCAACTCATCTCAAATCAAAGACTCAAATAAAAATACCATAGTTTACCCAAGGGGATTCTCAGACACTGCTTGAATCTTTGATGAAATGGGATTATCTTCAAAATTATTTTGACCCAAAGATGACTAATTCGAATCTAAGATCATTTTCAAAAACAACTACCCGCCAAATTATTAAGCGCGGGTTTAAGTGCCAATGTCCAAATTGCGGTATGGCTAAGCTATCGAAATCAATGCTAAAAATCGAGCACCACTGTCCAGAATGCGGTATGCTGATAAAACGCGGGGACGGTTACTATCTTGGCCCGCTTTGCTTGAATTATGGCGTTGCTTCTTTTGCCTTTGTAATACCGGTTCTGATACTTGGATTTTCAAACTGGATTGCACTTAAGATTGCTTTGACCGTAGCCTTCACTTTTGCAGTGCTGCTGCCCATATTATTGTATCGTTGGAGCTGGAGTTGCTGGCTTACAATCTACTATATTTGCCTGCCCGAAGAACTGCACGCTAACCGTCCAGACGATTGTGACGACCTATCTTTCGAGGAAGAACGACGCTCCCGGGCATGAATCGTCCTACCCCGATGGATTCTTCACCTACCTCGACAGGTTCATCCGCATGCCGGGTGTAATTCAATCACAAGCAAGCTTTCCTACCCGGCGAGCGTCAGAGAAATAATCCCAAGAAGACAAAGCAGGCTTGCACAAAAAGGACGAATTTTATTTAGCGACTTCGCTGTTACATGCTCTGGCACACGCCTGATAAAAAGTACCGTAAGCAGAAAGATTTGCCCCCACCACCAGGTGACACCAATTAAATTGCCAAATATTATCGAAGGCAGCACTTCCCAATCGGAAGGATTGTTTATAAATACGCCGGTTGCCAGCAAAATTGCCATAGCTGTCGGCAAACGCATTGGTATCGCCAATGCACGGTTAAAGGCATTTCGAAACAAGATTCTTGACGAAGGCAGTTCACCTGCATCGTCCAACACTTTGACCCGAGAGCTGCAAATCGTCTTAAATGCCATATAAAAAAGCACAAAGGTCGCAAACAGATGCATCCCCGGACGCAATGGAGCGAGATGCTTTGTCATCATGAGCAGTCCTGGAGTTGCCACCAACAACCAGAAAAATTGCGACAGGGCAAATCCGAACGCGACAACAAACACTTCCCTTGCAGTGCCCACCATGCCAACCTTCACCAACCATATTGTTCCCGGGAACAAAGCCAGTGAAAGAACAAATCCTGTGGTAACGCCTTCGAGCACGTTTAAGCGATTCAAAGTTCGACGTTCAACGTTCGACGTTCAAACCGTTCAATCCCTTTGCGCACATCAGAGAGAAATGCAGCAGCGCCAACACCGTTGATCCAGCGATGATCAAAGGTAAGCACCAATGAAACGACCTCGCGGCTATCCTTGTCTTTGGACTTTGGATCCGATGCAAGATAGGGGGCGCCGACAAAAAGTGTGGCCACAGCGGGTGGCACCACAACCGGTATCGCTGAGCGCACATTGTAGGTGCTCATACTGGATATCGTGAGTGACACACGATTTTTTGAATCGACTTCACCTTTGCGCGCACGACTCAATGACTGGTTAAATACATCCGGAAACGTTTCCCAACTAAGTGTGTTTGCATGTTTTACGACAGCTATTTCAAGCTTGTCGCCAGGCAATGCAACGGCCACACCCAGATCAAATCGCTCTGGATCGCTTACCAATTGCTCGCCTTTTACCGTGGAAGCAAACCGCTTATGTTTACGCATCGCTTCGACCACCGCCCATGCAGTCATTGTTGATGTTGAGAGCGTACCGCCGGGTAATTTTTTACTTTTCAGCCGGGCATCGCGCACAGACTCCCAGTTGCAGGTCATCTCAATCGTAGCGGGAATGATCCGTTGCATGGAACCGATCACTTCAGGCGAAAGCGCAGAGGTTTTGGCAGCATCGGCGTCCTGACATAACTTCACGTCATTGGAGCCGACAGCTAAAGGTTTGTCCTCTGCCACCGGATCCGTCGTTTTCAGCGATACAAGATCCTGCCCGACTTTCACTTCATCGTCTTCGCCGATCTGCCATTCACCGAGAACACCATCGGCGTCACATTCAATCGGAAACACGGCTTTGTCCGTCTCTACTTCACAGAGCGGGTCATCCGCTTTTACTGATTCTCCAGCCTGCTTTAGGATGGATACGACACGAGCAGTACGAATTCCTTCGCCAAGAATCGGAACGGTGATTGTTTTGGACATTTCAGATGGGTTATGTGTATTTGCGGTTTGTGCAAGATCGGCAGGTGCACTATTGATCAATTTCTTGCCGACAGTCCCGCCGGTTGTTTCTACCTCAAGCGACGTCTCAAGAGTTATCGAGAGCAGGCGCTCAAGTCCGGCAGCAATTCGCGCCTTGTCAGGCAATGCCGCATATTCGTAAATCGGATTGAAGCCGATATGTACATCGCTTTTTGAAACAATCACCGGCGGCGCCTTTAAATTCTCCAGCACTTCCGGCAAACTGCACATCTCTGCAACAATCATCTGGGCAACACTGGAACTTATGTTGTCTTCCTGGACGATCATAAGGCGCCCGGTTTTGATCAACGAAGCAGTTATCGCTTCTTTATCCCAGGGTGCGATGGAACGCAAGTCGATCAGTTCGACATCAAGCTCTGACTCCATCGATTCAAGCGTCTCTTCGACCAGTTCGATACAATTCCCCCAGGTAATCAGGGTGAGCAAATCACCGCTGCGCACCATCCGGGCCTGACCGAGCGGCACCGAAGCTACTGATTTTGGCGCGGGCAACTCAGCCCACATGAGATGCTTCGGCAATAGAATAATCGTCGGATCTTCGCCCTGCAAGGCAGTCCAGAACACACCGGCAGCATCTCCCGGAGTCGATGGCACGACAACACGTATACCGGGGATTTGCGCAAAAGACGACTCACCTGATTGGCTATGCCACAGAGCTCCACCCGGAAGATAGCCACCGCATGGCGCATAAATAACCAAAGGG
This sequence comes from uncultured Puniceicoccaceae bacterium, assembly GCA_964616435.1. Taxonomy (GTDB): domain Bacteria; phylum Verrucomicrobiota; class Verrucomicrobiia; order Opitutales; family Coraliomargaritaceae; genus Lentimonas. The sequence continues at coordinate 5,084 of CAZTSB010000040.1, read as the reverse complement.
CAGGTCCATTGACCAAAGCTGCGCCAGCGGAGAGTCGCCATATTGGAAACCAGTTGATTCCAGCCCGGATAAATGAAATCGACAAACTGTATTTCGAAGCAAGGTCGCTTACCATAGGAGGCTAATCCCACAGCTACACCCATTATTGTTGATTCTGCCAGCGGTGAATTCACCGCACGCTGCGGGTCTTTGGTCGATAAGCCCTTGGTCAGGTTAAACACGCCCCCTTTTGGATCGGCGATATCCTCACCGAAAAAGACCACATCCTGCATTTCATCCATTGCTGCATGGAATGTACGATTGACGGCATCTAGCATGCGACAGGATTTATCAAGCTCTATCGCCGGTTCCGGAATTTCCTGGCTCGCACCCGTCATATGCAGTTCGTACTCTTCTGCAAGCGGGTCGTCCGCCTCGCTTGCAGCACGATACACGGCTTTAATCTCCTCGCGCACTTCTTCCTCAATCGCTGCTGCCTGCTCTTCGTCCAGTTGACCATCTGCAATCATCTGGTCCTGTAAACGGTGAATCGAATCGTTCCGATTCATTGCCTCCAGCTCGCTCACAGCTCGATACATGCGCTGGTCATCTGCACTTGAATGATTGGAAAATCGTTCCACATCGCACCATATAAATGCCGGCCCCTTTCCGGATCGGGCCTGATCCAAAGCGATACGCCCCGCGTTTGCAACTGCTTCGACCTTGCTACCGTCGACACGTACCCATTCGCTCGTGTCCAACACACCCAAGGCAATCGGGTTTGTCCATGTGGTCGAGGTGCTGATTGCAATACGATTGTCCTGCACGACAAAAACGATGGGCAACTTCTTTTCCTTGGCAAAACAGACTGCTTCAAAGAAATCACCCTGCCGGGCGGCTGCTTCACCCAGAGAGGCGTAGACAACATTCGGTTTACCATCGAGCTGCATTCCCCAGGCAGCACCACAGGCGGGCAACAGATGGGCGCCCACGGGTGAAGGGTGACTCCAGATGTTCAGAGATCGGTCGCTAAAGTGACCGGTGAGCTGACGACCTCCACTGGACGAATCACGCTTTGCATAAAAAGCGAGCGCCATTTCAAAGTCGCTGATACCGCGCTGCAGACAAAAAGCCCGATCACGATAGTAGGGAAATGCGTAGTCCCCGGCTTCCATGTAAAGAGCAATTGCAGCAAGCGCCTCATGCCCCATCCCGGAAATATGAAACCATCCCTTACCTTGTCGTATAAGACTTTGTTCACGGAGATCTCCTAATCGGCTTCGCCAGAGGACACGAAGCAGTGAATGCCTTGCCTCTGCATCCAGTTGCAGGTGTGTCTTTAAATCTTCCTCAAGCATAGTTGACTGTTCTTTGCTGATTGCACGTTTCTAGTGATGATTACTTAAAATGGATACTACTATGTACATACCGAGAATACCTGAAACCAAAAAGCCCAGTATTCCAATCGCGGGGAAGCCCCATAGTAAAGGGCCAACTCCCGTTGTAATGATCAACGAAGAGCCGATCAGCAGTGATCCGAGAATAACTCCGACCGTCAGTCGATTCATTGATGCATTGAATGTTTCTTCAAGCCGCTCAGTCCCGGTATGATGAAAGTTAATTTGCAGGTCTTCCTGTTCAAGGCGATACAGTATCCGCTGGGTCGTTTCAGGAAGCTGCTGCAGGATGTGCAAAGTCTTTTTGAATGGGTAGAACACTTGCCGCTTGAGATTTTTCACGCTCCATTGCTCCCTGCCAAGCTTTGACAAATATGGCTTCGCTACATCGACTATATCAAAATCAGGGTCCAGCGTACGAGCAGTTTCTTCCACACAGAGGATTGCCTTTGAGAGCAGAGCATAGTCGCTGGCGACTTCGATGCCATTGCGCCCGAAAATATAGAGCATTTCCAGACCCACGGTTCCAATCTTGGTGCCGGAGAGCCCGAAATCCCTATGTTTGTTTAGTAGAAAAGTAATCTCCTTGCTCAGTTTTCGGCGATTAACCCGATGGTTATTTGCCGCCATAAGCTCTGCTATATGTATAACTCTCTCGGCATCCCTGTTTGTAATTGCTTCAAACAAATCTGCCAGCTGATAGCGCATCTCCAGTGTAATTTGCCCCGCCTGCCCCCAATCCAGCCAGCAGATTCGATAATCGCTGGTAATCAGCATATTGCCCGAGTGGGGATCGGAATGAAAGAATCCCGTCCCGACAATCTGATGAAATACAGATTCACCGCCCAGTTTTGCCAATTCGCGGGCCTTATCCGGCTCCAGACTTGCATTGTGTGGATGAATGCCCTCCACCCATTCTGTCACCAGTACCTGACGGGTTGTAAATTCAGTATATACTTTCGGAGCAAATACACGCTCAAGGCCTGAACTAAGAGCCCTGAAAATCTCTACATTGTCCGCTTCATTGTGATAGTCCAATTCTTCCTCAAGCCTGTCTTCCGCTTCCCTGACAAGCATTGGCAGATTGTACACTTTCAAATCTTCAATGCGCGCGTGCAGTTGACGGGCAAACCAGCCAATTATTTCCAGGTCTGCTGAAATGGTCTTACGAATATCTGCACGTTGGACCTTTACGGCTACCCACTCACCATTTGAACTCAGCCGCCCTTTGTAAACCTGCCCCAACGAACCGGCAGCCACCGGAGTACGGTTAAATTCCGTAAAGAGTTCATCGAACGGCTGGTCAAAGTCTTTTCGTAGCACCGGCTCGATTTTTTCATAGGCTTGCGGTTTTACCTGGCTGCGAAGCTTTTTTAACTCCATTACCAAAGGCTCCGGTAGTCGGTCCGGACGCGTACTTAAAATTTGACCAAACTTAACAAAAATCGGCCCCAGTTCCTCACATGCGCTGCGGACACGCTCATATGGTGTGAGATGCGTCACTTTCTTGCGCACCAAGTTTCGCAGTAGAAACTGAGGTGTATCCAGTTTCAGCAGGAGGTCTTCAAATCCCCAACGCACCAGGATTGCAACGATTTCCGGCGCTCGTACTGCATTTGCTAGATAATTAAACGGTTTCATTCAATAGGGAGTTAGAAGCCAGAATTTGATGATTGGCAACTAACTAGCAGCGAATTCTATCACTACATTGTTGAGGTAGAGGCGACTTTACTTGCCCAGGCTTTGCTTCAAATATCAGTCTTCGTTGGGAAATTCTTTGTGAAGGCGCCCTTCCAGTTCAGTAACTCGCGCAGCAAGGGCATCATACTGATCCCGGGTTACAAGATTTGCTCGTTGCAGCATTTCCGTAAACAGCTTACCTGCCTCCGCTCTGGCTTTCTCAGTCCGCTCCGTGCCTTCCTGAACAATTTTGTCGGACATTTCAGCGGCTTCTTCTTTAGTAAGCTTGCCCTTTTCAACCAGTTCTTCCAGTGACTCCTGAACTTTATCTTTGGTTACGACAGCCAGACCGACTCCTGCGAGCATTGTTTTTTTAACGAGTTCTATCATATTCGAAAGAAACTACTCGACCTTGGATTAATTACAAGAGAACAAATCATTTGTGTTAATTCTTTAATTTAAAGCAAACTTCTAATGAAAAAGACGATATTTATCTTAGGCATAGCTGCCTTGCTCGGCGCTGTAGGCCTTCAGGCTTACTTCGCCCTGATCCCACCACCTGAAAGAACTTTCAACGGAACACTGGCAGAGGTTATACCGAGCAATCTGCCGGGCTGGAAAATGCAAGATCTGGAAATCGCCGACACACCCGAATCAAGTGCCCGCATTTCCGAGTTCCTAAACTTTGATGATGCCATCTTCCGCACTTACACAAAGAACGATACCGAAGTAGGGCTTTACATTGCCTACTGGAGCCCCGGCAAAGCTTCCTATCGCTGGGCAGGAGCACACACACCCGACACCTGCTGGGTAAAAATCGGCTGGAACTGCACAAAACGCGAGTATAGCATGCCATTCCAGCATGGTGATCTTTTATTTCAACCTGCTGAATTCGGCGTATACGAAACAGAAACCGACCGGCAAAATGTCTACTTCTGGCATCTAATTGGCAACAAAGCTTATTCCTACAAACAAAAAGGTGAGCCCAATATTTTTGGAGCGCTCATCGATATTAAGCATCATGGCCTAAACCTGCGTAAAGAGCAGTTTTTTATCCGCCTTTCCAGCAACAAGACCATTGATCAACTCAAACAGGTAAATGAATTCTCAGAAATCCTCGATAGCCTGGCCAAAATCGGCCTGGCAACAACTGCTGAAGCAAACGATGTTTAACCCGAATTACGTAATCGCATAATCCAGGTTTAAGCAAACACTCGTGCCGGATTTCCAAAAACCTTTTGCCCTGCGGCAACCGATCGAATGACCACAGAACCAGCGCCAACCACCGCGTTCTCTCCGACCGATTTGCCCGGAATGACTCTTGCACCGGAGCCCATAAAAACACCGCGCCCCAGTTTCGTATAACCGGTCAGATCGCAGTGCGCGCTGATCGTACACCAGTCGCCAATGCTTACATCGTGCCCGGCACTGCTAAGACAGTTAATCATAACCATATCACCCACTTCAACATCACAAGTCAAAACCACCCCCGGACATACGACCACCCCCCGGCCCAATCGAACATTTCTACCGACGGTTGCAGTGGGATGAATGACCGTCATAAATTCAGCTCCCTGGTCAAGCAATGGCTGACAAAGTTTGATCTTGGTCGATATCTCCCCGATGCCACACACAAAAAGCTGCGACGGATTCACTGTAAAATCACGAATCGGAGCAACAATACCTTTATCGTAATCAAAGCCATTCAAGGCTTCGGGATTATCGTCCAGAAAGCCCCCGAACTGCCAATCACCCGACACACCCATATCGTGCAACCAACCATAAACCTCGCGCCCGAATCCTCCGGCGCCGACGATGTAAAGGTCTTTCATATGTTAGCAGATTTCATTCATTTCGTTGAATGCTTTCGTATAAATCCCCGACTGTTTCAGCGCCCTCAAAATACTTCCTGTTGAGCAGAACACCGTACTCCATTTCGATAGCATCGGTAACCGTTAAAATCGCCAGCGAGTCCCAGGCTTTCAACTCTTTATACTCGGTTTTCGCCGACAGTGTCCCCGGCTCAAT